>OZ244217.1:5540000-5870592 GCA_965216935.1 Acidobacteriota bacterium
AGGTCGCCAGCAACGTCGTGGCAACGAACATCGCGCAGACGGCAACGTACGTCCACGGGTCGGTGCCCGAGACGCCAAACAGAAAGCTCTCCAGCGTGCGTGACGCCACCCAGCCGCCGAGCGCGCCGAGCGTCACGCCGGCCACCGCCATGCGGGCACCGCCGCCAAGAATCAACGCCAACACTCTCCCCGGCCGCGCTCCGAGGGCGACACGTACACCGATCTCCCTTACCCGTGCGCCGACACCGTAGGACACCGTCCCGTAGACGCCGACCAGCGTCAGCGCCAGCGCCGCCAGCGCCAGCAACGACGCCAGCGCCGAGTAGAACATCGGCGCACCGACGCTGCCCCAGGCGAGCTCGGCGACCGTCGCCACCGTGTCGATCGGCAGGTCGGGGTCGACCCGCCAGACGGCACCTCGCATGGGCCGGGCCAGGTCGCTCGGGTCTCCACTGGTCCTCGCCACCACCCACGTAGCGCGCCAGGCCCGCTCGTCGACGGAGAAAAACATCTCCGCCATCGGGTCCTGGTCGTAGCGAAATCGCAAGCTGTCCGCCACGCCGATGACGGTGGCCACGGGATCCTCCGCCGGGTCATCACCCACCAGGATGCGCTTGCCGAGGGCCGACGGAGCGCCCGGCCAGAATCGCTCTGCCAGTGCCGTGTTGACGACGACCTGCAACGGACCACCCTCGGTCACCGGATCGAACGTGTCACCTTCGAGCAAGTTGATACCGAGGGTGCGGAAGTAGTCCTCGCTGATATACGTCGACGGGATGAAGTCGGGCTCGGCCGTGTCCCCACCGGTATCGAGGGGGACGACGCTGCTGGCGATACCGACGCCGCCAAACGGCAGGCTGGTAGTGAGCGCCGCGGTCTGAACGCCGGGCAGCGACTGCACGCCGCCGAGCACCTCGCGGAAGAACGGTTGCCAATCCGCTCGCTCGGCGTACGCATCGCGCAAGTTGACGCGCATCGAAACCAGCCCGTTCGGCTCGAACCCCGGGTCGACCGAGCTCAAGCGCACGAAGCTGTTGACCATCAATCCGGCGCCGATCAGCAACATCAGCGCCAGCGCCATCTCGGCAACCACCAGAACGGCGCTCGGGCGGCGGGAGGAGGCGCCGCTCCCGGCGGCACGCAGGCTGGCCGCGGAGCCGGTTCGGAGCGCTTGCAGCGACGGCGCGATGCCGAACAGGACCCCTACCAGGCCCGACAGGACCAGGGCCCCGAGCAGCGCTCGCAGGTCCACCGAGACTTCCGCCAATCGCGGCATCCCCGGCGGGCTCACGAGCTTGAAGCCGAGCACGGCCCAGTAGGACAGCGCCGAGCCCAGGGCTCCGCCGACGAGCGCCAACACCAGGCTCTCGGTCGTCAGTTGCCGGGTGATACGCCAACGGTCCGCACCGAGCGAGCGACGCACCGCCAGCTCACGACGCCGCCGTGTCCCCCGGGCGAGCATCAGGTTGGCCACGTTGGCGCACGAGATGCCGAGCAGCAGCGCGACCGCGACCAGCAGCACCAGCAGCGATTCTCCGCTGGTGCCACGCGAGCGATCGCGAAGCAGCTCCGCGCCCCCACCGACCTCGAAATCGAGGCCGTATTCGGCCGTCTGGCCGCGAAAGATACGATCGACCTCGAGCGCCGCCTCGTCCACGTTGGCTCCCGGGGCCAGCCGCGCCAGCGCCTGGTAACCGAAGCTGGTGCGGACGGGATCGCCGATGAACCGCAGCGGCACCCACATGCGGGCGTCTGCGTGCCCATGCACGACATCGGGCGGGAAATAGTCTTCCGGTCCGACGCCGACCACGGTGTAGGGCTCGCGGTCGAGCGTCAGTACCTCACCGACCACGGAGGGATCGCCCCCGAAGGCATCTTGCCAATAGGCGTAGTCGAGCACCGCGACGTCGCTGGCGTCGGGCTCGTAGTCCGACTCCACCAGGCCGCGACCGAGGTGCGGCTCGATCCCCATCAGGCTGAAGAAGTTCCGGCCCACCCGGACCGCATCGACAAGCTCCGGGTCGCCGGTGCCGAGCACGGTGAAGGAAACGTCGCTCGACCCCGCGACGGCCTCGAGGGTGACGGAGCGGTCGGCCAGGTCGGCGAGGTTTCCGGGCGACACCACCCCCAACCCGTCGTCGTGGTCGAAGCGGGCGCCGACGAAGACCAGGCGCTCGCCGTCGGGGTACGGCAGCGGACGGAGCAGCACGCCGTCGATGATGCTGAAGGCGCCGGTGGTGGCGCCGATTCCGAGCGCCAAGGTCAAGATCGCCACGGTCGTGAATCCCGGATCCTGGGCGAACAAGCGCAGCGCGTAGCGGATGTCCTGAACGAAATGAGACATGAACATGGGCCTTCGGGGAGGCGTGGATGGGGTCCCCCGGGGCGATCGCCGGCCGGCCGAGCGGCGCTGGCGCCACGCCGCCGCCGCCAGGTCTCCGAGCGTGCGAGCCCACATGGCAAGCAATGCCCACCGCCCCGACGCAGCGGCGCGTCGGTGATCTTCACGGAAGAACGCTCGCAGCTCCGGTTCGAATCGGGCGCGGAAACGGGGCGGGTAGGCCGCCAACAGCAAGCCGAACACTTGCTCCGAAACGGTCTCGGTACGCTTCACGATCAACCCACGAGGAAGAAGATACGGCCGGCGCCACGTTCGCCAACAACTATGTCGGCAGCCGCTATGTCGCTGACCGCTATGTCGCTAACCGACAATATCGACGACGCGGCTTCCGCGCAAGTCCGTGGGAGCCCGGGTCACGGCGGAACGGCCGGCGCCCTCGGACGCCCTTGCCTCAGGAAACTCTGACGTGCGCGAAGCGCCGTTTGCCGACCTTGAGCACCCTCTCGGTTCCGTCCGCAGGAATCTCGTGCTCGTCGGTTTCGACTTTCGTGCCGTTCAGGCTCACCGCTCCCTGCCCGATGAGGCGCCGAGCCTCACCGTTGGAGGCGGCGAAGCCGAGGTCGCGCATCACCTGGACGATCCAGGCCGGCTCGGCCCCGGTGATCTCCAGGGTCGGCATGTCATCGGGCAATCCGCCGCCGGCGAAGACCTTGTCGAACTCGGCCTGGGCCGCGGCTGCGGCTTCGTCGCCGTGGAAGCCGGCGACGACGGTTGCGGCCAGCCGCTGCTTGGCGGCCTTCGGGTGCATCGCGCCCGCGGAGACGTCCGCTTTCATCTTGTCGATCTCGGCAACGACGAAGTCGGTGCAGAGCTCGAAATAGCTCCACATGAGCTCGTCGGAAACCGACATGACCTTGCCGAACATGTCGGTGGGGGTGTCCTCGACGGCGACGTAGTTGCCCAGTGACTTGCTCATCTTTTCGACGCCGTCGGTGCCGACGAGCAACGGCACGGTCAGAACGACCTGCGGCTCCTGCCCGTGTTCCCGCATGATGTCGCGGCCGACGAGCAAGTTGAAAAGCTGATCGGTTCCGCCCATCTCGACGTCGGCCTCGAGCGCGACCGAATCGTAAGCCTGGGCGAGTGGATAGAGGAACTCGTGCACGCTGATGGGCTGGTTGGCCTTGAAGCGCTTCTCGAAGTCGTCCCGCTCCAACATCCGCGCCACGGTGTACTTGCCGGCCAGCCGGATGAAGCCGGCGGCGCCGAGCTTCTCCAGCCAGGACGAATTGAACTCCAGCCGGGTGCGCTCCTCATCGAGGATCTTGAACGCCTGCTTGCGGTACGTCTCGGCGTTCTCGAGCACTTCTTCGTGCGTCAGCTGCGGACGGGTCTTCGATTTGCCCGACGGATCGCCGATCATGCCGGTGAAGTCGCCGACAACGAAAACGACCTGGTGGCCGAGATCCTGGAACTGCTTCATCTTCCGCATGACGACCGTGTGCCCGAGGTGGATGTCGGGCGCCGACGGGTCGAAGCCCACCTTGACGGTCAGCGGCTTGCCGGTCTTTCGCGAACGCTCGAGCTTGGCGCCGAGCTCCTCCTCGCTGATCAGGTCGACGGCCCCGCGTCGGAGGATCTCGAGCTGCTCGTCGGCCGGCGCGAACCCGCCCATGTCACTGCCCGTCCGCGGTGTCGATCAGCACCCTGCGCCCCTCGATCCGCAGCCTGTCCTCGGCGAACAGCCGTACGGCCTCGGGGTAGATCAGGTGCTCCTGCTCGAGGATGCGCGCCGCCAGCGAATCGGCCGAGTCATTCTGTTCGACCGGAACGACGGCCTGTAGCACGATCGGTCCCGCGTCCACCTCGGGAACGACCAGATGGACCGTGCAGCCGGAGTACCGGACCCCATAATCGATCGCCTTCTGCTGCACGTGCAGGCCCGGGAAGGAGGGCAGCAGCGACGGGTGGATGTTGAGGATCTTGTTCGGAAAGCGGCTGACGAAGCCCTCCGAAAGGACGCGCATGAAGCCGGCCAGGCAGATCAGCTCGCCGCCGTGTTCCTCGATCGCGCGGATGACCTGCGCCTCGAACGCCTCTTTACTGTCGTAGTTGCCCGGCTCCACGACCGCGGTGGGAATGCCGAACGCCGCCGCCTTTTCCAGCCCGCCGGCGTCCGCGGCGCTCGACACGACGACGCAAATGGAGGCGGGAAAATCGTCCGCGGCGCAGGCGCGCGCCAGCGACTCCATGTTCGAGCCCCGCCCGGAGATCAGCACGGCGACCCTTCGGCGACTCATGGCGCAGCCTCGAACCCCGCCTCCAGGCGGACGCCCTCGCCGTCGACCACGGCGCCGATCGGGAAGACCGACTCGCCGGCCCCTTCGAGCTCCGCGCGCAGCGCCCCGGCATGCTCCGCGCCGACCGCTACGACCATGCCGACACCCATGTTGAATGTGTGCCACATCTCGTCCTCCGGGATCCCTCCCCAGTCCTGCAGCGATCGGAACACCGCCGGCGTCTCCCAGGCCTCGGGGTCGATCACGGCGCCGCAGCCCTCCGGCATCATCCTCGGCACGTTCTCGTACAGCCCGCCGCCGGTGATGTGGGCCAGGCCATTGACGTCGCCCCGCCCGATGGGACCGCGCAACGACGCGACGTACGCCCGATGCGGCCGCAGCAGCTCGTCCGCCACCGTGCTGCCCCACTCGTCGACGACGTCGTCGACGCGGAGCCCACGGTGCTCGAACACAACCCGCCGGACCAGCGAGTAGCCGTTGGTGTGCAGACCGTTTGACGCCATGCCCAGCAAACGGTCTCCCGGTCGGATGGCGGAACCGTCGAGCAGAGTGTCGCCGATGGTCTGCCCGACGATGAATCCGGCCAGGTCGTACTCACCGGGTGCGTAGATGTCCGGCATCTCCGCCGTCTCGCCGCCGATAAGCGCGGCGCCGACGTCGCGGCAGGCGGCGGCAACGCCGCGCAAGACCGCCTCGACAACGCCCCCTTCCATCTTGCCCAGCGCCAGGTAGTCGAGGAAGAAAAGCGGCTCCGCCCCTTGGGTCAGGATGTCGTCGGCACAGTGCGCCACGATGTCGTATCCGACCCCCTCGTGCTCGTCGGCCATCACGGCGATCTTCAGCTTGGTGCCGACGCCGTCGGCGGAAGCAACCAGCAGATTCCCGGATCCGCCCGGCAGTCGGAAGCCGCCGCCGAAGCTGCCGATGTCGCCGACAACGTGCTCGGTGAACGTGCTGCGAACGAGCTCCCGTATGCGCACCTTGGCACCGGCCGCCGCTTCACGATCGACGCCTGCGTCGCTGTACGTCAGGCCGGGTTGCTCCACGTCCTTGCTCACGCTTCCACGTCCTCGCTCGCGCCGTCAGCCATCGTCCTCGCTCCTGGCCGGTCCGGCGCCGACGGGTTGGAAAAGATCCATTTGTCGCTTCAGCTGGCTTCCCAGGGGGATCGGGTAGTCGGCCGTGAAGCAGGCGCCACAATAGGTCGTGTCACCGTCGGGCAGGGAGCTCTTCAGCCCGTCGTGGGAGAGGTATTCGAGCGAGTCGGCGCCAATCTGCGCTCGGATCTCGTCGACGGAGTGATTCGCCGCGATCAGTTCCTCCCGACGGGGGGTGTCGATACCGTAGTAGCAGGGGGAGACGTACGGCGGCGACGAAACCCGCACGTGGACCTCGGTGGCGCCGGCGCCGCGGATCATCTCGACGATCTTGGCGCTCGTCGTGCCCCGCACGATCGAATCGTCGATCAGAACGATCCGCTTCCCGCGTATGACGCTCTCCACCGGGTTGAGCTTCACCTTCACGCCGAAGTGGCGGATGGACTGCCGCGGCTCGATGAAGGTGCGCCCGACGTAGTGGTTGCGGATCAGCGCGGGCTCGAACGGGAGGCCCGACTCGGCGGCGTATCCGAGCGAGGCGCCAACCCCGCCGTCCGGCACCGGCACGACCAGGTCGGCATCGGCAGGCGCTTCTTGCGCCAGGACTCGCCCCATGCGCTTGCGGGCGTCCATCACGCTGGCGCCGAAAAGGTTGCTGTCCGGACGGGCGAAATACACGTGCTCGAAGATGCAGCGGTGCTCCGTCGGCAACGGCCAAGGCTGCAAGGACCGAAAGCCGGGGGCGGAGGCGCCGGGTCCGGCCGCCGCCGCGGCGATGGCCGCATCGGAGCCCACCGACTCCTCGCCGATCACCACCAACTCGCCGGGCGTGATGTCGCGGATGAAATCGGCCCCGATAAGATCGAAGGCGCAGGTTTCCGACGCCAATACCAGGGCGCCGTCGATCGCGCCGATGGACAACGGCCGAAACCCGAAGGGGTCGCGGACCCCCAGGAGGGCGTCGTTCGTCAGCAGCGTCATGGTGAAGGCGCCCCGCACCTGCGTGAGCGCGTCGACCAGCGCGTCGGCGACGTCGTCGAACTCGCTGCGGGCGAACAGATGCAGCATGACCTCGGTGTCGCTGGTGGAGGTGAAGATCGAGCCTTCCTGCTCGAGCCGCTCGCGGATCTCCGTGGCGTTCACCAGGTTTCCGTTGTGCCCCAGGGCGAGCGCTCCACGGCGCGATTCGATCCGCACCGGCTGGGCGTTCGCCAGCGAGCTCGAGCCGGCGGTGGAATACCGCACGTGACCGATCGCGGAGCGCCCCGGCAGCCGGTCGAGCCGCTCGGTGGTGAAGACGTCGGCGACCTCGCCCATGCCGCGCTCGACGAACATCGCTCCGAGGTTCGCCGTCGCAATGCCGCTGCTCTCCTGCCCTCGGTGCTGCAGGGCATAGAGGCCGAGGTAGGCAAGACGGGCGGCCTCGCGGTGCCCGAGGATGCCGAATACGCCACAGCAGTGGTTCAGGCTGTTCGACATGCGGCTCTCTTCATTCGGCTCTCCTCAAGAAGCCGCCTCCTGCTGGCGCAGAACACGCTCGAAAACGGCCTCGACGCCGGAAAGCGCCGATTCGACGTTGAAGGCCTCGTCGAGATCCTCCGGCGACAGCCGCTCCATGACTTCGGCGTCGTCGGCGAGCAACTGCTTGAACGGCTCACGGGTCTTCCAGCAGGTCATCGCCGCGCGCTGGACGAGCCGGTACGCCTCCGTGCGGGCGAGCCCGGCCTGCAACAGCGCCTCGAGCACCCGACTGGAGAAAACCAGTCCGTTGGTCAGGTCGAGGTTTCGAGCCATGGCCTCGGGGAACACCTCGAGTCCCGCAACGACGCCGTGCAGCCGGTGCTGCATGAAATCCACCGCGATACAGGCGTCGGCGAGAGCGACGCGCTCGGCAGACGAGTGGGAGATGTCGCGTTCGTGCCACAGGGCGACGTTCTCGAAACCGGTCATCGCATAGGCGCGCACCAACCGAGCCAGGCCGGTGAGGTTCTCGGTCTTGATGGGGTTCCGCTTGTGGGGCATCACCGATGAGCCCTTCTGCCCGGCACCGAATGGCTCCGCCGCCTCGAGCACTTCGGTCCGCTGCAGGCCCCGAATCTCCAGCGCCACGTTCTCGATCGACGCGGCGACGATCGCCAGGGCGGCGATGAAGTCGGCGTGCCGATCGCGCGGCACGACCTGCGATGAGACCGGCTCGACGTTCAACCCCAGGCGGGCGCATACGAGCGGCTCGACCGCCGGGTCGAGCGTCCCGTAGCTGCCCACGGCGCCCGAAATCTGCCCGTACCGAACGCCCTCGCGGACGCGCTCCAGGCGCTCTCGGCCGCGCTTGAACTCCTCGTGAAAGCGGAGGAACTTGAGCCCCAGGCTGATCGGCTCGGCGTGAATCCCGTGGGTGCGCCCCACCATCGGCTGGCGGCGATACTCCAGCGCTTTTTCCAGGAACAGGTCGACGAGCGCACCGCAGCCCTCGATCAGGATGTCGGATGCACGCACCAGGCGGAGCGCCAACGACGTGTCGAGCACATCCGAAGAGGTCAGGCCGAGGTGCAGATAGCGCGCCGAAGGACCGATCTGCTCCTCGATCGCTTCGAGGAAGGCGATGACGTCGTGCTTGGTTCGGGCCTCGATCTCGGCCACGCGCTCGGGGTCCGGCGGAACGGCCCGGCGGACCTCTTCGAGCGCCTCTGCGGGAATGCTGCCGAGCTCCACCATGGCCTCCGCCGCAGCGAGCTCTACCTCGAGCCAAGCGGCGTACTGGGCCGCTTCGCTCCAGATGCTGCCCATCTCCGAACGGGTGTAACGTCCGATCATCGCGTCGATTCGAAGGGGTTGGAGCGGTGGGCGCGGAGTGGTGGGCGGTGGGCACGGAGTCGCGGCAGGTCGGCGTTCGCCACCGACGGTGGAACGCATTCTATCCCGCGACCCCTACGCCTCCAACTCGGGCACCGCCGGCCTATTTCGCTCACGCCGGCGACAGGCGGCCGCCCGCGGGCAGCGTCAGGCCGTCGTCGAAACGTCGTTCGAGCTCGGCCGCCACGGTGCGCTGCGCCAGCATGTCGGCGGCGATTCCCTCGTCGGCGAACATCCGCGCGGCGAGGTCCGTGACCCGATCTGCGGTGACCGCCTCGATACCGGCGAGAACTTCGTCCATCGCGAACGTGCGGCCGAAGTAGATCTCTTGCTGCGCCACGGCGCTCATCCGACCGACGGTGCTCTCGAGTCCCAACATGAGGCTCCCCTTGAGGTGCTCTTTCATCCGATGGAGCTCCTCGTCCGGGACCGGCAACTCGCTGAGCACCCCGAGCTCCTCGATGATCAGCTCGAGGACCGTCGGCGCCGCGTCGGCGCGGGTGCCGGCATAGATCCAGAAGCACCCTGCATCGGCGTAGGTTTCAAGGGCGGAATAGACGCTGTAGGCGAGGCCGTGCTCCTCGCGGATCCGCTGAAACAATCGCGACGAGACGCTTCCCCCGAGCACCGCGTTGAGCACGAAGGCGACGTACCGATCGGCGTCCGCAGCCGGAGGGGCCGGACAACCGACGGCGATGTGGACCTGCTCGAGCTCTTCCTTGCCGCGGATGCGAAAGTGCTGAAAGGCGCGCGGCGGAGCAACCTCCGGCATCGGCGTACGATTCTCCAGGTCGCCGAACAACCTCGTCGCGCTGGCCGTGACCTCCTCGTGGCTCAAGTATCCCGAAGCCGCGATGACCACGTTCGCCGGCTCGTAGGCGCGACGGAAGAACGCCGCCAGGTCGTCGCGCGTCAGCGACTCGATGGTCTCGCGCGTGCCGAGGACGGGGATCCCCAGCGGATGCCCCAACCAGAAGCGGGCGGCGAACTCTTCCCACAGCAGATCCTCGGGGGAGTCCTCCACTGCCGCCAGCTCCTCCAGAATGACGGTTCGCTCGCGCTCGAGCTCCTGCTCATCGAAAAGGGGCTCGAGGACGATGTCGGACAGCAGTGCGAAGGCGTCCTCGACGTGCACGTCCAGAACGTTGGCGTAGTAGCAGGCATGCTCCTTCGTGGTGAAAGCATCGAGTTGCCCTCCCATCGCGTCGATGGCGAAGGCGATCTGCTTCGCCGAGCGCGAGCGCGTCCCCTTGAACAGCATGTGCTCGATGAAATGGGAGACACCGGCCTGCTCGGGCGATTCGAAACGGGAGCCCATCTTCACCCAGATGCCGAGGCTGGCGGAGCGCACCGTCGGCACTTCCTCGGTGAGCACGGTGAGGCGATTGTCGAGTACTTCCCGCCGGACGCCGCGTTCCACGGCGGTCAGATCGAATCGACGAACGAGCGCAACGGACCTTCGAGCGTCGGCACGCCGATCTCCTGCAGCTCGTAGGTGACGCGCAGCGCCGGCAGGTCGAAGCTCACCAGGCGGCGTAAATCGATCGGCGTGGCGATCAGGACCAGGTCGCATGGCGTCGCTTTGATCGTCGCCTCGAGATCGGCGACCTGAGCTTCGCCGTAGCCCATCGCCGGCAGCACCATATCGGTGTGCGGGTACTTGTCGAACGTCTCGGCGATGCTTCCGACCGCCCCCGGCCGCGGATCGACGATCTCGGCCGCGCCGAATTTCCGCGCCGCCATCACGCCGGCGCCGTAGCGCATCTCGCCGTGGGTCAGGGTCGGCCCGTCCTCGATCACCAAAACGCGCTTGCCGGCGATCTCGCTCGGGTCGCCGTCGATGAACTGCGGCGACGCGGCATCGACGACCAGCGCCGCCGGATTGGTAGCGCGGGCGTTCGCTCGCACCTCTTCGATCCCGACTCGATCGGCGGTCATGATCTTGTTGATCACCAGCACGTCGGCGCGCCTCAGGTTGGTCTCGCCGGGGTAGTAGCCGAGCTCGTGCCCGGGGCGGTGCGGATCGAGCACGACGATCTCCAGGTCCGGTCGGATCAACGCGATGTCGTTGTTGCCGCCGTCCCAGACGATGATGTCGGCTTCCTGTTCCGCCTGGCGGAGGATGGCCTCGTAGTCGACACCGGCGTACACGACAACGTCGCGCACGATGTGCGGCTCGTACTCCTCGCGCTCCTCGATGGTGCAGTCGTGCTTGTCGAGGTCGCCGAGAGTGGCGAATCGCTGCACCCGCTGGGCAACCAGGTCGCCGTACGGCATCGGGTGCCGAATAACGACGACGCTCTTGCCCATTTCCTGCAGGATGGCGACCACACGCCGGGTCGTCTGGCTCTTGCCACATCCGGTCCTGACGGCACAGATGGAGACCACCGGCTTGGAAGACGGGACCATCGTCGTGTCCGCACCCATGAGCCGGAAATCCGCCCCCGCGGCGTTCACCCGCGAGGCCAGGTGCATGACGTACTCGTGCGGAACGTCGCTGTACGCCAGCACGGCCTGGTGCACCTCTTCGTCGCGAATGATCCGCTCGACCTCCTCCTCCGGGTGGATCGGGATGCCTTCGGGATAGAGCGATCCGGCGAGCTCCGCCGGATACCGGCGATCGTCGATATTCGGGATCTGCGTCGCCGTGAAGGCGACCACCCGGTACTGCTCGTTGTCGCGGAAATAGACGTTGAAGTTGTGGAAGTCGCGGCCGGCGGCTCCCATGATGATGATCTTTGTCGGTGTCATCCTCGGCCCCTCGGGTTGCGCTCGAGGGTTCATTATGGACCCCGCTCCCGGGCGGGTCGAACCGGCGGACGGTCAGGCGCGTACGGGCTCCCGCGGCATGCCGATGGGCTCGCGAGGTGCGGCGGAGCCGGATCAGTAAAGGCGCACGACCGTTCCCTGCAGGTCGAGCGCAAACCGCCCCGCGAGGGAGTTGAAGCCACGTCCGCAGCGCCCCTCTGCCACGGCATCGAGGAGGGTGGCCGGAACCGCCGACCCACGCCATTGTTGCGGCCCTGCCGGGCCCGCCACGGTCGTCAACCGAACCTCGAAGCCACATCCGGGCGGCAACGAGCGAACCCCCGCGGGAGCGGCCGGAACAACGGACTGCCAGACGGAAGTGGCTCCGGGCGATGGTGCCGCGATCCGCCCGGCGGCCAGCTCGCGCCCGGTGAGCTCCAGTGCCGACCGCGCCAACACGCGTGCCTGGGAGCCCTGATACTCGAGCGCGGCGACCTCGTAGGCGAGAAACGATGCGGTCAGGAGCGCCATCGAGATGACGGCCAGAACCGCCGTGGCGCCCACGACGAGCAACAGCGCGCTGCCACGATCGTTCGCGAGTCGCGTCTTGCCGCGCGGACTCATCGGCACTCGCCCAGCGGGATCCATCGTTGCACCGTCTGCGGGCCCCGCGAAGCAAGGGGGCCGGTGGCGGTCCGGCCGGCGGCGCTCCGAACGCGGGCCTCGATCTGCACCGCACAGGCTCGCGACCCGGCGGCTCCCAGCCACCGCCCACGCCGCGAATCGGCGACGCCGTCCGCATCGGTATCCAGGATCCAGTGGACGTCGAACCCGTCCAGCCCGTCGGCGATCGGCTGCCACGAGCCTCCGAGATCCCGGCGGCGAAGCCGCAATCGGCCGCCACTCGACCTGACGTCGTACACCCGTACGGTGACGGGCGCGAGCGCGCGGGGTGGCCCCCAGTTCGACACCAAGACGGCTTCCGCAGCGCGCCATGCCACCGAGAGCTCGACCAAGCCTCCGAGCCGAACCTTGCCGACCACCGTTCCGACCGGAAGGGGCGCGCCCGCGGGACGCAGCGGCTGATCGACGGCGGCCACCGAGGCCCCCATCGCCGGCGCTCCGGCTACCGGCACGCGGTATGTAGAAGCGCCGACCTGGGCCCAGATCTCCGCGACCGGACCGGCGGGAAGAACCGCGCGCAGCGCCATCGTCGGGTCGGAGGAAGCCCGCCGGATGACCATTCCGTTCTGTTGCACCTCGTCCGCGTCCTCGAGGCCGCGGCCTGCCGACCCGAGGTCCTCTCCGACCGACGCGACAGCGCCCCGCGCCACCGCGAGCGAGGCCGCGCCACTCCACTGCCGCCGGGCGGCGCGGGCGCTTCCGACGATCAGAGAGAACGCCGCTGTCGCCAACAGCAACGTGCAGGTCACCGCAACGAGAAGCTCCAGCAGCGAGAGGCCACTGCAATCCCCTCCTCCGCCGGGAATGCCCGCGGCGACTCGACCTCGCCGCCGTCGTCGTGCGCGCGGGGCGGCGCTCATCGCGGACGGACCATCGCGACGCCGCGCGCGAGATCACCGCCGAACCCGCCGAACGAGCCCGAGCCGGTCGCCGCATCAAGACCCGAGCAAGCTGCGTCGAACCACGTCCAGTCGACACCGGTGCCGGCGACGTGAATGATCCGACGCCGGCAATCCCACGCCGGCCCGCCGGAAGGACCATCGTCGGATGTTCCCGGAAGCCCGTCGGGCCCGGGTCCGCCGACGGCCCTCCAGCCGGACGGGTAGTTGGCCCGTGTGTCGAAGGTATGGGCCACGGCGGCCGCAACAGCAGTGGCTTGCCGGGCCGCCTCTGCGGCCCGCGCGTATTCCAGCGCTGCTCCCAGCGCCTCGACGATCACCAGGGTGGAAACCGCCATCAGCCCGAGGGCAACGACAACTTCCAACAGGGCGAATCCGCCCGATGAACGATTCGACATTCGTGCCTCCCGCTACATTGGGATGGCCACGACTCCACGGATTCCGGCGAGAATGCGACGTCGTGCGCGTCGGCGTCCATCGGTCACTCAACGGCGACCTCACCTACGATGGCGAACAATCACCTGATCACGGCACTCGCCGCGACCCACGCGTCATCAAGCGATTCGAGATCGAGCCGCATATCGGTAGCTAGTGGCCCCGATGCGACTCTCAACTGGCCGTCCCGTGTGTACATGAAATCGAAACCTCGAAGATCCAACCAGGCGATCGGAAGACTCGAGTGCTCCCATCTGCTACCTGGGCCAGGTACGTACAAGATCTCATCACCGATCGTTGGCACCGACGGCCAGCTAACACCGTCCCACCATTGGCATACGGTCGCAGCACCGAAGGGGAATCGACCGACAGGATAGAAAAGGAACAAGGTGTCGATGTCCGCGTATTCCGGGGCTCTGACACGTCGGCTCGTCACCGCCACTTCCAACATGACTCCGGGCATTCCTATTAGGAATCCGCCTGCGGAGTTCAGGACCCTGCCCCTTACCGCAGCCTTGGCTCGCGAAAGCGCCTCGTGGAACGTTGTCGGGGTCGCGTCGCCGTGGTCAGCAACCGCAGTCAATGAGAAGCAGCTGTTCGTTTCGCCGCTTAGAACTCGAGCGTAGTGGGTCCGGAACTTGGCGACTAGCCCCAACGACACCCACGACCGCGGGTACAGGCTCGGGTCGTCTATCAGCTGCCCCGTCGAATCAAACAGCTGACTTGCTGCTATCCACAAATACCCTGGTGAGTCGCCGTTGGGCACTCTAGGGGAAAGCGAAACGCCTTGAGCCGAGAGTCCGCCGTCATGAGGCGGGACGCCATGGGCGAGCACAAGCGCCACAGCGACAACGGGGAGAAAGCGCGAGCTCTTGGCGCTCAGGAGCCCTCGAGCACGCCGATTCGCCCGGTCACCTGATTCAGCGTCACCCGAAACGAGTCGCCGATGGCGTTCGTCATGGTGATCTCGTCGAGCTGCGCCAGGCTGCCGTTAACGCTGCCGTCCGGATGAAACACGGCGACGTCGGCATTCCCGGCCCAGGTCAGCTCGATCGGGTCGTCTACCGGGTCGGTAAACGTGACGCCGAATGGAAGGACCACCGGCTCCGGCGAGATCTGCGTGACCAGGCCGTTGACCGGGTCGCCCTCCCAGAGCGTGTAGGTGCCGTTGGCGGCATCGAACGCAACCGTGAAACGCCGGTTGCGGCTCACCGCGCGCATACGCTGCAGCTGCATGTCGGCGGCGAGCGTCTGGGCGGCGGTACGCACGCGGTAGCGCTCGAGCCAATCCTGCAGGGCCGGCATACCGACCAGAACGATAATGCCGATGAGAAGGAGAACGACGGCCAACTCGATCAACGAGAAACCGCTCTCGCCTCGGTTCCGGCGCCGTGGCAGGTAATGCTGGGCGGTGCAAATCATGGTCAGAATTATCGCAACTCGCTTTGGGTCACGCCAGGTCTTTTTCTCACCCGTTTACGCTTCACTGATCATCATTAGTCACTTTCGCACGCCCGGGCTCCTTTTTTCACAACAACTTCGGCCACGGCTGGTCATTGCCCCCGCGGTTCGCCGCTTCAGGCCCGCCGCCGCAACCCGTCGGGCATCAGTTCACCGGCCCTACCAGCGCCCAGTACCACGCCAGCAGCTCCGGACCTCCCCAATCCACGATCACGGCGGCGAGCGCCAGGAAGGTGCCGAACGGCAGGGCGTGGTCCCAGTCCTTCCCTTTGATCCGCATCAGCACGATGCCGACGATGCTGCCGAACATGGAGCCGAGAAAGACCGTCAACAGGGCGCCTTTCCAGCCGACGAAGGCGCCGATCATGGCGATCATCTTGACGTCGCCCATGCCCATCCCCTGCTGACCGCGCAGCTTCAGGTAGAGCCACGCCACGGCGTACAGCAACCCCCCGCCGACGACGATGCCGATGGCGGCGTCGACCCAGGCGATACGCGGATCGACCAGCGACAGGGCGAAGCCGACGACGATCCCGGGCAGGGTGATGACGTTGGGGAGGATCTTGTGGTCGTAGTCGATCAGCGCGAGCACGAGCATCGAGGCGCCGAAGATCATGCTCGAGAGCGCCGTCCAGGAAACGCCCCAGCGGTAGATCGCGGCGCCGAACAGCAGGCCCACGGCAGCTTCGACCAGCGGGTAGCGCGCCGAGATCGGCTCTCGGCAATCGCCGCACCGACCCCCGAGAACAATCCACGAGACCACCGGGATGTTGCGGTACCAGGGAATCAGGCTGTCACATCGGGTGCATCGCGACCGCGGCCGGGACACGTCCAGGCCGCGCGGCAGCCTGTAGATGACGACGTTCAGAAAGGAACCGATGATCAGCCCGAAGGCGACGCCGAAGGGCGCGATCCAGGCGCGCGGCACCAGCTCGAAGAACTCGGCGTAGGTCATCGCTTCAGCCCGCGCGGTGATCCCGTCCGCCCGTGTCGGGCGCCCCTTCGCCCACAGTGGGAGCTCGGCGACATCACCGCGCGTTCCGCGCCCTCTCGGCGCTGGGATCCGTCACCTCGCCGCTCATTGCATCATAGGCGAAAGGCTCGCCGAGATAGTTGACCGGACGGCCCTCCTCGTCGAGGAATACCGTCTGGGGCAGCAGACCGCGTCGCGCCAGGAGAGCCAGAGAATCGGGCCGACGGCCTTCGCCGGCCTCGAAACGCTCGATGGCTGCGTTGATCTCGCCGATGGCGTACTGCGCGTAGAGGTCCGGGACACGCTGCCCGGCGATCGCCGCGGCCCGCTCGTCACCTTCCTGCTCGGCCTCGTCGCGAATCTGCTCCCACAACAAGATCGCCGAGAGCAGATCGCCCTGCTCCACCACCATGTGGGCCCGCAACCTGGCGACCCACGAGGGAGCGTCAGGCTTCTGGGTCGCCAGCTCGAAGTACCGCTCGGCGGCCGCGTAGTCCTGCACCTCCATGTAGGAGTACCAGCCGGCTTCCCGGGGCAGTACCCAGCTGTCCGGGTTGCGCTCGATGCCACGCTCGAGAAGCTCGATCGCCAGTGCGGGATCGGACATGTCCGAGGCCATGACCAGCGCGCCCGTCGTGTAGGCGTCGATGAAAGCGGGGTCGAGGTCGGTGATCGTCTCGAAGATATGGCGCAGGTATCGACGACCTTCGGGGGTCCGTCGATGTCCGTAGTACTGGATGCTCCACAAGTAGATGACGTCCGCGAGCACCGTGCGGAAGCCGAGGCTGGCGGCGGCGAGATAGCGACCGTTCGGCAGGAACAGAAGCGGGTACTGCGGCGGCCAGGTGGTACGCACCGCGTCGGTCGTCCGCTGGGCGCCGACCCAGACGGCCATGCTGCCGGCGACGGCGAGCACCAGGGCGAGGACGACGGCCGTGCCTTTCTGAGCGCCCGCCGACAGGCCGGTCGAGGGCGCCGTCATTTCAGATCCCGCCGGCGGAAGATGAGCACCGCCAGCGCCAGCATGCCCACCGTGTACGCGACCGCGTACGTGAACGCGCCGACGTAGTACGAGGGAGCGACGGCGAACTCGTTGACCACCTGGGCCCGGATGTTGAACGTCTCGAGGTCCGGCAGGACGTAGTAGATCAGGGCGATGGCGTTGCCGATCGCCGGGCTCGGCAGCCGCTCGGCGAGCGCGGCGAAGCCCCACGACATGTGGCCGATGGCCCACACGCCGACGGTGAAGATAGCCGCCTCGATCGGTGGCGCGAACGAGGAGAAGACGATCGCCACGGCGGTGACCACCGAGACCTCGGCGACGCTCAGCGTCAACGCGCCGATCAGGTGCGCCGGAAAGACGCCCCCCTTCCACCACACCAACCCGAGGTAGAACACCGACATCAAGGCGATCGCCACGACAAGCACCGCCATGAGGCCGAAATACTTCCCCAAGATGAAGGCCCAGCGCGGCACCGGCTTGGCCAACACGGCGTAGATCGTGCGCTTGTCGACCTCCTTGTAGACCAGGTTGATGCCGACGAAGACGGCGATCAAGGTGGCGAAGAACGCTTCCGCCGCCAGGCCGAAATCGGTGACGATCTTCAGCTCCGAACCGACCGTGAGCCACGAGAGCACGGTCGACGACGCCATCAGCAACAAGGCGAAGACGAAGAACACCGCCAAGATGCGGTCACGCACCGCTTCCTTGAAGGTGTTCACGGCGATCGAATAGATCGCGTCGATCATGAGCCGCCGCCCCGCGCGTCCTCGACCGTGGCGACGAAGTAGTCCTCCAGCGTCGCCCGATGCGGTGTGATCCGATACACCCGCCCACCGGCCTCGCGAACCGCGTCGACCCACACGTCGACCTCGTCCTCGCTTCCGAGCCGATAGAAGGCCAGGTCTCCCTGCGTCGTCTGCACCTCGTACGACGGAAGGGCATCCGGCGGAAGCCCCTCGCACGCGGCCTGCCAATACTCGATCCTCTGATCGAGCAACTCGTCGACGGCTGCCTGCAGTCGGAGCTTGCCGTCGACGAGAAGGCAGACGCGATCGCACAGCGCTTCGGCGTCCGAGAGGATGTGACTGGAAAAGAACACGGTCGCGCCGCGCTGCTTCACCGACATGATGAGGTCCTTGACCTCGCGGCGACCGATCGGGTCGAGGCCGCTCATGGGCTCGTCCAGGATCACCAGGGCGGGATCGTTGATCAGCGCCTGCGCCACCCCCAGTCGTTGCAGCATCCCTTTCGAGTACTGCCCGAGAAGCTTCTCACCGTCGTCGGGCAAGCCGACGAGCTCGAGCAGCTCGGCGCATTTGTCATGCAACGCACTGCCGCGCTGGCCGAACAAGCGGCCGAAGTACTCCAGCAGCTCCCGCCCCTTGAGGTGAGGATAGAAGTACGGCCGCTCCGGCAGGTAGCCGAGCCGCCGCCGGGCGGCCAGCGTCGGGCCGGGTTCACCGAACAGCTCGACGGAGCCGGCGTCGGGCTGCAGCAGGCCGAGAAGGCATTTGATCGAGGTCGTCTTGCCGGCGCCGTTCGGGCCGAGGAAGCCGTAGATCTCGCCCTGCTCGACCTCCAGGGAGACGCCCTCGAGGACCTTCTTCTTGCGCAGCCAGAAACCGAACGGGAGCGACTTCTCGACGTCCTCGAATTTCAGGATCGACATGGGCCTGATGATAGTAAAAGCGCCGCGCGCCGTGGGGTCCTCGGCCGCCAAACGTAGAAAAAGCTCGCGATGATCGCGGGCCCGGGCGGCTTCGGTGGAGAAAAAGGCATGGGGGCGAAGCCGGGTGAGCCGGGCTTCGCCCCCAAGGGAACTGGCTAGCGGTTAGTGATTACTGGCCAGTCGGGGCCTGCGTGAACTGACCGTCGGTCAGCGAGATGTCCGGATCGTACGGCTCGTTGACCCACGTAGCCGGAGCCGCGGGACCAGCGGCGCCATCGGAACCAAAGCTGGTGATCGTGTAGGTGTCAGCACCCGTCGTGTACGTGAAAGCGGTGCCCCACCCGTCCAGGTTCGGCGCGACCTGCATGTAGGTCGGAGCCAGAGCGGCCAACGTGGCGGCGTAGGCGCCGGTGTCGACACGGACCGTGCCGGTGGCGGTGGCGATGTTGCGCATGTCGGCCATGCTGCGGCGCTGGCGGCCACGATCCATGGCGTTCATCAGCTGCGGCACGGCGATGGCGGCGATGATACCGATAATCGCCACGACGATAAGCAGCTCGATGAGGGAGAAACCCTCATCCCGGCGAAGCTTGCTATTGATCTTGGTGATCATGCTGTCTGCCTCCCGGGGTCTTGCCCCGTTGAGTTAACCGGGTACTGCCCCGGTCTTTGGTAAGCCGCGGGTTTCAATCGCTGTGGCGACCCGTGGCTCAGGTTCGCAACCAAATTGTCTGCCCACGTAATTAGCAATCACCGTGCCAATACCCACATGGGACACGATAAGCAATCCATGAACATTAAAGATTATAGAAAAACACTCCAAGTGAGAGAAATACCTATTCCGCGCGGTCGAAAAGCGTCACATCGGGTCGGGACGGACGAGATTTGTCACTTCGGGGCTGACAGTTATTGTCACCCCGCGGCAAGAAAGGAGCGCTCGGCGTCTGGTGGCGCGCGGCGCTGTCGTCCCCGTACGGATAGCCCCGTCAGGCGGGTCCAGGCCCGGCGGCGGGGTCCGCTTCCTCGGTATCGGCAGGAGCGTCTCCGGTCGGGCCGTTGCCCGCGTCGGGACGCAAATCCAGCTTGTCGAGGTAGTAGCGGAACGAGCGGAACGACATGCCGAGCTTGGCGGCGGCCTTCTTCTGCACGCCACCGGCTTCCTCGAGCGCCCCGCGCATGAAGGCCCGACGGATCTGCTCGAGGTGATCCTCCAGGTCCAGGCCGTCAGGCGGAATCTCGAGGAGGTCGCTCCCGGAGGTATCCGGCGAAGCGGGCCCGGGGGCGCCCGCGGGCAACCCGGGGGCGAGCTCGGCGCCGTCGGCGAGCCGGCCGGACGCCGCGGCGGCTTGCGGTTCGGCGGAGCGGACCGCGTCCGGCAGGCTCTCGGGCTGGATCGAGGTGCCGCGCTCCAGCGTTACCGCACGGCGTACGGCGTTCTCGAGCTCGCGCACGTTCCCGGGCCACGAGTAGCCCTCCAGGAGCAGTTTGGCCTCGCGCGAGAACCCGCCGATCACGGCGTCGCTCTCGGGCTCCGTCATCAACGCCAGAAAGTGCTCGGCTAGAAGCGGCACATCCTCGGCGCGCTCCCGAAGCGGGGGCACATCGATCTGGATCACGTTGAGCCGATAGTAGAGGTCCTCGCGGAAACGCCCCTGGTCCGCCTCGACTTGCAAGTCTCGATTGGTAGCCGCCAGCACCCGCACGTTGATGGGGATCTCCTGTGTCGCTCCGACCGGCCGGACCTTGCGGTCCTCCAGGACACGCAGAAGCTTCGGCTGCATTTCCAGCGGCATCTCGCCGATCTCGTCGAGCATCAAGGTCCCGCCTTCGGCCGCCACCAGCAGGCCCTGCTTGTCTCTGTCTGCACCGGTAAAGGATCCGCGCACGTGCCCGAACAGCTCGCTCTCCAGGAGCTGGGCGGGGACGGCGGCGCAGTTGATCGTCACGAACGGCCCCTCGGCCCGCGGGCCCTGATTGTGGATCGCCTTGGCGACGAGCTCCTTGCCCGTCCCGCTCTCTCCGGTGATCAGCACGGTGATGTCCGAATCGGCCAGCCGCTCGATGAGATCGAAGACCCTCTTCATCGCCGGGGAGCGGCCAACGAGCTCGTCGACCTTGTGGCGGTCCGACAGCTCCCGGCGCAAGTAGAGGTTCTCGCCTCGCAGCGCTTTTCGCTCCAAGGCATGCTGCACCGTGACCAGAAGCTCGTCGATCTCGAAAGGCTTGCTGATGTAGTCGTAGGCGCCCAGCCGCAGCGCCTCGATCGCCGACTCGGTGGACGTGTACGCCGTCATCAGGATGACCTCGGTATCCGGACAGTGCTCGCGGGCGAAGCGCAGCAGGCGTATGCCGTCGAAGCCGGGCATCTTGATGTCCGAAACGATGACGTCTACCGCGTTCGCCTCGATCTCGCGCGCGGCGACCTCTCCATCCTCCGCCATCACGACGTCGTGACCGGCCCCGCGCAGGGCAATGGCCACCATCTGGCGCATGCTCTGCTCGTCATCGACTACCAGAACTCGACTCATCACTCACCCTCGTTGTTGCACAGCCGCCGCGACGGTTCCGCCCGAGGGCGGACCACCACGCGCCGGCCTACTGCTCGCCTTGCTGCGCCGGCCCGCGGGCGGTCTCCGCCCGAGTCAGCACCATCTGCCCCTCGGATTCCGACAGCGTCCGCTCGCCGAACGTCAGTACGCAGCGGGTCCCCTTGCCGAGCTCCGAATCTACTTCGATGCGCACCCCATGGCGATCAAGTATCCGGTAGATCACCGCCAAACCCAGGCCGGTGCCGCGGGGCTGGGCCGAAACGCTGGGCTGAAAGAAGGTCTCGATCTCCTCGGTCGTCATGCCTTCTCCGGTATCCTCGAACGTCACGTCGATGCCGCGAGCCGACTGATCGAGCGTGACGACGAGCGATCCCCCGTCGGGCATGGCCTGGATCGCGTTGCGGGCAAGGTTCCAGAATACTTGCTTGAACTGGGCCGGATCGACCACCGCGAGGTAGGAACCGGGTTCCGCCACCACCGAGATACGGTGATCGGCGTGTAGCTCGGGGCTGTTCCGGAGCAACGCGAACGTCTCGTTGATCAGCTCGAGCAGATTCGTGTCTTCCGGTTCGAAGCGCCCCGGCTTGGCGTACTCGAGGAAGTCGTCGATGGTGCGGGAGAGGCGCTCGGACTCGCGCACGACGATCTGGATCAGGTCTTCGGCGTTGGGGTCGTCGGAGCGCAGGTTGCTCTTGCCGAGAAGTTGCAGCGAGCCCGAAATCGACGCCAGAGGGTTGCGGATCTCGTGCGCGATCGATCCGGCCATCTGGCCCAGCACCGACATGCGCTCGCGAATCCGCAGCTCGCGCTGCATGCGCTTGATCTCGGTCAGGTCGCGGAACATGAACACGAGCACGGTGCGCGGCGTCTCGACCTCTTCGCGGCCGGCCTGCAAGCGCCCCACGGTCATACCGATGGTCTTCCAGGTTCCGTCCGCGGCCTGGATCGAACGATCGCTGCGATACACGCGGTTGTCGTCGAGGCGCTGACCGAGGCGCTGCAGCTCGGAGCGGTCGTCGCCGAAGAGGCGCCAGACCTCGGTACCGATGAGCGACTCGATGCTGCGCCCGGTGATCTCCGACGCGGCCCGGTTGGCGGTAACGATCACGCCGGCATCGTCGGTGGCCACCAGCCCTCCGCTCATCCCCTGCACGATGCGCTCATGCAGCCGGCGCAGGGCGCGCAGCTGCGCCTGACGCGTTCGCAGCATCGACCCCGCGCGACGCAGCCGCGACGACATGTTGAACGACAACCAGGTCATCGCCGAGACAACCAGCATCAAGGCGAACAACCGCAGGTACAGCTCCGCGGCCTGTATCGGATCGCCCGCCAGATCGCTCCGCAGGGGCCCTTCGAAGCTGCGCGGTAGCCACTCGAGCACCGCCGTCGGGGCGTACGCCACCATACCGACGAAGCCGTAGCACAGGACCGTCAACCCGGCGATGTAGCTGGCCCCGCGTCGCGTCAGCATGAGGCCGGCAGCAACGACGATCATCAGGTACAAACCGACGAACGCCGACTGGATCCCTCCCATGAACAGGACGAGCAGGGTCGCGAGCAGCACGTCGACGGTGAGCTGCAACCCGGCGAACGGATCCCATGCGAGAAAACGATGGTGCAGCAGGGCCCAGAGAATCGAGGCTCCGTAGACTGCTCCGACGACGATGAACAACGGACGCAGCGAGAAGCTCGACTCGAGGAACTGCAGGTACATCACCACCACGAGTACCGCGGTGGCGATGGCTACCCGCAGCAACAACAACCAGCGGAGCTGACCGTCACGCTCCTCGATGGTCGGCGCGCGGACGCCGTCGAGCGTGGAGGTGCCGTGTCGGGTACGGCCGACCGCCCGCGTGCCCGGTCCCCGGGGCAAGGTCAGCGAACCGGAGGAGTCGCCGCGCTCACGGCGACTCCGTACCGGCCCCTCGTCGTCGTAACCAGGTCCCCATGGTGTCCCTTCGACCCCGTTACTAGATCTGGTTGATCAGGTCGAACATCGGCAGGTACATCGACACGACAATGCCGCCGATAACGACGCCCAGGAAGACGATCATCACCGGCTCGAGCAAGCTCATCAAGTTCTCGACCGCGGTGTCGACTTCGTCCTCGTAGAAGTCTGCGATCTTGCTCAGCATCGTGTCGAGCGCGCCGGTCTCCTCGCCGACCGCAATCATCTGCGTCACCATCGGCGGGAACACGTGTGTCGCCTCGAGCGGCTTGGCGATCGACTTACCCGCCTCGATGCTGGCGCGGGTCTCCATCACCGCATCCTTGACGACGCGGTTCCCGGCCGTGTTCGCGGTGATCTCCAGCCCATCCAGGATGGGCACACCCGAAGCGACCAGCGTACCGAGCGTACGACAGAAGCGGGCGACGGCGATCTTGCGCATGATCATGCCGATGACCGGCATCTTCAGGACCAGGCCGTCGAGAACGCGCTCGCCGGTGTCGGTCTTGTAGTACTGGCGTACGGCGATGAACGACACGATGATGCCGCCGAACACGAACGGCGAGTAGGCGGCGACGAAGTTGGATGCGGCGACGACGATGCGCGTCGGCAACGGCAGCTGGGCACCGAGGCCGGAGAACAGGCTGGCGAACGTCGGGATGACCTTCCAGAGAATGATGAACACGACGATCACGGCCACCGAAATGATGATCGACGGATAGATCGAGGCGGACCGCACCGCGGCCTTCAACTTGACGGCCTTCTCCAGGTAGTCGGCCAGGCGGCGCAGAATGACGTCCAGAATACCGCCGGCCTCGCCCGCGGCGACCATGTTGCAGTAGAGCTCCGTGAACGCCGTCTCGTGCTGCCGCATGGCGTCGGCGAGCGTCGAACCGCCCTCGACGTCGCGACGGACGCTCTCGAGGATCGTGCCGAAGTTCGCATCATCGGCCTGCTTCGACAGAATCTCCAGACACTGCACCAGCGGCAAGCCGGCGTCGATCATGACGGAGAACTGACGGGTGAAGATCGACACCGCCTGCTGGTCGATCCTGCGCTTGAAGAGCTGAATCTCGAAGCCCTGCTTCGCCGGCGCGATCTTGGTGGCGCGAATGCGCTGGCGTCGAAGAGCGGCACCGACGGCATCGGCGTCGTCGGCGACCATCACGCCGGTGGCTGACTGACCGGCGCGGTTCACTCCCTCCCATTGAAACCTAGCCATTACTCTCGCTCCCCGCGCCTCGCTCGCGCTCGCGCATCGTGTCCGTGTCCCCGTAAGACATTGCTCGTGTCATCGTCTCGCCCGCCGGGCAACCTGGCGCGAGCGGGGCTGCGGCCGCCCTTCGCCGCGGGCCTCGCCGCGCTCGATCATGGGAATGAGCTCCTTGTGGTCGCTGCTCGCGTCGACCGCCGTCTCCTTGGTGATCTTCCCGCGCAACACCAACCGGGCGAGCCCCTGGTTGAACGTCTGCATGCCGTGCTCTGCCTGCCCCGACTGCATCAATGAAGGTATCTGGTGGACCTTGTCCTCCCGCATCAGGTTGCGAATCGCCGAGTTCGGGATCATCACCTCGGCCGCCAGGACGCGGCCGCCGCCCCGCGCCGCCTTCAGCAACGACTGCGACATGACGGCCTCGAGAACGAACGAGAGCTGCGTGCGGATCTGCTGCTGCTGGTCGGCCGGGAAGATATCGATGATGCGGTTGATCGACGACACCGCGTTGTTCGTGTGCAACGTGGCGAAGGTCAAGTGGCCGGTCTCCGCCAGCGACAGGGCCAGCTCGGTGGACTCCCGGTCACGCATCTCACCGATGAGGACGATGTCCGGATCCTCGCGCAAGGCGGCG
Source organism: Acidobacteriota bacterium (assembly GCA_965216935.1). Taxonomy (GTDB): domain Bacteria; phylum Acidobacteriota; class UBA890; order UBA890; family UBA890; genus CBDCGW01. The sequence continues at coordinate 5,564,808 of OZ244217.1, forward strand.
CGCATGGCGGCCGGAAACGACAGCGTGTTGGCGTGCAGCTCGCGCTGGTTGACGATGCAGTTCTTGTGCGGGTGGAGAAACTCGATCGGGTCCTCGATCGTGATGATGTGCTCGTGGCGGTTCTCGTTGATGTAGTTGATCATCGCCGCCAGCGTCGTGGACTTACCGGACCCGGTCGGTCCGGTGACCAGGATGAGCCCGCGGGGCCGCTGACAAAGGTCGACGACGACCTTCGGCAGCCCCAGCTCCTCGAAGCCGGGGATCTGCCAGGGAACCACGCGCAGGGCGCCGCCGACACCACCACGCTGCTCGAAGACGTTGGCGCGAAATCGAGCCATCCCGGAAAGCCCGAAGGAGAAGTCGAGCTCCAGATTCTCCTCGAAGAGGCGCTTCTGCTCCTCGGTCATGACCGAGTACATGAGCGACTTGGTCGTCGCCGGATCGAGGTCTCGATACGGCAGGCTCTCGAGACGGCCGGAAACGCGAATCATCGGCGGCGATTCCGTCGTGATATGGAGGTCGCTCGCCTCCTTCGCAATCATCTCCTTGAGGAGATCGGCGATGTCGGGAATCTCCTCGCGGATCTCCCGTTGCTGATGTTCATTGAAGTCGGTGTAGGGCTGCATCGAATCGCCTTCCGGAGTCGTCGCCTCAGATCGGACCGAGATCACGCCCGAGACGCTCACCCGCGGGCATGAGTAGCCAGTTCATCCAGATCGCGATCCAAGACTAATGAATCGCAAAGACGCCTGTAAAGACCAAACTTGGATCGCTTTAGTTATTTACAGCTAGCTGTGCACAGCTCATACTGCGATTCCACAGCGTGTGCCACGCTCGGAGAGGTGATTCTCGGGCGGCTGGTAGGCCGTCGGGAACGTGTGAAACTGCCTGCTAGCAGCCCGTGGTGAAAGTGTGATGGGTCTGGCGAAGGGAAGTTGCGTGAGAGGACAAGGCGGGCCGACGCAGGCGATGCCGGTGCGCATCGTCGAGGAGGCCCAACGCGGTCATCGCGCGCAACCCCCCTTCGCCCAAAGGGTTACGAGGAAAAGAGGCCGTCTGCGGCGTTCCCGCTCCTCGACGATGCGCATCGGCATCGCCCTCGTCGCGGCGCCTTGCATCCAGCCTCTTTTCCTCGTAACCAGACCCATCACACTTTCACCACGGGCTGCTAGGCAGCCGACGCCGTGACTCCGGCGAAAAACGCCACCGTGCGACGCAAACCTTCATCGAAGCCGACGTCCGGCTCGTACCCCAGCACATCCCGGGCCCGGTCGATGCTGGCGTGCGAATGCCGGACATCTCCAGCGCGGGCCTCCTCATGGTGCGGCTGGAGGCTGGTTCCCATGATGCGGTTGAGCGCGTCCATCAACTCGAGCAGCGTGTAGCGCTCGCCGCAGCCGATGTTGAGCGCGTGGAATCCACCCACGGACTCCGGGTCTCCCTCGACGCCGATGGCGCGGAGGTTGGCTGACACGACGTTGTCGATGAAGGTGAAATCGCGCGACTGCTCGCCGTCTCCGAAGATGACCGGCGCCTTCCCCTCGTGGATCGCGGTAATGAACTTGGGAATAACCGCCGAATACTCCGACGTGGGATCCTGGCGCGGCCCGAAGATGTTGAAGTAGCGAAGAGCGCAGACGTCGAGACCGTACGTTCGCGTGAAGATGTCGCCGATGTGCTCCGCGCTGAGCTTGCTCAGCGCGTAGGGTGACATGGGCGCGGGCGCCATCGACTCTTCCTTGGGAAGCGTCGGCGTGTCCCCGTAAATCGAGGACGAAGAAGCCATCGCGACGCGGCGCACGCCGGCTTTGCGACACTCCTCCAGCAGGGCCGTCGTCCCCTCGACGTTGGCCCGCATGGTGGCAACCGGATCGGCAAACGAGCGCGGAACGGACGGAATCGCCGCCTGGTGGAGCACCGCCTCGACGCCTTGGACGGCCCGCGCCAGAGCGGCACCGTCCAGAATGGAGGCCTCGACGACGGTGAGCCGGTCGCCGGCCGAAACGCCGGCGTCCGCCGCAGGATGTCCGTCCGCGTCCGCCACGGCGGCCTCGAGGTTGTCCGTGTTGCCGCTGGACAGATCATCGAGGACGACCACCTCACCGCCGCGGGCAAGGAGGGCGCCGACGAGGTGCGAGCCGATGAAGCCGGCGCCTCCCGTTACCAGAAAACGACGACGGTCATTCGATTGCATGTGCTCTTCCGCAGTATCCGGGTAAGACGAAAGGAGTGGTGAAGGTCCGGGTCATGCGACGGTCTCGCGTAGCACCTCATCGACCGTGGTGATGCCCTGCCAGATCTTGGCGAGACCGCTCTCGCGCAGCGTGATCATGCCCTCGGCTCGCGCCTGCGCACGAAGCTCGGAGGTCGGAGCCCGGTTCAGAATCATCTCGCGGATGGCGTCGGTCACGGGCATGACCTCGAACAGACCACAGCGTCCACGATAGCCGGAGCCATTGCAATCCGCGCACCCGACCGGCTGATACACGGTGATGTTTTCTGCATCCTCGGGAGAGAAGCCGATGTCGATGAGCGCTTCCGCCCCCGCGGGGGACGGCTCGCGACACTTCGTGCAGACGCGGCGGACCAATCGCTGCGCCTGGATGAGCTGGACCGAGCTGGCGATCAGGAAGGGTTCGAGCCCCATGTCCACCAGCCGGTTGACCGAGCTCGGGGCGTCGTTGGTGTGCAGGGTCGAGAGAACCAGGTGACCGGTGAGGGCCGCCTTCGTGGCGATCTCGGCGGTCTCTCCGTCACGAATCTCACCGACGAGGACGATGTCCGGGTCCTGTCGCAGAAATGAACGCAGCGCCGCCGCGAACGTCAGGCCGATTTCTTCGCGCACCTGCACCTGGTTGATGCCGGCGAGGTTGAACTCGACCGGATCCTCGGCGGTCATGATGTTCGTTTCAGGCCGGTTGATGTTGCCCATGGCGGAGTACAGCGTGTTCGTCTTACCGGAGCCCGTCGGACCGGTGACGAGGACGATGCCGAACGGCTTGTTGATGTTCTCCTGGAAGCGCTGCAACGACCACGGCTCGAAGCCGAGCTTGGTCATGTCGAGCATCAGCCCTTCCGGGTCGAGCAAGCGCATGACGATCTTCTCGCCCCAGATCGTCGGCAATGACGAGACGCGAAGGTCGAGCTCGCGCAAACGACCCTCCAGCTGCACCCGCAACTTGATGCGTCCGTCCTGCGGCCGGCGCCGCTCCGAGATGTCGAGCTGGCTCATGATCTTGATGCGCGAGGCCAGCGCGTTCTGCATCGTCTTCGGCGGGTCCATGATCTCGTACAACACGCCGTCGATGCGGTACCGGACCCGGAGCCGCTTCTCGTACGGCTCGATGTGAATGTCCGACGCGCCCCGTCGCAGGGCGTCGGTGAGAATCAGGTTCACCAACTTGATGACCGGTGCCTCGCCGGACGCCTTGCCCAAAGCCTCGAGGTCGATGTTCTCCTCGGTGTCAACGATCTCGAGCTCGCCGGGCGACTGCAGCTCCGCGTTCAGGTCGCTCATCATCTGGCTGATGGCGGAGTCGTCCTGGGCGCCGTAGAGGCGCTCGATCGCCTCCTTGACCGCCCTCTCGGACGCCACCATCGGCTGGATCCGCAGACCGGTGGCGAACTTCAGGTCGTCCATGGCGACGACGTCCGTGGGGTCGACCATGGCGACCTCGAGGACCCTGTCGTTCAGCTGCACGGGGACGACCAAATACCGGCGGGCCATTTCCGCAGGAACCAGCTCGAGCAGGCTGGCGAGGACCTCGAGGTCATCGATGTCGGCAGCGGGCACTCCGTACTGGTCGGAAAGGAGCCGGACGAGGTCGGACTCCTGCACGAGGTTCTTCTCGACCAGGAAGTGCCCGAGGCGCTCGCCGCTTGCCGCCTGCTCGACGAGCGCGGCGCCGAGGCTTTCTTCGGAGATCAGACCGTTGTCGACCAGGAGCTGCCCGAGCCTGGTCGTGAGTCGTCGATGCGGACGATCAGCGTCACTTCCGGGCACGGCGCCGGTCTGCGGCTTTCCCGACTGTCCGTTCGATCCCGAACCCTGGGCCGGTTGCGCCGGCGCGACACCGCCCGGACCGGCGCCGGCGTCGGGCGCGACGGTACCCGCGGCGCCCCCGGACGAAGCCGCGGCGCCGGAAGCGCCCGAAGCGCTCAACGGCCTCCCTGTTTGTTGATCGGCCACTACTTTTCACTCGCCATACGGCTATGCGGAACGGACGCCGGCCGGACGCGCTCCAGGCACTCCGGCCGCGGGCGCACGGCGACTGAGGTTCCTTCGCGGTCCCCACCGCTGCGCGGTCCTAACGCCCCGCTTCGGCCTACTTGGGCTGGTGGGGAAAGGATAGTGATTCGGGAGTAGAAGAGTAAAGCTCTAATCACACGGATGAACACGTATGCTTTATTATTCTTGTTTAACTTTTAATGAGTATTGCTGACTCTCGCCCCGAATGAGGGCTTCCTTTCTCCTCGCGGCGTCGAGCACCAGGCCGGAAACCGGCCGGCCTGCCCCAGGGCGCGGAGGTAGCCGCGGCAGGGCCACCGGCTGAACAAAGGGGCGAGAAGGCGTCGCCGCCTTCAGAACTGGGCCCGGAGGACCTCGATGATGGCGTCCTGAACGTCCGGCTCGACGTACGGATGCATGGGGATGCTCAGCACCTCGGCACACAAGCCGGTGGCCACCGGCAGCTCACCGGCAGCGGGATATCCCGTGTAGGCGGGCTGCTGGTGCAGTGGACGCGGGTAGTAGGCGACGCTCGGGACGCCCGCCGCTCCCAGAGCAGCCTGGACCGCATCCCGGCGGCCGTCAGATATCCGGATTGTGTAGAGGGCCCAGGCAGACACGGTGTCCTCGATCACGACCGGTGTGGCGACCACATCGCGAAGGCCGTCCGTGTAGCGAGCCGCGATCGACTGCCGAGCGGCGATCTCGTCCTCGAGGATGCGCAGCTTCTCGATCAGAATGGCCGCCTGCAACGTGTCCAGGCGACTGTTCATCCCGATGCGGACATTGTCGTACTTGTTGGTCCCCTGCCCGTGCACCCGGAGCGAGCGCAGCCGCGACGCGACATCGTCGTCGTGGGTGAAAATGGCGCCGCCGTCGCCATAGCAGGCAAACGGCTTCGAAGGGAAGAAACTGGTGGTCGTCACCGGTGCGAGGGTGCCCACCCGATCGCCGCGGTACGACCCCCCGAAGCTCTGCGCCGCATCGTCGAGGAGCAGCAGGTCATTCTCCTCGCAGATCCCGGCGAGCGCCGCGTAGTCCGCCGCCTGCCCGAACAGGTCGACGCTCATCAGCGCCCGCGGGCGAAGGCCGGCGGCGCGGGCCGCCTCGAGTCCCGCATCCAGGCCGCTCGGATCGACGTTGAACGTATCCTCCAGCACATCGACGAACACCGGGGTCGCGCCGGCCAGGACCACGCTTTCGGCCGAGGCGCAGAAGGTGAAGCTGGGCACGAGCACGGCGTCGCCCTCGCCGATCTCGAGAGCCATCAGCGCCAGCACCAGCGCGTCCGTCCCGTTGCCGCAGCCGATCGTGTGGCGGACTCCGGCGAAGCGGCAGAGTTGCTCTTCGAGCTCACCGACCTCGGGACCGTGGATGAAGCGTCCATGCTCCATGACACGCGCGACCGCCGTGCCGAGACGGTCGCCGAGCCGGGACCTTTGCGCTGCCAGGTCGATGAAGTTCACCTCGATCCGAGCACCGGCCGTCGGGTGCGTATCGCTCATCGCGCGGTCCGTACCGCGAAACACGCGGCGTCAGCCACGAGACGACTCCGGAACTTCGGCCGACTCGGTCACCGGGATCTCCTCGAGAGACCCATCGTCGCGCTCCCGAAAGCGCCGGCCGGTCCGCGGGCAGATCATGTCGTCCCCCAGTCGTTCCCCCGCCGGACTCATCCAGCCGATCCTCCGGGCCGGCACGCCGGCGACAAGCGCGTGCGCCGGAACGTCGCGCGTCACCACGGCGCCTGCCGCAACGAAACTGTACTCGCCCAGGCGATTTCCGCACACGATGGTCGCGTTGGCGCCGATGGTGGCGCCTCGCCCCACCCGGGTCTCGCGAAACTCGTCCTTGCGCTCGACCTCCGCGCGCGGATTCATGACGTTGGTGAACACCGCTGAGGGGCCACAGAACACGCCGTCCTCGAGGACGACCCCCTGGTAAAGGCTGACGTTGTTTTGAATCTTGCAACGGTCGCCAACCGTCACGTTCGGACCGATCATGACGTTCTGGCCGACGACGCAGTCGGCGCCGATTCGGGAACCGCCGAGCACATGACTGAAGTGCCAGATCTTGGTGCCCGCGCCGATCGAGCAGCCGGCATCGACGTACGACGACTCGTGCACGAAAGCGTCGGGGAAGTCCCCGGTGGCTGTATTCCCGGCGGGCCCCGTGGTGGTGTCCGCCTCCGCGGGGCCGCCCGGAGCCCACGGCGCCGGCCCCGCGCCGCGCTCCTGCTGCAGGGCTCCCTCCGCGGCTTCGAGCACACGCAGGACCCGCAGGCCCTCGTGCCCGTCGGTGCGTGGCGTCTTGCCCTCGGCAACGCACTCGACGAAATGCTCGCACTCGAGCTTGAGGGGCTCCGCCTCGTCGAGCTCGAGAAGCTCGACATCGGCCCGCTCGGGTTCCGGAGCGCCGTCCCGCCAGCCGATCCGGTGAGCGTACAGCCGCAGCTTCTCGCTCCAATCGCGCGTGTCGTCGAACACGGCCATACCCTCGCTGCCCACGACCACCAACCTCTGATCCTTGTACGGGTGCAACCAGGAAACGAAGATGTGGGCGTTGACGCCGCTCGGAAACGACATGTATGTGTTCGTGACGTCGGCGATGACGCTGTGCAGGTAACTGGCGCCGGTGGCCGTCACGGCGCTGGGCATCTCACCGGTGAGCGCCAGGATCATCGAGATATCGTGCGGCGCGAAGCTCCAGAAAACGTTCTCTTCACGGCGGATCTTGCCCAGGTTGAGGCGGTTCGAGTAGACGTACTGGAGACGTCCCAGCCGACCGTCACCGATGAGCTCGCGCAGCGCCAGGTAGGCCGGATGGTACTGGAGCAGGTGGCCGACCATGAGCACGCGCCCGCCCTCGGCGGCAAGAGCGACCAACTCCTCCGCGTCGGTCGTGCGCAGGGCGATCGGTTTCTCGACGAAAACGTGCTTCCCCGCTCGTAGCGCCCTGCCGGCGAGGGTCGCGTGGACCGCGGCGGGCGCGGCGATGGCGACCGCCGCAACGTCCGGATCGTCGAGGAGCTGGTCGAAGTCGCGCGCCGGCACCGAGTACCGGTCGGCGAACTCCGAGGCCAGCTCCGCATCGGAATCGCTGACGGCAGCGAGCGCACCGATCTCATGGAACACGCGAACGAGATTGCGGCCCCAGTAACCACAGCCTACGACGGCGACAGGAACGCCCATGACGCCCGAGGGTAACACTTCCAGGGCGCCCTCAAAGACCCGTGTTTCGCGCTGCCGAGACGCTCCCGCGGGACGGACCCGACGGTATAATGCGCCCTGCCCTGTTCTCCGCCTCCCGCCGCCGTCTCGGCACCCGACGGGCGTCGAATCCCGGCAACGAAACCCGGGCAGGCCGTGGTGAAAGTGTGATGGGTCTGGTTACGACGACAGCCTCCGGCCGCGAATCTCCGCTGGCGATCGTTCAAGGAACGGCTTCGGCTCTGCTGATGCGCGTGTCCGGCATGGGGCTCGGCTATCTGTTCGCCCTGGTCGTCGCCCGAACGGCCGGCGCCGAAGCCTGGGGCGTCTTCACCCTTTCGTGGGCCGTCGCGACGTTCGGGGTGGTCGTCGGCCGACTCGGGGTGGACACTGCGCTGCTTCGGTTCACCGCGAACACCGGGGTGACCACGGACAGCCCCGATGTGCGGCACACGGTCCGCAACGCCTACGGAATCGTCCTCGTCGCGGCCGCGGCGACCATGACGGCCATCGTCACCTTTGCCGAGCTGATCGCCGCGTGGGCCTTCGGCAAGCCGGAGCTCGCCGGCCCGATTCGGCTCGTCGGCGCAGCGGTCCTGCCGGCCGCACTTCTCACCGTGGGATCCCAGATCTTGCGGGGCTACGGCAACGTCACGGCTCACGTGTTCTACGAGAACGTCGGCCGCTACGCTGCCGCGTTCGCCTTGCTGCCGGTAGCTTTGCTGTTTTTCGAGATGGAGACGGCATTCCTGTGGGCATTTGCCACCGGTTACTTCGTCCTGGCAAGTGCCGGCTCGGCCCACGCCATGCTCACCGTGCGGGCCCTGGCCAGAGAGGCAGCAGGCAGCGAGCGGCAGCAAGCGGGCGCGAGAGAGCTGCTGCGCATCGGTGGCTCGATGACCGTCGCCAATATCGTCCTTTTCTTCCGCTCGGCGATCGGCCTTCTGCTGGTCGGGGCGATGATGCCGATGCAGGATGTCGGCGTATTCCACATCGCTTTGCGCGTAGCCGCCCTGGTCAGTCTGCCCTTGTTCGGCGCCAACGCGATCGCCGCGCCCCGCTTCGCCGAGTGCCACCGCAAGGGTGATACCCGTGGAATCGAGGAAACGGCCCGCATCGCGGGCGTCATCGTCGCGAGCATGGCGATTCCCGTCGCACTCGTGCTGCTCCTCGCCCCGTACCGCGTCCTGTCGATCTTCGGTCCCGAGTTCACCGCCGCCGCGGTACCCCTGCGCTGGCTGACCCTCGGTCAAGCGGCGAACGCGCTGGCCGGACCTGTCGGCTATCTGTTGTTGATGACCGGCCACGAGGTCGCATTCCGGAACTTCACGGTCGGCGTCGTCGCCACCACCGCAACCCTGTACGGGCTCCTGATCCCGACGTTCGGCCTCACCGGCGCGGCAATCGCCGATTGCGCCGGGCTCGTCCTGTGGAACGGCATCATGCTGATGTATGCCCGGTCGCGATTCGGCATGTGGCCGCTTCCGCGCGGGCGCGACCTGCTCCATGTCCGCACGTGGGCCCGTGACACGATCCGCCAGGCGCAAGCCACGTGAGCGATCGGGCTGTCCCGCCCGCGGCTCGCCACGTCGTCTTCATGCTCTACGACAACCGTTCCGGCTCGACGCTGCTCTCCGCTCTGCTCGATCGTTACCCTACGATCGACGTCACCCCGGAAATCGACCGGGTCGCCGACTTCCTGGAGCGGGGGGCGGGGCGCGAGCGGCTGCACCGGCTGCTCGAGGATGCAAGCCCACCCTCGAGGGAGATCACCCATCAGATCGTCAAAGGACCGCGCCTGCATTTCCACATGGCGCAGCTCTCGAAGGCGTTCCCCGGCTGCTCGTTCCTTCAGATCGTGCGCGACGGCAGGGCCGTGTTCGCCTCGAAGCGCCGCACTCGCTCGCCTTCGGGTCGCGCGATGGACGACAACCTGTTGCACGCCGGGTGGAACTGGCGCCGCAAGCTCGAGATCGCCGCCGGGAGCGGCTGCCCGGTACATACCGTTCGCTACGAGGATCTGGTGCAGGAACCCGCGACGGCCCTCGACGCGATTCTCGATTTCCTCGGCGTTCCGACGACCCGGCGCAGGCCTGATCGCGAGGTCGGCGACTTCTTCCGCGACAAGATCCCTGCGTCACGCCGCTACCTCCACACGAAGCTGACGGGGCGGGTATCGACCGACGGTGTCGACGCGTGGCGCGACGAGTTGGCCGCGCACGAAGTCCTCCTGTACGAGAGGAAGAACCACCGCGCGCTCGCGGAGCACGCGTACGGCCTGGTGCGGCACGGCACCCCGCAACCCGTCGCCCTCGTCGTTCGAGCCCATCTGCGATCCGTCACGGATGTGGCAAGATGGGGTCTGCGACTGACCTCAACCGCGATCCGACACGTCCCGGCACCCCGCTTCCTGCTGGCGAAGATCCGCAACAAGTATGGTGAAGCCAAAGTCCGGAGATCGGCTCACGCTCCCGAACGCTGACCGGGGTCGTCGGTACAAGAGGCCATTCGACCTGGTGGTCGTCAGCCTCGCGCTGATCATCGGATGTCCGCTCTGGGTACCGCTGTTTCTCTTCCTCGCCCTACTGGTGTACTTCGATACGGGCCGTCCCATTTTCTTCAAGTCCCGGCGCGTCGGCCTCGGCGGCCGAACGTTCGACATGTACAAGTTCCGCACCATGCGGCAGGGCGCCGAGCACGGCGGGCCGCCGATGACCCGCCCGAACGACCCGAGAGTCACCCGCGTCGGACGCTTCCTGCGCGGGACCGGGCTGGACGAGCTTCCCCAGCTTTGGTCGGTGCTGAAGGGGGACATGAGCCTGGTCGGGCCGCGGCCGTACAACGTACGCTCTCACGAACACCACGTCCGATGGAATCGGCGCTTCGCCGACCGGCTGCAGGTTCGTCCCGGCCTGGCCGGACCGGCGGCTCTTTGGGGCAGCACGTCAAGACCGGCGAACCGGCTTGCTTGGGACCTCGCGTACATCCGGAACCAAAGCGCCTGCTGGGACATCACCCTGGTCGTGCGTTGCGTCTTGGTCGTGTTTGTGGCCGGCTGGGAACGAAAACAAGACGAGCGCTCGTTCGCCCTGGGCTACGGAAAGGGTCCCGAGCTGCCGGACACCGGGCGATAGACCCAGATCTCGACCTCTTCGTCGGCGAACGAACGGACGAACCCGGCGTCGGTGAGCACGCCTTGGATGGGCCCCATCGCGCCATCGATTCGCAAGCACACCGCGCGGATCGTATACCTGATCAAGGCCTCCTCGAATCGCCGTAGTGCCGCGGGCGAGCGATCGGCACCATCCGCAAACGTCGCCAGCAATCGGCGCTCGTCCTGCTGTGTGAGCGGTATCGACAGGTAGTCGTCGCGCACCCACACCGAGTAGGCATGCCGCCGGAACGTCGGAATCCAGCGGCCGACATCCGTCGGGACGATGACCGGGGCGGCCTCGGGGACGAACTCATTGATCCGCCTCGCCAGCTCGTACGCCGCGCGATCGACCTTCAGGCCGGGGGGCCGCCACCGGATCTGGTTGCGAGGGCCGACGGCCGTGTACGAGGTACCGAAGATAACGAGGGCCGCGGTGAGAGCCACCGTCGCAGCCCACCCGAACGCCGGCGGCCTTCGTCCTCTGAGGGGCGCGACGAGAACAAGGGCGATCAGCGCCGGCAGCGGGATCGCCCAGAAGATCCGCCAATAGTCGGGGCCGGTCGTATTGCCGCGAACGATTCCGACTGCGTACGGGTTCAGCATGATCAACAACGGGACCGCCGACATGACCACTGCGAACCTTCGCGCCATGCTGCCCCGCGGCGAAAATACCCAGCCACATCCGAGCACGACGATCGAGACCACGAGCATCCTGCCGTTGCCGAGGACCAGTGTCATGGCCTCGGACAAGATGCGGCCCGGATCCGGCACCCTGGCGACGCGAAGACCGCGCGCCATTGTCGCGATGTCACTGCGGACGACGAGGGCCGTCGCGATGACGAAGCTGCTCGCGGCAACGCCGGCGACCAGGGTGCGCCCGCCGTCGCGCAGACGCCCCAATCCGGTGATCAGGCCGAGTCCGGCTGCCAGCGGCGCCGCCCAGAGGGCCGACGAGGTAAGGCCGATGCAACCGGACTGTGCCGCAAATAGCAGCCACCAGCGTCGTCGCGAGGGCTTCGCGGCGAACTCGATGGCGAAGGCGTATACGGCCGGCAGGAAAGCGGCGAGAAAGATCGACTTCCCCTGCCAGATCCGAACGATGCCGAAGTTGCTGTACCAGCGATTGGCCTCGCCGACGCCGAGGTAGATCGCCACAATCGCCAGGGTCGCCGCAAACCAGTATCGCGGCGCGACAAGCCGAAACAGCCGCGCCCACGCGAACGGGATCAGCACCGCCCCGAGGAAGGGCGTCAGCAGGTGGAAGATGGTGATGGGCTCGACTCCGGATACGAGCGCCGCCGCGCCGTGGAGGAGCTCGAAAGCCCGCACCTTGTGAGCCGGCAGCCGTACGGCCACTCCGGTCAGGCCGTGCATGGTGTCCTCGGTCAGCAGAGGCACATCCGGTCGATCGATCGACGCCACAGAGACGTGCACGTAGAGCGAATCGTCGAAGTTGACCCGGTCGGCGAGCATCCCGGCAAGGCCGACGATCAGGGCGAGGCCGCAGAGCATCAGCTCGCACCTGCGGGCGGGGCCGACGAAGGCAAGTCGAACCCGGGTCGCTCCCGCCATGCCGAGGGCGCCGAGGAGCGCCGCGCAGAGCACCAGCCACCAGCCGAGGATCGGACGGCCCGAAACGAATGCCGCGGCGGCGGACGCGGCGAGCGCCAGCGCGCCGGCCTCGGGGAGCATCAGAGCCCAGGACACGTGTGGCTTCGCCCGGCGTGTCACCGCGGCCACCCGGGCGGGCTCCGTGCCGCGTACCCGCCGCCACATGGCCAGCAGCGGCGGCAGCACCATCAGATACGCGCCGACCAGGTGGTACAGGGTGCCCCCGGCGAACACGACGATCTGGGCACAGATCGTCCAGGCCCCGAACAGGACGCAGGCGTCCTCGATGATCCTGCCGGTTTGATCGACAGCGAGGTCGAACGAGCGGAGTTTCATCCGGGGTGCTCGCGATGGTGGTGTGAGCCGGGGGACCGGCCGTCGGGGGCGAGGCGGCGGTAGGTCGCGTCGAAGCGAGCCGCCAGCTTGTCGGCCGCGAACACCTCACGCGCGAAGGCGAAGTTGCGGCGACCGATTCGTACTCGCGCCGCGGGGTCGTCGAGCAAGGCAATGATTGCGCCCGAGAGGCTGTCGGCGTCTTCGCCGCAGACGGATCCCATCTCGCGGTCGACGAAGAAATCACGGACTCCGGCCACCGGGCGGGTGACGACCGGGAGGCCGAAAGCCATGGCCTCGATCACACTGTGGGGCATGCCCTCGTCGTGGCTGCTCGGCAGGACGTAGAGCGTGGCGTGACGAAGCACGTCTCGCTTTTGGTCCCCGGTGACGTGGCCGAGAAAACGCACGCCTTCGATCGCCCGCCGGCGAACGTACTCGGCGGCTTCGGGCGCCGCACCGCCTTCGCCGGCGATGAGGAGCTCCGCTTCGGGGTATCTGCGTTTGACGGACTCGAATGCCCGGATCGTCTCGAGGATTCCTTTCGACGCTTCCAGCCGAGCCAGAAACAACAACCTCGGCGGTCCATGACGAGAGGCCTCGAGATCCTCGCGGCGGACGCCGGCGACGAGGCTTGTTTCCAAAGCCGAAGCCACAACCTCGACGGCGTCGCCGTACCCGGAGGACCGCAAGCTGTCCCGCGCGTCGCGGTTGACGACGAAGATCCGGTCGGCGGCCGACAGGAAACGACGGACCCCGCCGAGCCGGCTGCGCATTGCGGCGTCGAAGAAGCGTTGGTTCCAGCCGTGGACCCCGAGCACGACGGCTCGATCGGCTCGCTTGGCCGCGGCCACGAATCCGCGATCGCGCAGCACGCTGACCCGGCTGAGCGACAGGTTCAAGTGCACGACGCGATAACGCTCGTCGCGCAGAACGCGGGTGAACGCCCGGAGGTCGCCGACCGGCTTGACGAGGCGGGCGCCGACGCGCGACGGGCCCGACGATGTGCCGCGAGCGAAGTATGCGGCCGGGAAACGGATCTCCGGGAAGACGCTGCGACAAAACGTGGCGATACCGCCGCCCTTGTCCGGGTCGGGGCCGACAAAGAGGACCGCCCGTTCGGCCTCGCTCGCCGCGGGCGCGCCCGGAGACTCTTTCGGCGACATCATGGCGATCGCCCCGGCGGGGAGGCCGGATCTTCGAGATGTCGGATCAAGAAAGCCGACACGTCGATCGTGTCCGCCAGCATGCGCGTCCGCCGCGAAGGCCAATCTTGTCGGTCGGCACGACGGGACATCGCGTCGATCGCAGCCAGCAGGGCCTCTCGGTCGTCCGGCGTGACGCCGATCGTCAGGCCGTAGCTCGTCTCGAGGCCGTCGAGCACCGAAATCCGGCCGACGAAGTCGCTGTAACGTACCGACGGAGTTCCCAGCACCGCCGCTTCGAGCGCCATGGTCTGGCTGTCGGTGACCAGGATGCGGGCGCCGGCCAGAACGTGGTGAATCTCTGCGGCAAGCGTCGGAAGCCTCATCGACGCGAATCGCTCGGGCAGCGGCCGCTCGCTGCTGATCCACACGCTACCGGTTGCCGATAGCTTCGCGACCACCGCTTCGACGTCACCGTCGTCGAGACCACGGATGCCGCTGTCGTGGTGCGCCGCGAGGCCGGACAGGCGCACGACCGCGTATGCCTCGGCTCCCCGCCGAAGGTCCGCCACCCTCCCGACCTCGGGAGTGAACCGTCGAGGGTGCAGGTACGCCAGCTCGTGGTAGCCCCGATACGTCACCGCCTTCGCTTGATGGGGACCGACGTCGCAGCCCTCGGGAACGACGATCTCCGTGCAAAACGGATAGGTCAGACGCGCAAGGCGAGGAATCACGTCGTAGTCGTCCTCCACGGTGATGACGGAGCGCAACCCGAGGAGCCGGCCGACGTGGGCGAGTTCCGGAGAGCAACCGACCAGCACGTCGGGACGCTCTCGAAGGCACACGCGCAGCAACCGCCACTCGCGCTTCATCAGTCCCCAGCCGATGGCGACCGTCCCGCCACCGCGGTCCCTCGGCTGTACGACCTCCCGGTCCCAGTCGACGCCGTGCAACAGGTCCGGCAGCACATCCTTGGCCCGCCACAGGACCTTGACGCGGTGGCGCGTCTGCAGCTCGTCGATCGTGTGCCGGAACAGGTGAAAGTGCGCCGGATGACCGAGGTAGAAAAGGTACTTCACGGCGTCGTCGACTTTTCCAGCAGGGTAACCAGCGCCAACATCATCCATGCCTGCGCCCAGCGCAAGTAGTCGATGCGATTGGTCAGCAGGCGTCCGCGACGATAGTAGAAGTATCCCGCCGGGTCTTGCATGTTCCGGATCGTCCACCCGGCGATCGTCCCGGCGAAATCCATGTACCCCCGGCCCGGTCCGGAAAGCTCGGCGAAGGTGAGGATTCCCTGCGCCTGGTTGTGGATGTCGACGGGAAAGCGCTTCGGTACCCGCCAAAGCGAGCGACCCTCCGCAGTGAACTGCGTTCGGCGATAGTAGGCGGCGCCACGCTCGATCGCCGCCGCGATGTGCGGATCTTCGTCCCCGGAGTAGTCGGCGTACGCCCGCAACGAGCTGAGCACGAACCCCTGATGGAAGTCGATCTGTTGCTTCTCCCGGCCATCCGGAGCCATCGAGTAGGCCCAGTGGCCGTCTTCGTGCTGCTTTGCCAGGACGAACTCGACCGTGCGCCGCGCCGGCCCCAGCAACTCCTCGTCGCCGGTCGCCGACGCCGTGCCGGCGAGCATCTCGGCGGCCAGCATGGTGGCGTTGTAGCACCTGATCGGATTGGTCGGGGTATAGGCGAAGCAGGTTCCGTCGGCGTCCTCGAATCGCGGCAGATCCTCGAGGACGAAGCGGCAGCTGTCGCGCAACGCGGCGAGGGTCTCCGCATCGCCCGTCTGCCGGTGATACTCACGCAAACCCCTGTGGGCGAAGGCTGTAACCACCAGGGATGGCGTCCGCGCCGGTATCATTTCGACCCGGGAAGCGTGGGCGAATGGCAGACCCCAGGCGATCCCCTTCCCGGTCGGCACGGCATCATCGAGAAGCCGGCGCGCCAGCAGGCGGCCGTGCGATGAAGCCCCCTCGCCCGAACCCGCGGCAATCACGCCGCTGTTCTCGCATCGAGCCAGCCCCCCGTAGGCGGCGAGGAGCAGCCCCACGGCCTTCGGATTGGATACCGGCGCGATGCCGAGCAAGCGACGCAGGTTGACCGGGCTCCGCTTGTGCAGCTGGGTGAGCAAAAAGCAGGCACGGTGGCCGAGCCGCGTCAGCGGCAGCGAGGATGCCAGCAGGTCGTAGGGATCCTGCCCTCGCATCGCACCCGCCTCGACGTGGGCGCGAAGCAGTTCCAGCGAACGCAGCACCGCCGGCGCGCCGCCGGCCGTCATCTCGTCGGCTCCGCCGCTTCTCGATAGTATGCCCCTCGGAGCTCCGCGGCTCGAGCGGTGGCCGACTCCCGGCCCGCACCCGCGGAGCAGGCAAGCATGATCAACTCGACTCTCATCGTCGCGAGCTTCGTATCGGGGCTGGTCCTCGGGGGGCGGAGGTTCATGTACGGACTCGCCGGGCTACTGGCGATTCTGGCGGTCACGTCGAGTCTACCCTTCCAGATCGGCCTGCCGAACTTGGCCCTCACGCCGGCCTACCTGCTCGGGTTGCTCATCGCCGGCTTCGCCCTGCGTCCGACGGATGGGCGGGCGCCGGTGCTATGGGACGGCGACGCCCGAGCCGCCGGGCCTCGTCTGCTCGGCTGGGTTGCGCTGACCTCGTTGACCATCGTTGTCGCCACCGGCCTTTCCATCGTCCGGCGTTTTACCTCGCCGCTCCGGCCGCGCTTCGATGGCAATGTCACCGACCTGTTCCTCTTTGCGCCACCAGGATTTCCCGGGGAAGCACAGGCAGCCTTTGTCGCGCTCAGCGGTCCGCTGCTATTCACCCTCGCGCTCGCGGCACTCGCGCCTGGCGACCATCGCGTTCTCGTTCGAAGGGCTTTCGCGGCAGGTGCCTGGATCGCCGTGCTCACGCCGCTCCTGCAGATCGCGGCGCTGACGCCCTGGGTGCGCCCTGATCACGGCACGTACGAAGGCACCATCATCACCGGCCTGGTCGGATTCTTCCAGGACCCGCACAGCTATGCCGCCTACCTGGTCGTCGCCGTCGCGTTCGCCGCGGGTGTCGGTGTCGGACACTTCCGCGCCGCGGCAAGGGCCCCCACCATCGCCTACGGGGCGCTCGCGGCTGCTGCCGGTATCGTGCTTCTGTACACCAACTCGCGCGCTGGCCTGATCGCCGCACTGGCGGCGCTGGTGATGCTCGCATTGCTGACGGTTTCCTCGCCGGGGATGAGCAAGCGGGCCAAGCGCTGGCGGCGGATTCTGGTCGTCGCGCTGATCGTGGGCGGAATCGGTGTGGCCGGCGTCCTGGCCTCGGAACCGGCACGCGACGCTCTCTACGACCAGCTGGTGCGACTCGGCAACGCTCGCATGTGGGAGCCTCTACGAACCGACCCGCTCGAGATTCTGGCCGGCCGCACCGCGCGGCTGCAAAAGGCGCAGGTCCTTCTGCGCACGAACCCGCTCTGGGGCGTAGGACCGAACCGCTTTCAGTCGACCGAGGTGAGCTTGGCGGGGATCCGGCCGGAAGTGATCGCCGTGCATCCGCACAACTACTACGTCCAACGCGCCACCGAGTACGGCATTCCGGCGGCGCTGTGCTTCTTCGGCTTGCTGGCGGTGATCCTCGGCTACACCATCCGCGGATCCTATCGGGCCGAGGACCCGCTCGACCGCGGGGTCATCGCCGGAGTCGCCGCGGCGCAGGCGGGTGTCCTCATCATGTCCCTGGTCGGGCACCCGATGTTGCTCGCCGAGATTCAAGCCGTCTTCTGGACCATGTCCGCGCTCGGCGTCGCCACCGCCCTCTCCACCACCCGGGCGGATCAGTCTCGAAGCTCGAAGTTGCGCCCGACGTCGAAGCCGAAGTACGGCGGCGGCGAAGAGAACGCCGGAGCGTTTCCGCCGGAGTGAATCGAGCCGGTGCCGTCGAGCACGTAGTAGCCGGTCGGCGCCAGCTCGAGATCCCGCGCGATATCGAAGCCGAAGTATGGCGTCGGGTCCGCGATCGGCCCGCCACCGCCGCCAGTGTGCACCCCGCCGAAACCGTCGAGAACAAAGTAGCCGAGCGGGCCGACTTCGAGATCGCGTGCGATATCGAGGCCGAAGTACGGTGTCGCCGGAATCATCACGGGAGCACCGTTGCCGGTATGGACGCCGCCGAAGCCGTCGAGGACGTAGAACCCCGAGCCCGATGGGGCCAGGTCGCGTGCCGTGTCGAAGCCGAAGTACGGCGACGTGGAGCTCACCGAAGGCGCGCCTCCGACCACATGCACGCCACCGAATCCGTCCAGCACGTAGGCTCCCACCCCGACGATCTCCAGATCTCGGGCGATGTCGAACCCGAAGTACGGCGGTGCCGGACTGAGAGCCGGCGCTCCGCCGCCGGCGTGCAGCCCGCCAAACCGATCGAGAACGTAGAGGCCGCTGGCTGCGAGCTCGACGTCGATACCGGCGTCGAATCCGAAATACGGTGTCGGCGGAGCCACCGCCGGCGCCCCGCCGATCGGATGCACCCCGCCGAATCCGTCGAGCACGTACCCGGACGGGAAGCCGACGATCTTGAAGACCTCTCCGTTGCTGCCGCCGCCTCTGTCGACGATGTAGAGCTCACCGAAGCCATCTTCGCCAAAGCCGCTCACCGCGCCGATCGAGCCGCTTGCCGGCTGCAGCGCCGCGGTGTGGTCGATCAGGTCGACGGCCCCGAGCACAGGATCGCGCCGAAAGCTCCAGATCTCGGCGGTGCAATAGTCGGCGAAAAAGTAACGCCCTTGAATGGAGGTGATGCCACCGCGATAGACGTAGCCGCCGGTTACCGAGCAGCGAAAGGAGGCGTGGGAGTACTCGTACAGCGGCAACTCCAGCCCGGCGGTGGGGCAACCGCTCGAGGGGTTGAAGCACAGCGACCCCTCCATCAGCCGCCAGCCGTAGTTGCGGCCCCCGGCGTCCCCCGCCGGCTCGAAGTCGATCTCCTCGCGACGGCCCTGGCCGACGTCGGCGATGTAGAGATCACCCGTCGAGCGATCGAAGCTGAAGCGATACGGATTCCGCAGCCCCTTGCTCCAGATCTCGTCGGGCGGATCGCCGGGACCGACGTGCGGGTTGGTCGGCGGGATCGAGTAGCCGCTCCCCGGCCCGCCACTCACATCGATGCGCAGCATCTTGCCCAGGAGCGTGTTGTCGCGCTGGCCGGCATCGAAGGGATCACCGACCCCGCCACCGTCGCCCATTCCGATGTAGAGGTATCCGTCCGGGCCGAAGGCCAGGTGTCCACCGTTGTGGTTGGTGTCCGTCTGATTGATCGTCAGGATGGGCTCCGCCGAGCCGGCGTCGGCGATGTTCGGGTCGGCGCTCACCTGATAGCGGGCGATGACGGTGTCGCCGCTCAGGTTGGTGTAGTTGACATAGAAGACGCCACTGCTGGCATAGTCAGGCGCGAATACGAGCCCGAGAAGGCCCTGCTCGCCCGCGTCGTTCGTCAACGTCGTGGCGTCGAGAAACGGCGTCGGCAGCAGCGCGCCGCCAGCGAGAATCCGAACGAGCCCGTCCTGCTCGACGATGAACAGCCGCGGATCGTTCGCCGGAGCGGTGACGTACACCGGGTGCGCCAGGCCCGAGGCCACCCGGAGCGTGCCGATCTCGATCGGCGGTGACTGTCCCGCCGCGCTGCCGGCGGCCAGCGCCCATCCGACGATCGCCAGGAAGGCGATCGCCCGGCACCAGATCGGGCATGCTCGTCTCGCCCAGGCAGCGCCCGAGGGTGATGCCCGGCCATGTTGCCGCGAAAAGAGCCTCGCGCGAGTCGTATCCCACGAACGGAGACCCCCACTGCGGAACGCCGCGAACCTCCGACCGCGCCTATCGACGGGACTTGCCCCGGTTCTTGGCGCGGTCGCGCTGGCGCTCGAGGATCTCTTCGAGCGACTGGTCGCCGCGGAAGCCCTCCGGCAGGCCGAGCGCGCGTACCGGCGGCGGCTCGTCTTCACCGACGACGAATTCCCATTCCTCGTACTCGTAGCTGTCGTCGTAGATGCGAATGGCAGTACCGGTGATACCGGGGGCGACACCAATGATGGGCTCGGACGAGCGTATGTTCGTCCGCAGGCCACGGCCTCGCCCTTCATCCTCCTCCGCGCCCGGCCCCGCGCCCGGCACCACGCCGGGGGCCACGGCGCGAACCAGCCGCCAGCTCCCGTCCTCGGCCAGGGGCTGAGCGTAGAGCTTGCGGATGCAACCTGCATCGAGGAGCTGCTCGAGCTCGATCGGCGGGACGGCACGCTTGCCCACGTAGCACTCGATCGCCTTGGCGTACTGGCGTCCCCGCCAGATCAGCTCCGCCTCGTCCGCTCGCCGCATCACATGGGTCCACGTCGTCACGGCGGCCGAGAGCAGAATCGACGTGACGGTGACGGCGACGAGCACGACGATGATGGTGAAGCCGGCCTCACTGCCCCCGCTCCTCACCGCTTGCGCACGACGCTTTCGTGCGTTCGCCGATCTCGTCCTGGGTGATCTCATCCTGCGCGATCTCGTCACCCGCACGCGGGGATTGCCGGCAACCAGCGGCGCCCGACAGCAGGGTCGACTCATGTCACTTGGAGACCACGACCGTCGTCGACGAGCTGCCGGTGCCGCCGGAGTTGTCGGTCACGGTCAGCACGACGACGTAGCTTTGCGCCGTGGCGTAGACGTGGCTGGTCTCGCGCCCCGACCCCGAGTTGCCGTCGCCGAAGTCCCACGAGTACGAGACGATCGAGCCGTCCGAATCCGAGGATGCCGAGGCGTTGAAGAAGACCGGCTGGCCGGCCTTGGGCGCCGTGGGCGACGAGGTGAAGCTCGCCACGGGCGGCACGTTGGGGGTCGCGGGCGTAACCGTCGCGGTGCCGGAAAAGCTCCCCGACATCGCCGTGACGGTGGCCGCGGACGTCGTCGTCAGCCGGTCGGTCGCCTTACCTTCGTTGTTCGTGCGCACGATCGCGCCGGCGGACTGCAGCGTCCCCGCCGTGGTCGAGAAGATGACCGGTACGTTCGCCAGCGGTTCATCGTCATCGCCCAGCGCGGTCGCGGTAATCGTCGACTCGCCGCCCGCGGTCGGCACGGTCGCCGGCGTGGCGGCAACGACGATCTTGGCCAGGACCGCGCCGACGAGGACTTCGAATGGGGCGGAAGACTCGGTGCCCGATCGCGCCGTGATCTGGGCCACGCCCGACTGGCTGCCGCTGACCAACGTGGCAGTGGCGCGGCCGTTCGATGTCGGCACCTCGGCAGGCAGAGAGCCGAGCGTGGTGGTGAGAAAGACCAGGGTTCCGTTGGGCGGCGGATTGCCGTCGGACTGGCTGACGATCACCGTCACCGTCGACTGTGCTCCGTTCAGCCCGATGGCCACCGGGTTGGCGCTGATGCTGATGATGGACCCGGGGTCCGCCGTCGGGCCGACGAACCCGCAGGACGGGAGGGCCAGCAACAACACCGCGAGGACCGCAATGCGCTTTACCATTGGCTGTACTCGATGCCGTTCAGACCTACTCCGGGCGCGCCGCTGCGGACGTCCCAGATCCCCGGGCGCTCTCCCTCGTCGAGGAGCTCCCAGTCCACCAACCTCACCACCCACGTATCGCGCGACTTCGTCAGAGGATCTTCCGGAATCTCGCGCACGTAGGCGTTGGCGGCCAGGTCGTTGAGTCGTTGGGGATACTCGCCGCGATCGGCGAAGTATTGGTCGATCGCGTCGCGCATGATGAACAGATCGCGACGCAGCACGGCCTCCTCGGCCCGCTGCGTCGCATCGAAGAGCTGCGGGATCGCCGCGGTCGCCAGGATCCCGATGACGGTCATGACGATGAGCAGCTCGATGAGGCTGAAGCCGTCGGCGCGCCGGAAATCACCAATCACGATAGCTGCTCCCGTCGATGGCGGTGCCGTCGTGTTTCGTGTAAACGTCGTACACGTTCTCGCGCCCCCAGAAGCGGCTGTCGGGTCGATCCTGATACGAGCGCAGCCCCCATTCGGTGTCTCCGGTCATCGGATCGATCGGGATCCGGCGCAGAAACTTGATCCGACGGGTCTCGTCCTCGTCGTCCGCGGTGGCGATCAACTCGGCGCCCTCGACAAGCGTCTCCAGGTCGGGCGGGTACCCCTGCTCGTCGGGTTGGCTCTCGATCAGACCCTGCTGCGCGGCCTCGTGATACGCATCGATCGCCGAGCGGATCTCACGCAACGCGCGTTGCAACTCGATTTCCGCCGTGCGCTTCGATTCCCACCGGGTCAAGCCCATCGCGCCGGTGGCCAGGATGCCGACGATGGTGACGACGATGAGCAGCTCGATGAAGCTGAACCCTTCGTTACGCGGCTCGCCGCGCCCGGGCGGTTTGCGAAACTCGATCTTCATCGGCTGATAATCCGTGCTCCCCAGAAGCGGGCTTCCAGAACCTCGCCGGTCGATCCCTGAAAGGCGGAGCCCTGCAGGTTCAGGAATGACTCGCCGGCGGCAATGGAACGGAACCGCAGAGTGGTCAGGGTTCCGGAGCCGCTGACACCGCCGTCCTGCGGAGCGCGACGGGCGCCGATCAGCAACCGGTTCCCGCCCGAGGGAGACACCGTCACGGCACCCTGCAGGCCGTCGCTGGTCAAGAACCCGCCGGCGCTGGAATCGACGAACTCGAGGAAGTCAGCGTCGTACGACAGGTTGAGCGTCAGATTGGCGGCGTCCGTCGCGTCCTGCACGAACACGTCGAGCGAGAACTCCTGGCCCACCGCGACGCTGCTCTGCGCGGGCATCAACAGAACTTGCGCCGGGACGGCGGGCTCGGTCGCGACCGGCTCCTCGGTATCCGGGGGCGCCCCGGGCGCCAGGAGCGGATCGTCCACGATCGGGTCGGCCGAAAGCGGCTGCGCACCCGTCGCACCGACGCCGGCCTGGCTCCCCAGCGGCATCATCTCGAGGTCCTCGACGTTGATGTTCGACACCTGGATGATGTGCGGCGTGATCGACATCATGACGTCGGTCTGTTGCACCTCGTCCTCGGTGGCGCCGAACAGGTTCCCCAGCAGGGGAATCCGCGACAACCCCATGACGCCTTCCACGCTGGTGCGCTCGTCGTCCCGCAGCAAGCCGGCCAGGACGTTCGTCTCCCCTTCGCGAAGGCGCAGGGCCGTGTTGACCTTACGGGTGGTGAAAACGGGCAAATCAAGGGTCGGTGTGACCCGTTCCATGCGGGCCACCGCCGAGATCTCGAGCTCCAGCTCGATGGTCACCTCGCGGTTGTGGTGCACCCGCGGCGTCACCGTCAGGACGATGCCGACTTCGCGGTAGGTCGTGGTGCTGAACGGGACCACATTGCCACCGACGGTCCCGGTGGTGCTGAACGACGTCTCGACAACCGGAACCTCCTCGCCGACCAACAGAGAGCTGTCGGTGCCCTCGGAGACCCGCAGGCGCGGCTGCGCCATGACCTTGAAGTCACCCTGCTGGCGCATGAACTGGTAACGAATCGACGGGAGCTGGAACCACCAGTCCGTGGCGTTGATCGAGCGCATGTCGTTCAAGGAGATCCCGCCCAGCGCACCGGTGTCGGCATCGGCGACGCCCTGCGCCAGCGCCTGCTCGATGCCGTACTCCGACAGGGAGACACCGAACTCGCGCATGACGGCCCGGTCGGCCTCGAGGATTTCGATCTCCAGCATCACCTCGCCGCGGGACTTGTCCAACCGCCGGACGATCTCGGCGGCGGTGACCAGGCGCTCGGGCGTGTCGCGAACGGTGACCGCGTTGAGGTCTGGGGTCTCGACGATGCTGGCGTCCTCGAGGATCTGCCGAAGCCCGTCGCCGACGGCCTCCGGAGTGGCGTTCGACAAATAGAACGTGCGCACGGCGAGCTGTGCGTACTCGGCGCGCTTGTCGGCCGTCGCCGGGATCACCAGCAGGGTTGTCGGGTTGATGACCTTGTAAAAGTGCCCATTGGTGATCGACAGCAGATCGAGCGCTTCCTCGAGCCGGACGTCGTCGACCTCGAACGCGGTGACGATCTCCGGCAACTGCCCGTCGAACAGAACGTTGATCCCGCCGATGTGGCCGAGGGTGCGGTAGATATCCTTGATCGACGTGTCGTGGATACTGACGTTGAAGACCTCGTCGGTGACCGGCTCCAGCTCCGGAGCGGCCGGCATGCCGACGCTGTCGAGCGAGGTGCTGAGGTACTGGTCGGGCGGAATCGGCTGCTGCCCGGCACCGCTCTCGGCGATCAACCGCAGGTATTCGTCCCGCGCCAGCTGGTTGGTCGGGTCCATCTGCAGGACCACCTCGTATTCCATCTCGGCGCCGGTCAGGTTGTCCTCGTTCCACATCTTGCGGGCTTCGCTCAGGTGGAGCTCGGACGACTTCAAGCGGGCGTTCTGCAACATGATCTTGGCACGAACGTCGCGCGGGTCCTCGTCCAGGGCCTGCTGGTAGTAGACGATGGCCGCGTCCCACGAGCCGCGCTCATAGGCACTGTCCGCCTGCGCCATGAGGTTGGGCGTGCTGGCGCAACCGGCGACGGCGAACGCCAGCATCAGCGCGCTCAACGCCAGCGCGGTCGGGCCCGCGAGACGTGGGCGCGAGCCGTAGAAAACGGCGGTTCGTGCCGAACTTCGGACCGACCTTCGTGCCGATCTTCGGGCGGATCGCCGAGTGGCCCGCCGGGCGGCGGAACGGCCGGCCCGCGGATTCCTCATGGTCGGGTCAACGCATCTCATGGTCGTCTTCCATTGGTGTCACCCCCCTGCCGGCTGAC
Organism: Acidobacteriota bacterium; assembly: GCA_965216935.1. GTDB lineage: Bacteria > Acidobacteriota > UBA890 > UBA890 > UBA890 > CBDCGW01. The sequence goes on from OZ244217.1 coordinate 5,589,264, forward strand.
CGGCAGGCGTCGGCGTGTGCCTTTGAACTCGATCTCGACGAACGACTCGTCGACGATCGAAACCAGGTATCCAGGCCCAACGCGGTTCCCCTCCCGAGCAAGGTACATCTGCGAGCCTTCACGCAGAAGAGCAAGCGTCCCCTCGGCCGTCTCTACGTGGCCCATGTAGCGGAGCTCCGCTGCGATCGCCGGTTGCAGCTGCACCGGTGCGACGACCTGCTGGAGCGATTCTGCTCCCGGGTCCGCCGCTCCCGGTCCGCCGGCCGGTCCGCCAGCGCTGCTGATCGGCGCGCTGGAGAACAGATCTCGGGCCGGCGCCCCCACCGGCTCGTCCGTTTCCAGCCACTCCAGGTGCAGGTCGACGCTGCCGATGTCCTGCAGAAAAAAAGCGATCTCCGAGTCGGTCTGCGGTGCCGTGGCAACCGCGCGCGGACGCTTCTGAAACTGCGACCAGGCCCACACGGCGACGGCGACCCAGATGAGAAGCAGGGCGCCCAACGCGATCTTCTGGCGCTGCTCGGTCATGGCTCCACCGCCTCTTCCGCCGTCTGTTCCGCGCGCAAGAGCGCCACGACCGTCAGCTCGACCGACAGGACGGGGCCGCCGGCTCCGCCGATCTCGGCGCGATCGATGAACATGAGGCCGGGTCCGTCGCCGACGGCCGCCATCCATTCGCGCACCGCGGTGTACGACCCCGCCCCGAGAAGCGACATCTGCCAGCGCTCGGCGTCGAGCTGATCGATCGCCTCGACCGTGTGATCGGCGCGCTCGAGGCTCACTCCCGCGTCGCGGGCGGCGTCGCGGACGTGCGCCCTGATCTCCGACCAGCGCGACGTGTCCAGCAGCCAGGCGCCGAGGAATACCTGCAGACCATCGTCCGCCGCCAGCGCCCCGCCGCCGACGGTCTCGAGGGTGCGAATCTCCTGTCGCAAGGCGTGCAGCTCACTCTCGCTGAAATCGTAGGCCGCCTGCGCCGCAGACCGCTGACGCGCATCCGGATAGGTGCGGGCGAAGAAGACCACGGCGTTCGCGCCCACCGCCAGCAAGGCGATGACGATCGGCAAGGTGATCCCTTGTCTCGAGCTCATGCGCATAGCCGGCTCACCGATCCCGCCGGGGCGAGTACCGCATCGCCAGGACGATCTGGTCGCTGCCGGCGCCGATCTGCTCGCTCACCGGGGCGATGTCGTGAATGGAATCGACGGCTGAGAGTTCCGCCACCAACGCCGACACGTCTGCCTGGCTTCCCCGCACGCTCAACTCCGCGCCCAAGCCGTCGTCGGAGCTCGTCAATGACAGGCGGTCCAGGACCAGGCCAATCGGCGCAGCCGTTTCGACCAGCGCCAGGAAAGCAACCGGATCGACGGCGCCACGGCCGATGAAATCGTTGGCGATCACTACGCGGTCCGAGAGCTCGCGGACAACGATCGGATCGAGGCGTCCCTCCAGGTCGCTCAGATGGGTGCGCATCGACGCGGCCTCGAGACGGAGCGCCTCGGCCTCGGCGCGCAACTCCGCGGCGGAGGAGGCTCCTGGCTGTGCCCAGACGAAATGCACCGCCGAGAGCCCGAGCCCGAGCGCCACCGACGCCGCCAAGAACCAGTTCGAGCGCCGGCGGGCCGCCGCCGGATAGAGAGCCAGGTTGGTGCGGATCTTCATGTCCCCGCCTCCGCGGCCCGCAGGGCGCCGGCGAGCGCACCCCAGCGGGGGTCGGCCGCCGGTCCGTCGCCCGGGTTTTCCGACAAGGACCAGCCCCGCGATTGCAGCGCCGCCTGCAGCGCAGGGTCTCGCGCCGCCAGGCCGGACACGCTGGCGCCTCCCGATTCCACCCCCAAGCGCTCGGCCGCGTAGTCGAGCGTCTCCATCACGGCGGCGACCAAGCCGTCGCCACGTTCGGGCAGGCGTCGCGTCCGCACGAACAACGGCGCGCCGGCGTCGGCAACCAGGCAGCCGAGCGCGTCGTCATCGGCATGAACGAGCAGCTGCGGCCCGGCCGCTGCGTCGACGTTCCAGGCGCAGGCAATGGTCGCCGGTATCGAGCGCACGACGGGACCGATGACCGAAGCCGCGGCCTCGTACTGGGCCAGCACGTCACGATGCGCCGCGGTCACCAGCAGGCGGGTCGGGCTGCCGCCATCGAAGATCTGGGTGTCGACCAGCGCCTCTTCCTCGGCAAAGGGCAGGCTGTCTCGCAGGGCCCAACGGACGATCTCGGCCCCGGCCTTTCTTCCCGGAGCGACGCCCGCCTCGATCGGCACGATGCGGAGCTTGGCGCATGCGTCGGGCAATACCAGCGTCACCGATCCGATCTTGCGCGGCGCCGATCCGGCGAGCTCCTGCAACGGCACGTCGAGTACCGCCGGGTCCAGATTCTCACCCTGCAACCCCGGGCGAACCGCTCCGGACGGCGTCTCGACCTCGTGCTGCCAGTCGGGCATCCCGCCGCGGCCGGACATCATCGCGGCGATCGACGCGGACGTCACCTGCACGGCAACGTCGGAACCACCCCACGACCCGAAAACGCTCATTGGACGAACGTCACCTTGTTGATCTCCGCCAACGTGGTCTCCCCGGCGCGCACCCGCGCCAGGGCGGCGTCGCGCAGCGACACCATCCCGCGCGTCAGGGCGAGCTTCTTGATGTCTGCCGCCGAGCGCCGTTGCAGGACCATCTCGCGGATCTCGTCATCGACGTCGAGCAGCTCGGCGATGCAGGTCCGGCCCTGGAACCCGGTGCCGAAGCACTCGGCGCAACCCGACCCCTCGCTCAGCAAGGCGCCCTCGAGGTCGGTTTCCGAGAGGCCGGACTCCGCCAGCACCTCCTGCGTCGGCTCGACGCGTTCCTTGCAGCGGGGGCAGATGAGCCGCACGAGGCGCTGCGCCAACACACAGTTGAGCGCCGAAACGAAGTTGTAGGGCTCGACCCCCATGTTGAGCAACCGACCGATGACGTCCACGACGTTGTTGGCGTGCACGGTGGTGAACACCAGGTGCCCGGTGAGCGCCGATTGCACCGCGATGTGCGCCGTCTCGGGATCGCGGATCTCGCCCACCATGATCTTGTCCGGGTCGTGCCGCAGGATCGATCGCAAGCCGCGGGCAAACGTCAGCCCCTTCTTCTCGTTCACCGGGATCTGCAGGATGCCGGGGAGCTGGTACTCGACCGGATCCTCGATGGTGATGATCTTGTCCTCCTCGGATCGCACCTCGGAGAGAGCCGCGTACAGCGTCGTCGTCTTCCCGCTTCCGGTCGGTCCGGTGACCAGGAACATGCCGTAGGGCTCGCGGATGTACTTGCGAACCTTCAGGAGGTCGTCGCCCTGCAGGCCGAGCAGGTCGAGGCGGAGCTCGCTGAACTGCTCGGCCAGGTACTCCTTGTCGAGGATGCGAACGACGGCCGCTTCGCCGAAGACCGACGGCATGATCGAAACGCGGAAATCGATGCTACGGCCGCGCACCTTGAGCTTGAAGCGTCCGTCCTGCGGGACGCGCTTCTCGGCGATGTCGAGGTCGCTGATGATCTTCAACCGGCTGATGAGCGGCTCGTGGACGTCACCGCTGAGCGGGTCCATCGAGGGATACAGCACACCGTCGATACGGTGCTTGATCCACAGCGCGTCCTCGCGGCGCTCGATGTGGATGTCGGAGGCCCGTCGCTGGATGGCGTTCAAGATCGTCGTATCGAGCAGCCGGATGATCGGCGGGCTGCTCTCGGTGGCCAGCCGCTCCAGCGTCAGGCTGTCCTCGTCGATCTCGATCATGGTGTCGAGCTGACGCATCGGCGCGGTGAGCTTGTCGAGGACCCGGCCGCTGCTGTCCGCCCGGCGGAGCGCGTCTTCGATATCGGATTCGGCGGCGGCGAAAGCCTGGATGGCCACACCCAGGCGATCTTCGAGGGCATCGAGCGCCGGGAGGTCGCCCGGATCGGACATGGCGATCTGCAAGCCGTCGTCGGTCCGCGCCAGGGGCACGAAGGAATGCCGCAGCATCAACTCGACGGGTATGGAGCCGAGGAGCTCGGGATCGAGCATCACCGAGCGCAGATCGATGGCTTCGGCCGCCTTCCTACCGACAGAGTCCATCAGCGCACCGTCTTCCGTCCGATGACGTCCGTCCGCGAACCGGGCCGTCCGACGACACTCATCAGCGCACCGCCTGGACGATGTTGAACAACGGCATGTATACCGCCAGCACGATGGTGGCGATGATCAGGCCCACGGTGACCAGCAGCGCCGGTTCCAGCAACCTGACCGCGGTCTGGAGCTGACCGTCGAGCGCTTCGTCGTAATAGCCGGCAACCTCTTCGAGCATGCTGTCGAGATCGCCGGTCGATTCGCCCACCTGGATCATCTCGATCGCCATCGGGCCGACGATGTGACGGCCGTCGAGAGCTCGGTGCAGCGGGCTACCGGAACGAACCAGCTCGATGGCGTCGCCGATGCGCTCGCGGAACAGCGGGTTGGAGATCGCCCGGCGAGTCGCTTCCAACGCCGGCAGCATGGTCGTGCCGCCCCGCAGCAAGACGGACAGGGTGCGGGTGAACTGCACGCCGAGGTAGCGGCGTTGCGCCGAGCCGATGATCGGCATTCTCAGCGTCACCCGGCTGAGGGCGCTGCGGCCGGCATCGGTCGGCGCCCAAAAAATAGCTGTGAGAACGGCGATGACCAGAAAGCCCAGCCACAGCGGCCAGGCGGCCGTTACCGCGGTCGACACCGCCAGGAGGAGGCGGGTCAGTGCCGGAAGCGCGGCATCGTACGAGGCGTAGAAGGCGGCGAAGCGCGGCATCACGTAGGTCAGCAGGACGAGCACGACGCCGAGCGAGAGGGTCAGCAGGATCGCGGGGTAGACCAGCGCGCCGACGACCTTCTTGCGCAGCTCGATGGCCCGCTCGAGGTAGGCGGTGTAGCGTCGCAGCGCGCCTTCGAGGTCGCCGCTGGCTTCGCCCACACCGATGTTGGTGACGTAGAGGGGCGACACGAGCTCCTCTTCCGCTTCGAAGGCCTGCGAGAGACCGGCCCCTCCCTCGACGCGGTTACGCACTCTTTCGAGCAGGTCGCCGAGTCGCGATCCGGCGCGGCGCTCCTGCAGCAACGACAGCGAGCTCACGACCGGCATGCCCGCCTTCACCAGGGCCGCGAACTCGCGATTGATGACGAGGAAATCGTGCGGCGCGATGCCGCGCGGGCGAGGCTTCGGCAGCGACAGCCCGGAGCCCTTGCGGCGCACATCGAACACACTGTAGCCCTGCTCCTCAAGGCTGCGGCGGACGGCTGCCGGCGTCTCGGCGGACATGACCCGCTGAACCACGCCACTGCCGTCGGGATGGCCGATGGTGCAAAGGTATTCAGACATGGTCGGGCTGCGCAGGGATGGGCATAAGTTACGGATTCTATCTTACGGCCATCACGGAGCGCTTGTATAGACATTCCGCGACTGCGTGCCGCATGGCGTTGCGGGGATGGGAGGCAGCGGATCCGACTAGCGGCCGACGCAGATCTCGTGCGGCGTGTACCCGGCGGCGATGGCCTCCTGCCGGCTCTTGAACCACACCTTGTTCACCGACGGCAGGTACATGGCCTGAATGCAATTCAGCCGGTGATACGTGTTCGTCGTGCTGTCCCCGGCGAAGTAGTTCTCGAGCGCGTTCGGATCCATGGGGATCGGCGGGCCGTTCTGGGCCTGCGGCGGCGTCGTTCCCGCCTCCCCGGGCTGGCCGGCCGGCGCACCGCTCGCACCGGACGCTCCGGGAGTACCCGGTGCTACCGCGCCCTGGGTCCCGGCGGGTGGTTGTGCGGCGGCCGCCTGGCTGCGGATGTACGCGGCCATGTCAACGCTCGGGTCGAAGCCCGCAGCCATCGTTTCGGACCCGGTCGGCGTCGGCAGCACCCCGGCGGGGGGCGGCGGTATCTGTGGCGTCACTCCCGGCGTTACCGGTTGCCCTGCCGTTGCCGGAGCCCCTGCTGCGCCGTCCGCTACGGACGCCGTCAAGCTCGTCGGGGTCAGCCAGACCCTCGAAACGGCCCGCTCGGCGCTCGCCGCGAGGATGAGGTTTGCCGCCAGCGACGCACGCAGCTGCTCGAGCAGTGCGCTCAAGGCGACCCGGTCGGTCTGCAGGGTCACCGGATAGTGCAACAGCTCGGGCGCGACGGAGAACTCCGCCCCGCTCGCCGCTGCGAGCCGCGCTACCAGCGCTTCCAGCAAGACGCCGTCCGCGGTCAATTCGTAGGTGTCGTCCGTGTGGTACACGAGCGTCAGACCCTCTTCCTCGGTGACTTGTCCGGCCTGCTGGGGTGCCGGCGACGCCACCGCGGCGGCGGCAAACACCAAGCCGGCGGCCACGAAGGTCAGGAGGGGTGAGGAGCTCGAGCGGAGTGCGGCTATGCGCATGGAAGAACTCACGTTTGGCTACTCGACGGTTCTTTGATGCTCGCACGGCGCCACCGGCGCAATCAACCGGCAACGGCGAATCGCTGTGCGCGATCGAACACGGAACACCTCAGCCGGCTCCAGCCTCGGCGGACGGCGCCGGTCCACGAAAAAACCGGAACGTCAACGCGCCGGCGAGCACCGTCGCGAGCGAGAGCAGCGACGAAACCGGCGCACTGCGTATCGAAAATACGAGCACCCAGGCGCTCATGCCGACGTACACGAGAGGCAAGAACGGATACACCTTGTCGAGCATGCCGAAGCGCTTCCACTCCGGGCGGCGGCGAAACTTGAAGATCGCCAGCACCGCCAGCGCAGTGAACAGATACAGCGTGAAGCCGATGTAGAAGACCAGGCTGCGGAACGTCGGCAGGATGACCAGGAGAATGGCGCACACCCCCTGCATCAGCACTGCGACCCAGGGGCTCTTCCAGCGCGGATGGACCTTTGCCGCGACGGGGAAGAACGCCCGGTCGCCCGCCATGGCGTAGTACACCCGCGGGCCGACGAGGCACATCGCGTTCACCGTCGCCAGCAACGAGACCGCCATCGACACGCTGAACAGCGTCGCGGTGCCTTCACCGAACAGCCGCGACGCGGCCAGCGACCCGACGGCGACGACTCCTTTCAGGTCCTCCAACGGTACGGCGTAGAGGTACAGCACGTTGAGGGCAATGTACAGAGACGTCACCAACGCCGTCGCCGCCGCCAAGGCGACGGGAAACGTCCGGTTCGGCGTCTTGACCTCGCCGGCGATGTAGACCGCCGCGTTCCATCCGCTGTAGCCGAAGAACACGAAGACCAGGCTGCTGGCGAACTGCTCGAAGATCGACAGGTCCGAGGTCCGTACGGCGGAGATGCCGAGGTTGGCAACGTCGCCGGTTCCGACGGCGAAGCCGAGGGCCACGAAACCGAAGATGACGAACAGCTTGATCGTGGTGAGCGCCGTCTGGATGCGGGCGACGATCAGCGCCCCGAGCAGGTTCAGCACGGTGAACGCCGCGACGATGCCGGCGGCGAGAAGCTGGCCGTGGGCGAGATGCAGGGTCAGCGGGCCGAGCGGCACGGTGGCGCCCTCGCTGGGAAGGCCGAGGTATGCCGATATGGCGAGGGCCGCGGCGGCGATAGGCGCGGAGAAACCAGCGAAAAAGCTCACCACGCCGACGATGAAGCCCCAGGAAGGTCCCCACGCCTCCGACAGGTAGACGTACTCGCCGCCCGAGCGGGGGAAGTTGAGCGCCAGCTCGATGTAGGAAACGGCGCCGGCCAGCGCCAGGATCCCGCCCACGAGCCAGATTCCGATGACCAGGCTCGGAGATCCGAGATCACCCGCCAGGAACCCGGTAGTGGTGAAGATCCCCGTACCGATCATGTTGGAGACCACGACCGCGGTGGCTCCAATCGTGCCGACGCGGCGTACCAGGCCTTCGTCCACCATCGCCTACCCGGCTCCCGTCGCGGCGCTCAGGGCCGTTCGCCCCTGCGGATGATCAGCTGATACCCGCGGTGGACGATGGAGAACTCGTTGCCGTAGAGCTGCATGAAGGTATCGATGGCGAGCTTGATCCGCGGGCTGGCGGGCGCATCGTAGTCGTCGAAGATGATCATGCCGCCGGGGCTCACCAACCGACGGGCCAGCATCGCGTCCTCGAGCATGTTGTTCCCCTCGCGCGCCGCCCGGACACAGATCACGTCGAAGTCGCCGCGCGGCAGGTCACCCATCTCCAGTCGAGAATACTCCGTGTGCAGCGTGACCCGATTCGACTCCCCGGTGCGAGCCACATTCTCCCGGAAGATCTCCTTCGCCGTCTGCCCGCCGGTCCCGGAGAAGTCGGCAAACGGGTCGGCCGCGGTCAGCGTCGACGTCGGGTCGGTGAAGACATTTTCCGTCATCCATACGAAGGAACGGCCCTCGCCAACGTTGACCTCCAGGTAGTGAGAATCCGGCCGGCCGATGAACGGCGCGAGGACGTGCGCCCAGACCGGGATATCGGCAGCAAACCGGTCGTCCGCGTCGGAGAAGACGTAATCGCCCCGATAGGGACGATCCGGATGACCGATATCGATCGAATCGGTCGAATCGGTCGGATCGGTCGGATCGGTCGAATCGGTCGGATCGAGCCGGAAGCCGGACCGGCGAGGCTCGGGCGCAGCGTGGAGGTTGAACACACGTAGCCCCAGACGGCGCCCATCGGTGCTGGTTCCGTCGGCCGCCGGCACGATGACCTTGTCGGTCGACACCGACAACTCGACGGCTTCCTGCCCACCCATCAATGAAAACGGGACGTAGATGCGCCGCAGAAACGGCCCCGGATTCGCGACCCGGAACCGCGCCACGTCGATGAGCGCCGGCCCCACCCGCACGCTGATCTCCGCCGGGTCACCGTCCTCCGCCACGTTCGCTTGTGCGTGGAGATAAACGATGGCGTCCATGCCGGGGTTCGGGAAGGTCGCGAGGGCGTCCGCGGCCGACCACCGCCAGCTGATGGCGGAATCTTCGCCTGTCTCCATGTCGTACCAGCCGTCGAGGTAGGAGATGGGGAGCCCCAACGGCTGCTGATCAACCGTCAGGTGCGCCACTTCCGAAACGATTACGCCGCGCGGGCCGCCGTCCGACAGCGCAACGAGCTGCCCTTGCTCGGAACGCACGCTCAGGGCGACGGCGGTACGCCCAGGCGGCACCGTCGACGGGATGAAGACGGTCCTGCTGTACTGCACGGTAGCTCCCGGCTCCCACGTGGACGTCGGTACCGGGGGCATGTGATGGTCGGACAGGACCGGCTCGCCGACCTCGTCGACGAAATCGACCCGGACCTCGTAGTCCCGGCCGATGACCCGGTTCTCCGGCAGCACGTCGAAGCGATAGGAAAGCTCGATCGGGTCGCCGGGCCCGGCCCAGCGCTTGTCGAGCTCGACCGACGGCACGATCTCGTAGTCCGGAGGCGGCGCGGGAGGACGTTCACAGCCGGCGACGACAACGAAGAAGCCCAGTCCCAGAACCCGGGGCGCGCGGAGCGCCGTGAGCGCGTTCATTGATGAACCCTCGCCAGCGTGGGGAACGCGCGGCCACCGAGCTGTTGCGGCGCGCGCGGCCGTGAGTCTTGCATGGGTCCCGAAGTGTGTCAACGAACGCGATCGGCACGCGCGTTGCGTTGACAACGAGTGTAGGCTGATGCCCTCAAGGTGCTGGTTCGTGTTTTTGATGAGTTATCAATATGTTTTCTAATTTATAGTGATTTTTGATGACTTTTACCATCATGCGACACTCGATGAAAACACGAAGATCTTCCCGGCTGCTGCTGCCGCTATCGGTAATCTGTGCCCTTGTGGCGCCCGCGTTCGTGGGCAGCGCGGGCGCACAGCAGATGCCCTTCGGCATCAACGCCTACGGCCACGGATCGAACTTCCCCGACCACAACCGCCCACGATCGACTACCCGATCAGCTTCTACCAGTTCTATCTGGAGAACTTTCCAGATTCCAGAGTTTCTCTTCTTCGGTAACACGTCCGGCACCATTTACCTCGACGAGTTACCGATCTGGCCGCCGACTCCATACTTCGGATTTCCCTTCGCGCAGGACCTGGAGATCCGCTAGTCGCTGGTCGGGCAACTCGGCGAGTCGGAAATCCGCCGACACGGCGCCCCGGCGAGCTGCGGAGCCAGCACCCCGTTGCGTGGCTACCGAGACAACAGCTCCCGATAAGCCTGGACGGTCTGCCGCGCGCATCGCTCCCAACGAAAAAGGTCGGAGCGGCGCCTCCCTCTCGCCACCAGGTCGGCGCGCAGGTCGTCGTCGTCGACAATCCGGGCCATGGCGTCGCCGATCGCGCCGATGTCCGCCGGGTCGACGACCAGACCCGCGTCCGCCGTGATCTCGGGAAGGCTGCCGGCTCGCCCGGCGATCACCGGGCAGCCGCATCCCATCGCCTCGATGATCGGGAATCCGAACCCCTCGTGGAACGACGGCATCACCAGGGCGGTTGCGCCGGCATACAAGGCCGCCAGGTCCGCATCGTCGACGAAGCCCAGAAACGAGAGCCAGCCCTCCTCGACACCAAGGGCGACCTCCTCTTGCAACTCCCGGTTGCGCCATCCGCGGGGCCCGACGATGACAACGCGGCAGTCTTTGCCTTCCTGTCGCAGTCTGCGAGCCGCCTGCAGGAGGCCGGAGAGGTTCTTGCGTGGCTCGAGGCTGCCGACGAACAAGAAGTACGACTCCGGCAACCCGTGCTCGCGCCGGACGCGCTCGATCTCCGCCGCCGTCGGCGGTCGGTCGAACACCTCCCCGACGCCGTAGTGGACCACCCGGATCCTTTCTTCCTCGATGTCCCAAGCGGCGGCAATCTCATTCGCGCTCACCGACGACGACGTGATGATCAGATCGGCTCGCTTCGCCGCCGCGGCGACGAAGCGGCGAAAATACCAGGCCCACCAGGGACGGAACGAGCGCGGGTTCTGCAACGGGTAGACGTCGTGAACGGTCACGATCCGCGGCAATCGCGAAGCCAGCGGCGCACGGTACGCCGGGCAGTGCAGAACGTCGGCGCCCCGGCGCGCCGCCAGCCAGGGCAACAGAAATGGCGCCCACACCAGGTCCTGCCACAGATGCCGAAGCCGGCGGGTGAGCGGCCCGCCCCGACCGGCGCCGCTGCGCAGCTCGATGGCCGCCTCGATGCCGTCTTCCTTGGCAACGTACTCGACGATCTTGCGAGCGTACATGGCGCTGCCGGCCCGGTCGAAATCGAGGATGCTCGTATCGAACGCGACCTTCATCGGGGGGTGACGGTGGGCAGCGAGAGCGCCGCGTCGTAGGCGGCTCGAGCGGTCTCGATGACGCGCTTCCACGCGTAGCGGCGCTCGACCTTGTCTTTGCCCGCTTCGCCAGCCGCGCGCCGAAGCTCGTCGTCGGAGAGCAGCTTCGACACCGCCTCGGCCAGCGTATCGGGGCCGGGCTCGACAACGAATCCTTCCTTGCCGTCCTCGACCAACGTGGAGACCGCCGGCGATCGCGCCGCCACCACCGGCTTCGACATGCTCCAGGCCTCCACCAGGACCATTCCGAAGCTCTCTTGCGAGGACGGCAGACACAGGATGTCGCAGGCGGCGAGCGCCGCGGTCTTCTCCGCCAGGTCGACCCGACCGAGCTCGACGATGCGCGTATCCGAGGCGTGATCGTCGAATACGCCGCGCGAGAACTTCGTCGGTGGGCCGATGAAGACAAACGTAGTGTCCGGGTGCCGGCGCCAGACGGCAGGCGCACCTTCCAGCAGCATGTGGAAGTTCTTGTAGCGGAACTTCTGTCCCAGATACAGAACGACCGGCCCTTCGATGCCATGCTGCCTCTTCCACTCGTCTCCATCGGCGTGGTCGGCCAGAACCGGGCCGATTCCGGTCACGAAGATGCGTCGATCCTCGACGCCGAGGTCGCGCAGAAAAGAGCGCTCGGCATCCGTATACACGACCAGCACATCGGCGAGCGTGTACAGCCTGAGGTACTCGCGGTAGTTCCACCCGACCCAGCGGGGATGGTGGTTCGGCGTGAAAACGAAAGGCACGCCCTTCTTGCGGGCGACCTCCAGGCTGGAGTAGCTGAAGGGCTCCCGCCCGATGCGGCTGTTGTGAATGAGGTCGCCTTCGAACTCGGCCGAGATCTTCGGCGTGAGAACGGAACAGATGCGTCGCACCGACCAGGGCTTCAGGGCGTAGAAGGCCAGCGCGGGCAGCCCTACCCGGGCGCGTTCGGAAGCGCTCAGCGCGATGCCGTGGACGTCGATGCCGTCCTCCGCTCGCCGCCACGGGACCCCCGGGGCGTTGACCGTCGTTCCCAGCAACCAATCCGTCCGATGACGCTCCCAGAAAGCGACCGCGCGCAGCGGATCGTCGCCGACGAAACGCCGCGCCACTTGGTGCAAATAGAGTTGCGCGCCACCGACTGCCGGGTAGTAGCTGGTGGCGGTGAAACAGGGTCGCATAGACAGAATTCGCGCCGATCTGGCGGGGCCGGGTTGCGTTGCGTCGCGCCGGTTCAGACCGGCAGGCAATGTTACACTCCGGGATCGCCGGCCAGCTCACCGGTCGCTGTGACCCCCCGAACGCCTGTCGGAGTATCGATGACCAGCGATCAGATTGCGTCCTTGCGGCAACGCGTCTCGGCGATTCATTGGCATCACACCATCGACCTGGGCAACGGCGTCGTCACCCCCGGGAAGGACAACACGCCGCGCAAGCTGGCGCGTCTGAGCCTGCCGGATTCGCTGCAGGGCATGACGGTGCTGGACGTCGGCGCCTGGGACGGATTCTTTTCGTTCGAGGCCGAGCGACGTGGCGCCGACAGGGTGCTCGCAACCGACTCCTACGTCTGGGACGGCAACGTCGAGGGCTTCGGAAAGCAAGGCTTCGAGCTCGCCAAGGAAGCCCTCGCATCGAGCGTCGAAGAAATGCACGTCGACGCGCTCGATCTGTCCGCCGAGAAGGTGGGGAGCTGGGATCTGGTCTTCTTTCTCGGCGTCCTGTACCACATGCGCCACCCTCTTCTGGCGCTCGAGAAAGTGGCCGCCGTGACCGGCAAACTCCTGATCCTGGAAACGCTTGTCGACATGCTCTCGTACCGGCGCCCGGCGATGGCGTTCTACGCCAGCAGCGAGGTGGCCCAGGACGATACCAACTGGTGTGGACCCAACCCGGCGGCGATCGCCGCCATGCTGCGCACGGTGGGATTCCAGCGGATCGAGTTCGTGGCACCAGCGCGGCCGTTGTATTTCCGTGTCGCCCGGTCGTTGTGGCATCGGTACAAGAGCGGCCACCAGTTCTGGGCAGGGGTCCGCACCGACAGGGTCGTCGTCCACGCGTGGAAGTGACCCGGCGGTTGCGAGAGTCGAAGGAACTGTACTCGGCCGACCCGCCCCGTCCGTGGTCGCACGGCGCGCGCCGATGAGCGGATCGACGACCCCCCCTGTGGTCGGAACGAGCGGCTCGGCGGACCTCCAACGCCTCGCCGGCCCGACGACGTTCACGCTCGCCGCACAGGGCGTGCGCGTCGCCGCAACCATGCTGTTGACCTTCTGCGTCTCGCGACTCCTCGGCCCGGAGGCGCTGGGCCTGCTGACGCTCGGCCTTACGCTGGCGGCCACCGCAACGATTATCGGCTGTGCCGGAATCGATCAAGGCGTCATCTACTTCGTCGCCCGCGCCCAGCCGAAGCGCCCGGAAGGCTTCGCCGACACAGCCGTCGCGACGCCCGGCGGCGTCGCCGGTGCCAAGCCGGCTGGCGGGACGCCCGGCGTGCAAACGTCGCCTGCCGCGATTCGGACGGCGCTGTCGGTCACCGGCGTCAGCGGGATCGCCATCGGCCTGCTCGCGTGGTCACTGGCGCCCTTCGCCGCCGAGGTGGTGTTCGAAGCCCCCGAGCTCGAGAGCGTCCTGCTGATCCTGTCCGCGTCCATCCCGTTGGCCGTGGTCCTCGCTGCCGCGCTGGGAGCCCTACAAGGCTCCTTCCGTGTCATTCAGCGGGCCCTGATCGAGTGGATCATGTTTCCGCTCCTGACCCTGGTGATCGGGCTGGCGCTGCTACTGTACGGTCGCGGGGTCGAGGGGGTTGCCACCGGCTACGTGGCGGCATGGGCAATCTCCGCGGTCGTAGCCGTGGCCATCGCCCTGAGGATCGAAGGCGAGACGGGACCGCTCATGGTCCGGAGAATGCTCGTCTTCTCGCTGCCGTTGATGCTCAGCCTACTCACGGGTTACCTCCTCTTCCACGTCGATGTGCTGATGCTCGGCGGGCTCGCGACGGTTCGGCAGGTCGGCTTGTATGGCGTCGCGACCCGCCTCGCCCTGCCCCTCTTTCTTGTTCTCGCCAGCATCTCCCGGGCCTTCGCGCCCCTTGCGGCGAGGCTCTACGCGGACGGCAACGTCGAGCGTCTCGGCAACGTCTACTCGGCCGCAACCGAGTGGATTCTGGCGATCAACGTTCCCGCAGGGATCTTCACGGCGTTCTACGCCGAGTCCATCTTGGCCCTGTTCGGCCCGGAGTTCGTCGCCGCCGCGTGGGCGCTCCGCATCCTGTGTCTGGGGATCGTCGTTGCCACGGCATGCGGAGTCGCCACCCAGGTACTCATCATGACTCGGTGGCAACGACTGGAGATGATCGACAACGTTGCGTTGCTGTTGTTGAACATCGCTCTGAACGCGGCGCTTGTTCCGCGCTACGGCGCCCTCGGAGCTGCGATCGCGACCGCCTCTTCGGCGGGCTCGGTGTTCGCCCTCAAGGTGGTGCAGGTTCGCTGGCTCCTGTCGCTGCAGCCGTTTCGCCCGCACCACGCCAAGATCATCGTCCTGGCCGTGTCGGCCGCGGGCACAGCCTGGGCCGCGATCCGCCCGCTGGGCCTGCCGGCCACACCCGAGCTGGCGACCCGGGCCGTCGTCTTCAGCTCGATGTACGGAGCGCTCTGGTGGCGATGGGGCTGCAGCCCGGAGGGCCGCGACGTTCTCCGAAGCATCCGCGGGCGGCTGCTATGATCGGCCCACCGTCGCGGCGCCCGGCTGGACCTCCAGCAACTGACCGGCCGCGACGCGCAACCGAAACAACGACGCGCGATGGCTAATCTGGCAGGCCGGATCTACGGTCCGTGCCTTCGTCTTTACCGTGGCTCCGTGAAACGGTTCGGCCCGCTGCACGCGGTTTGCTACGGGGTGGGCAGCGGCCTGGTGAGCCTCACTTCCGCAATCGTCGGGTTCCGGACCAACGTAGACGACCCGCTCTACTGGCGCCTGGCTCTGGCAACCGGCAGCCACGAGCCGGCAACCCGCCGACTCTTCGCCGAGATCGTTCGACCCGGCATGACCGTGGTCGATATCGGCGCGCACATCGGCTACTACACGACCCAGTTTTCCCGCCTCGTGGGGCCCTCCGGGAGGGTGATCGCCTTCGAGCCTCAGCCACGGAACTACGAGATCCTGCAGCGGAACGTATCCGGACGGGCCAACGTGACGTTGGTACAGAGAGCGGCGTCGGATCGCCAGGAGACCGTCGCCCTTTTCGACGACATGCCCGATACCGGCGGCGCTTCTCTCCGGCGAGACGCGGACCGAACCGAGCAGATGAGAGGCCTGGCTTCGCCCGAAGACATCGCTCCCCG
The DNA here is from genome assembly GCA_965216935.1 of Acidobacteriota bacterium. Classification (GTDB taxonomy): domain Bacteria; phylum Acidobacteriota; class UBA890; order UBA890; family UBA890; genus CBDCGW01. Next base: position 5,604,824 of record OZ244217.1, read on the forward strand.
CCTGAACACCGCTGCCGCAGGAGGCGTCGACGAGGTGACGACCGTGCGCGTCGACGACACCCTGGCGGAGCTCGACCTCCGCAACGTCGACGTGGTCAAGATGGACATCGAGGGGGCGGAGATGGCGGCGCTGTCGGGCATGGAAGGCGTCCTGCGAGACTCGGCTCGATTGCAGATCGTGCTCGAGCTGAACCCTCCGGCCCTGCGAACGTTCGATGTCGAACCGGAGGACCTGTGCGCCTGGCTCGGCGAGCGATCCTTCGCTCTCCATCGAGTCGCCGACGACGGTTCGCTCGACCCGCTTCCGGACGCCGACGCGGTTACCCGCCTGATCGCCGAGCTGGAACAATCCGGCGACGTCGCCAACCTCCTGGCGAGGCGTGCCTGATTAGCGCGAGCCGGGCGGACCTACGAAGCAGACTCGCGGCACCCGACGCCACACTATCCATAGCGCATCTCCTCGACGGGTGCCCGGACGTCTTCCGGGTCGAATCGGCGCAGCTTCAAGGCCTGGAGCCCGAGCAGGAACAGGTACAGGGGGTTGAGCAGTACGTAGCGCCTCCACAGCCGTAGGGGCTCGCGGGTCAAGCGGTATAGCCACTCCAGGCCCCATCGCTGCATCACCGGGGGTGCCTGCGACAGCAGGCCGGCGTGAAAGTCGAAGGCCGCGCCGACGGCCAGCGCGGGCATCCCGAGTGCGGCGCGGTACTCGTAGGCCCACACCTCCTGGCGCGGGCAGCCGAGGCCGACGAAGACGAGCTTGGCGCCACTGTCTCGGATCGTTCGCGCGATCGCGTGTTTCTCGTCGACCGTGGTTTGGCGAAACATCGACGGCGTGGAGCCGGCGATCTGCAGCGCCGGGAAGCGCTCGCGGAGGTTCCGCGCCAGGGCCTCGAGCACCTCGTCACGGCTCCCGTAGAGGAAGACCGGGAGGTCCTGTTCGGCAGCCCGAGCACACACCTCGAGCATCAGCTGAGGGCCGTACACGCGCTCCGGCAAAGCGGCTGCATGCAACCTGTTCAGGGCCCAGCGGACCGGCTGCCCGTCGGGCGCAACGATATCCAGGCGGTTGAGGCGGTACCGATGCGTCGGGTCGAGCACCCCCGTCATCACGCCGTGCACGGCAAGGGCGGAAACGGCGAGTGGCTGTTCGCTCTCCGCCGCTCCGATCACCTGGTCGACGGCGGCCTCGTAGTCGATCACGTTTACGCAGACGCCGAGGACGCTTCGCTTTCCGCGGTCGATCACGACGTTCGCGAGAGCGGCTGCCAGCGGTCTCGATTCGCCTCGTGGATCTCGCGAAGGATCTGGGGGACGTCGCGTTCTACGCGCCATTCCGGATAATGGCTGATGAACTTCGAGTTGTCCCCGATCCACCAGATGTGGTCGCCCGTTCTGTTCTGCTCGGTGTAGGTCCAGTCGAGCTCGCGGCCGGCGATCTGTTCGCACATCTCGATGGCCTCGAGCATCGAGCAGTTGCTCGTCCGGCCGCCTCCGCAGTTGTAGACCTCGCCGACGCGTGGCGCCTTGAAGAACGCGTGGAAGGCGTTGATCAAGTCGGCACTATGGATGTTGTCGCGCACCTGCTTACCGCCGTACCCGAAGACCGTGTAGGGCGTTCCAGTGGTCGCGCACTTCATCAGATAGGCAAGGAATCCGTGCAGCTGCGCGCCGGAGTGGTTCGGGCCGGTGAGGCAGCCGCCACGGAAACACGCGGTCCGCAGGCCGAAGTACCGCCCGTACTCCTGCACCAGCACGTCTGCCGCTACCTTGGAGGCACCGAAGAGACTGTGCAGCGTCTGGTCGATCGACATGTCCTCGCGAATCCCGGCCGCATAGGTATGATCCGGGTCGATCTCCCAGCGTTTTTCCTGCTCGATCAGCGGCAGGCGGTTCGGTGTGTCCCCATAGACCTTGTTCGTCGACGTGAAAATGAACGTCGCGACGGCGGCGTGCCGCCGTGTCGCCTCGAGCATGTTCAACGTGCCGTTGGCGTTGACGGTGAAGTCGGTCTGCGGATCCGATGCGGCCCAGTCGTGCGACGGCTGCGCCGCCGTGTGGATCACGAGCTCGATGGCACCGCCGTACCGGGAAAAAACCGCGTCGAGCGCTTCCGCGTCGCGTATGTCCTCTTCGACGTGCACGTAGCGGTTCCCGAGTGACTCGACCAGCCGGCGGCGGTTCCAGCCCGTCGACGCCTCATCGCCGAAGAAGACGCATCGCATGTCGTTGTCGATGCCGACGATATCGAGGCCCAGTCCGGCGAAGAACAGGGCGGCCTCCGACCCGATCAGTCCCGCGGACCCCGAAATCACGGCAACACTCACGAACGGCCTCCGTGGCCGGCAGTGCCCCGACCGGGACACCGATATTGGGCGAACGCTACGCCGCCCGAACCGTCGGGCGAGGCGATCCGAGCGCGCCAGCGGCAGAAGAATACCAGCATTTCGACGGCGGACGACATCGGCGCGACCCGCCGAGCCGGCCGACTACCGCCCGGCATTTGCGCCGGAGATTTGCATCTCCGGTAGCGAGACGGCGACGCCCAGCTCACGAGCATCCGCCGACCCGGTCTCGACCCGAGGGTTCCAGGTTCGGCTGGTTTGCACGCAGATCACATCATCCGCTCCGTCGCCACCCGGCATCGTCACCGAGCTCCAATCGCGGTCACCCAGCGATACAGATTGATCCGGCGCACCTGCCCTCGTCAGGATCACGGTCAGGGGTTCCGATTCCAGGTCCGGGTTGTCGGCACGCAGGCCCACGTCGACCTCCGCGGTGTCGGGCAGCGGAAAGCACGCCACGCCGGACGCCCATCGAAAACGTCGGCCATCGATGCCGGTCTCCGGCGGATAAGCGCCCGTGGGTTCCGAACCCAGCTCTCGCCAGCGAATCGGCGCCAACACGACCCCCAGGTCCCGAGCGTCTTCGGGTGTGGTGAACGCGGGGGACGTATCCAGGCTGATCGACAACCGACCCCGGGCGTCTCCGGGGAGGTAGTAAGCGAGCGTCTTCCATCCCCCGTCGATGAAGCGGTGCTCTTCGTGCCACGGGCCGGCGACACTCCTCACCGTAACCGGAAACCGATCGTGAGAAACGAAAAAGCGAAGCTCAGCGACCTCGCCTTCGCGACGTAGATCGAGGCGTGAGCGCGAGGCCGTCCAGCGGACGATCTCCGCACCCGGCGACGTCGGCTCGCGCTCGTGCAGACCTGCTGCGTACAGCGCCCGACCCGGTGCCGCGGTCGACGCCTCTTGAGCCAGCCGACCGGCGAGCAATCCGAGCACAATCAGGACTGCGGTTCGGCCGGGGTCGAGCCGGGGCAACGCGTAGGCCGCCGTTACCGCGCCCAGAAGGCCCCAGAAGAACAGTTGCAGCGACGGAACCAGCTGCGGGTGCCCCACGATGCTCGTCAGGCACCAGGCTGCCGCCCCGTAAAGTGCCGCGCGAGGACGCGTCTCGGAGCGATGAGACCACAACGGAGCGAGGGCGACGGCGAGAATCATCAGCAGGGTCACCGCCCCGACGAGGCCGAGCTCGGCTGCCGCCTGGAGGTAGTAGTTGTGAGCGTTCTCCGCGGTCATCACCCCCCACAGCCCGACGGGGAGTCTGCCGCCGAGCTCGACTCCATACCGTCCCGTCCCTACGCCGACGATCGGCTCGTCGAGCACCATGGTGGCCCCCGCCTGCCACAACACGGGCCGCCCCCGCAGCATTCGCATTGCCGACTGACCGACGTCGAAGGTCGAAAAGAATCGATGTACTCGCGACTGGTCGGGCACGGCCCCGTAGCCTCCGATGCTGGCGATCGCCACCAACGCCGAAAGAGCCAGCAGGATCGCCACGGCGGCTCCGACGAGGCGCTTTCGACTCGCAATGGAGGCGGTCGAAGCCGCCCGCCCCATCATGGACGCCGCTAGCAGAACGACGAGAGCGAGCGGTGCGGCGCGAGAACCCGATACCCATAGGCCCACGGCGATGAGCATTCCCCAGGCGATCGCGGCGGCGAGCTGCGCATTGCGAACACCGCCGCGACCCGACGCCACGCGTTCGGCCCAGACCACCGCGCCGAAAGCAGCCACGAGTGCAAGGTACGAGGCGAACGCGTTCGGGTCGGGCAGCGGGCCTGCCGCTCGAGGTACGGCGGGCTCACCGGTCGTGCTCTCGACGAACAACCCCCGACCCGACGCCGCTTGCGCCACGGCCAGCGCCGCGGCGACGGCTCCGCCCCACAAGAGCATGCGGTCGAGCGCCTCGCCCAGGGGCCGCCCGCGAAAGGCAACCCGGGCGGCGAGGAAGAACAGCGGGCCCGCAACGTAGATCGCGGCGCTGCGCACGGGATAAAGAGGGTCGGCGGTAGACCACGCCCCGAACCAAGAGCCCGCGGCCGCGGCTACGTTGGCCAGGAACACGGGCGACGCGATGCGGTGCAGCCCGACAACGACGACCACCATGCTGATCAGGACCGCGGCCAGGTGGAGGGCGATGGCCCACCAAGCGCCGCTGCCGGCCCGCAGCCACGCTCGCCTACCGGCTGCGACCGCCGCGAGCCAAACCGGAACGGCCACCAGCTCCGGCCACATCGCACCGGGGGCGCCGCCCCACAGCGACCCCCGCGACGTCAGCGGCAGGCCGACGGCAACGGTGGCGAGAAGGAATGTGCCGTATCGAGGAATCCTCTCACCGGGAGCGACGCCAACAGAGGGCGTGTCGGCGAGGGCACTCGGCTTCAATAGGACCCGCGACCCCCGATGAGAACCGCAAAGGTGCGTACGAGGATCTTCAGGTCGAGGACGAGCGAATAGTTGATCAGGTAGAACACGTCGAGCTCGGTTTGCAGATGCATCGGCACGCCGTGATCGCGGTTCACCTGCCACCAACCGGTGATACCGGGTGCGACGGCGAATCGCCGGAACTGCCAAGGCTCGTACTCGGCGACGATCTCGGGCAGCTCTGGCCGTGGCCCCACCAGGCTCATCTTGCCGCTCAGCACGTGCACGAGCTGCGGCAACTCGTCCAACCCGACCCGGCGCAACACCCGCCCGACCTTCGTCACGCGGGGGTCGTTCGGTTTCTTGTGAATCAGCTTGCCCTCCGCCGAGCGAGTGGCGACATCCGCGGACCGAGCCTCGGCACCGACGACCATGGTACGGAACTTGACCATGCGGAACCTCGAGCCGCCCAGGCCGATGCGGTCCTGGCTGAACAGGACCGGTCCGCGACTCTCCAGCCAGATCGCCAGCGGGATGACGGCGAACAGCGGCGCCGCCAAAGCCATCAATATGAGGGAAACCACGATGTCGAACCCGCGCTTTACGACCCACTGGCTGCCACGAATGGCCGGCTCATGCAGCCCGATCAGCGGAATTCCGGCGACCGCCTCGAAGCTCGCCTGCGACGTGATGAGCTCGGCGAAGTCGGGGACGACCGAGATATGAACCGGCTGGCGGCGCAGCTCCAGGACCCATCGCAGTAGCTCCTCGCGCGGCAGCCCCGGATCGGCGATGACAACCTCGTCGACGTCGGTCTCGTTGATGACGTCGGATAGCTGCTTCATGAACACGGTGCTGTCGTTCGACAAACGATCGGGACCGGCCAGGCGGGCGACGATCTTGGTGCCGGCGGCCTCCTGCTCGAGGGCCCGTTCGACACGCTCGACGTGCGTCCCGGTACCGATCAGGACGACCCGCTCACCGCCGCAAAAGGGCTGCCCCGAAGATCGTTCCGCCGCCATGAACGCGCAGCGGACGGCCACGAGGCCGATCGCGTGAGCGGCGACGAAATAGAGAAACAGCAAACGGGACAGGTCCCTATAGGACATGTACAGCACCGCCGCGAGGATGGAATCGGCCACGAACCCGGCCGTCACCGCGGCGCGGAACGACGAGGCCCATTTCCACACCCGCGGGCGATCGTACAGCCCCATCTGAAACGCCGTGCAAACCCAGACGAGGCCGAACAGCGCCATCACCGGCGTGGTGACGAACGTCTCCATCGGCCCCAGCGTCGCGCCCCAACCGAGCGTGAAGCGGAAGTGGTCGGCAGCGAGCAAGGCGGCAAGCGTCACCAGGAGATCGGCCGATGCCAGGCTGAGCAATCCGGGGCGTCGCAGTCGGTCCGAGCCCAGTGCGGCCGGCACCGCGTAATCGCTTGCCGGCACAAGTATCCCCGAAACGCGCGCTGTCGGTATGGTACTCACCCTTACTCCTCCAACCGGCCAGCGATACGTGCACGCCCCATGCACCCCCGCTCATCCGCCCCCCCAGGAACGGCAACTCCCCCCAATGATAGTCCCGGTCTCGTGACAATCAATGGCTTCGGCAAAGTTCTTGTAGAAGAGGCAACCTCCGCGAAACCAGCCCCCGAGGCACGGATCGGGGATATTACGGACCAAACTCTGCCGCTCCCCGCTGCTATACTCGGCAGCGGCACCGCACGAACGCACATACCGGCACATACCCGGTCGGAAGAAACAGCACGTGTGACGTGAACGAACCCGAGGCCAAAGGCCCCCGGCATTCGCGGAAGTTTTACGAATCCATCATCGTCATGGGGTTCGCAGCGGTGCTGCTGGTCCTGTGGGTCCTTTCTCTCTCCAGTGTGCGCGCTCGCATGGCGACGCGTGCCTGGGAGTCGGGAAACGTCGTCGCGGCGCACCGACTCGCGTCCCTGGCGACGCGCCAGCAACCTGCGCGGGCCGACATGTGGATCCTGCAGGCCCGCTGCGAGGAACAGCTCGAATCTCCCTGCGCCGCTGCCCTTTCCTACGCCCGCGCCGCGCTCGCCGCGGGCGAGCAACTCGGCCGGGAACCCTCTCCGATCGGACCGCTCGGCCCGGCCCCGGCGGCAGCCGAGTTTCCGCAACCCGACGATACCGAGGGAATGCGCCAGGCGGCGATCCATCGTGCTCTGGCGGCGGCCGCGGAGTGTCGCTCCGTCTCGACCCTCGCCACGGTCTTCGAAGCGCTGACCGTCGGGTTGCCGAGCTCGCCCGAGAACCGCAGCGGCATCTGGCCCGGCGACCCCGAGGTAGACGGGTTCCGACCGACCCCGGAAGCGCTGGCGACGGCGCTGCCGGTCGAGCCCGAGCTGCAGTTCCCCTGGATCGAGTTCTTCTGGCGCCGACAGAACCTGGCCGCAGCGATGGTCGCGGCAGAGCGACTCGACACGCGCCAAGCCAGCCTACCGGCTTCGGGCTTGTGGTTGGTCGGACGGGCACTTCTGCAATCGGGTAGAAGCGGCGAGGCTGCCGAGGCGTTCCGCCAGGCGCTGCGCAACGACCCAGGCTGGGTTCCTGCCGCAGTGAGCCTCGCGGATATCGAGGCCGGCGACGACGCGCCTCCCGCCTGGACAGGCCTCCCCTTGAGCCTGGAAACCGTCACCATCGAGGCGGACGTCTTCGACGCCCGCGCCGAGGTCCTGCTGCTTGCAACCAACGGGAAGGTGACGTTCGAGGTGGAGCCGGGGCCCGGAACGAACCGCACTTTTCTCGCCCTGGATATCCGCGGCACGCCGGCGTACGGGAGATTCCCGGAGATCACCGTCTTCGTCGACGGCACCCAGGTCGCCGCCATGGAGGCGACCGACCCGTCTCTCCCGGTCGTTATCGAGGTGCCGGCCACGGGCCGGGTGACGTCGGTGTCGTTCGTCTTCGCCAACGACTGGGCCGACGAAAGCGGCGACCGGAACGTCTTCTTCAGCTCCCCGAAGCTCTACAGCGCGAACTGATCAGCCGTTCGACTGGATCCGCTCCAGTTGCTCTCTGGCGAAGCCCGCCTGATCGCTGTCGGGCGCCAGCTCGATGACCCTCTGCAAGCCCGCGCGGGCCTGCTCGAGGTTGCCGACCTGCATCCACAGCCCGGCCAGCGACAAGGTGTTGTCGACATTCTCCGGATCGAGTTCGACAGCGCGCTCCATGGCGGCGACCGCCGCCTCTTTGTCGCCTTTGCCGTCCAGCACCCGGGCGAGCAGCGCCGAGTGGCTGGCATCGTCCGGCTCTATCGAGATGGCGTTCTGCAATGCCGCCTCCGCGCCGACGTAGTCGCGCCCCTCCAGCAGCAGCTCCCCGCGCCGGTGGTGCAAGTTCGCGTCCTGCGGGGCGAATTTCAGCGCCGTGTTGATGCGTTCCACTTCGGAGCTGGTCTGCGCTTCGTTCCGCAGCTGCGTGGCGAGCTGGGCCGCCATCTGCCCCATCTGTGACTCGCCGTCCACCGCAGCGGCCCGGTCCAGAAGCTCGATAGCGCGCTCGGTATTACCCAGCCGGTGATGCAGTCCCGCCAGTGGCACCAGGTAGCGCGCGTCATTGGGCTCCATCTCCAGCAGCTTTTCCCAGCCCGCCTCCGCCTCCGCAACACGTCCATTGCGATCGTACATCTGGGCGGCTTGGTAGAGGTAAGTAGCGTTGTCCGGCTCGAGCTCGACCGCGCGCATCGCCGCAGTGAGGCTCTCCTCGTTCATGAAGCCATTGAAGTACGCCAGGGAGAGGAAGTGGTGCGCCTCGGCGAGGTCCGGTGCAAGCTCGACTGCCTCTTGCAACAGCGCGAGGGCTTCCTCGTGTGAGCCGCGGGCGCTCAAGACGCGGGACTGACCGACCTTCATCAAGGCTTCGTCGCTCGGGCCCTGAAGCTGGTCCCGGGCGCCATCGAGCACCGACTCGGCCGCATCAGCCCCCTGGCTGAGGAGCAAGTCCGTCGCGGCGGTGTAGGCCTCTTCCGCATCCCGACTCGGGCCCGTCGACGAATCCGAGCAGGCGACGACGAACGCTGCGAGCAGCGTGATACCGAGCGTTCCGAGTGTCCGTGACTTCATTCGTAGACCCCTTCCTACTTCAGCTCCATATCTCGGGCAATGTGGAATCCCCAGTAGGGCATCGGCGGGTTGATCGCCGGTGCACCACCACCGGGGTGGACGCCACCCCACCCATCGAGAACGTAAAAGCCGACCGGGGCGATCTCCAGGTCGACAGCCACGTGGAACCCGAAATACGGCGTCGTCACCGCTGGGGCTCCGCCGCCGGCGTGGATGAACCCGAAGGTGTCCAGCATGTAGTACCCGGCGCCGAACAGCTCCATGTCGGCGGCGGCATCGAACCCCAGGTACGGCATCGGGCCGGGCATGGGCGGGGCACCGCCGCCCGCGTGTACGCCCCCGAAGCCGTCCAAGACGTAGTAACCGCTTCCCGACAGCTCGAGGTCGGCGGCGATGTCGAAGCCGAAATACGGCGTCGGGCCGGAGAACGGTGGTGCTCCACCGCCGGCGTGCACGCCGCCGAAGCCATCGAGCACGTAGTAGCCGGTTGCCGCCATCTCCATGTCGACGGCGATGTCGAAGGCGAAGTACGGCGTCGCCGGACCGCTGATCGATGCGGCGCCGCCACCGGAGCCGATGCCGCCGAAGCCGTCGAGCACGTAGTATCCGGTCGGCACCACTTCCAAATCGACGGCGATGTCGAAACCGTAGTATGGCGACTGAGGTCCCGAGAGCGTCGCGCCACCGCCGGCGTGCGTGCCGCCGAGACCATCCAGCACGTACATCGGCGTCGAAGCGCTCGGGACCGGTGGCCCGAGCTCGAAGATGTAAGCATAGCCGGGGAGCTTGCTGGGATTGGAGTTATTGGCATACATCGGCGCACCGACGACTGCGCGCGTGGGCCCGGTCGCGACGTCACGCCCGAACCAGTGCTGCTGCCCGCCTGTACCGAAACCCGACTGGGGGGGGTACATCTTGTTCGTTTCGCCCCAAACATTCGGGCCGCCGGCATTGCGCTGGAAAGCGTACGCGGAGCCGGAATCCAAACCGTAGGGATCGTCGGCAAACGCACCAACGACCGCGGTGTCGCCGCCGATGGCGACCCCGACGCCGAACTGGTCCTGGCCGCTGAAATTGCTCGCCACGAGCGTCTGCACCAATCCCCAGGCGCCGGGACCGCCGTGATTCTGCTGAAAAATGTAGGCTGCGCCCTGATTGACGTGCGGCGGGACCGCCGGAGCCAGATCGACGCCCGCGGCGCCGACGATCGCGGTGTCACCCGAAATCGCGACCGACTTGGCGAACGCGGTGGTGGCATCGAATCCCGGGATGGACAGTACGCCGACAAGCGCCCAGTTGACCGCCCGGTCGAACACATACGCGGCACTGTCAACGGAAGCCCCGACGAGTAAGAGGTCACCCGAGAGCGAGATGTCGATGCCGAAGGCACCGCCACCAAGGGGAGCGGGAACCGCCGCCACCAGTCCCCAGAGATTGCCGGGCAGCGCGTTGCGCTGAAAGATGTAGACCGCCGCCGCGCCGATGGCGCTCAGCGCGATGTAGTCGCCGAACACCGCGACCCTCCAGCCCAGGCGCGCGTTGTCGGGGAGGCCGCCAACCTGCAGCTTTTGCTTTTGGCTCCACACGCCGCCGATACGCTCGAACACGTACGCAGCACCCCAGTTCATGCTGCCAACGGCAAACGCCCCGACGACCATCGTGTTCTGGTGGATGTCGACCGCGACGCCGAACTGGTCCATGGCGACAGGATCGGCGGCGGTGAGCTTCTGCGCCTGCGGCCAGGCGCCTCCACCGTGTGTGTAGACGTACACCGACCCGTCATCGACGGCCGTATTGTCGTCACCCGGGACGCCGATGACGACGTCGTTGCCCCAGGTGGCGACCGCCTTGCCGAACTGGTCCCACACCGCGGGCCCGTCAGCATGCTGCAAGACCTTGCTGGGAAACGTGACCGCACCCACGAGGGAAGTGGTCTGGGCGCTCAGCCCCCCGACCTGGGCAACCAACAGAACAGCGAACAGGGCAACTGCCACGGGTCTCATGCGAGCGTTGATCTTTCTATAGGGGGTGGAACCGGTGGGGTCGGGGCCGGCAGCGCCGAAGCGTGGGGCGGTGCCGCGCGGGTGACGTTGTGCACGTCGAGGAGTCTCTTCGGAGCGGTGTCTCGGTCGGCCGCAGTTCATCGTGTCACCATCGCGTCAATGGTCGGAACGCGCACTCGTGCGTGCCCACAACCACACGCGACCCACGGTCACTGCCGGAACCGCAGCCGCGCCAGGTTTCCATCAGCCTCGGACTGAAGGCCCCAACTTCATCGCGTCCGAGTCCCTATTACAACCTGCCGGTCGGAAAAGGCTAGCACACTATCCTGTCGGAAAAAGGCCCCGGAGGGGGGGGCTGTGCGATCGGGGACGCCCACCCGACGGCGCGGCGTCGAGATCGATCCGCGCCGCAGACTCACCAGAGGCCGGCCAACGCGGCCAGCGCGGCATCGTGCAGCCGGCCGTTGCTCGCGGTCAGGCCGCGTTCGTTGTGCACGTTCGCCGGGTCGTAGACCAGCGGCTTCCCGTCGCAGTCACTGAGGGTGCCGCCCGCGGCCACAAGGATGGCCTCCGGAGCGCAGGTATCCCACAGCTTCGTGCCGATGGAGGCGTGCACGTAGAGCTCGCCGGCCCCCTCGGCCACCCGCGCCGCCTTGAGCCCGACGCTGCCGCACTTTTCCGTCTTGTCGATCCCCAGTCGTGCGGCCATCTCGGCGACCGAGTCCGGCGTGTGGGATCGGCTCACCACCAGGCGCGCTGCGCCCCCCTCGACCACATCGGAAACCCGCATCGGCGTCGTTGTCCCGTCGGCCACCTTCTCCGCCGGCACTCCGTGCGCGCCGCGATACAACGTCGAGGAGGGGGGATGATAGACGGCACCGAGCACCGGCCAACCGGCGATCGCCAGGCCGATCATGACGACGAAATCGCCTGTCCGCTTGACGAAGTCGCTGGTTCCGTCCATGGGATCGACGTACCAGACCCGCGGAGCATCGTGCTCGGGCGACGGCGGGCCGGCGCCCTCGGCGCGGCCGGGACCGGCGCTCGCCTGCGGCGTGAGCTGATCGACCGACTCTTCCGAGACGATCTCGTCGTTCGGAAACGCCTTGCGCAGCTGGCCGACGATGAACGCGTCGGACTCTCGGTCCGCCACGGTGACCGGCTCACCGTCCTTGTACTCGTCGGCGCCGGCGCCGGCCTCGTAGTGCTTCAAGACGATGGCGCCCGCCTCCTGGATGATCTCGCTGACGACATCGAGCTCGCGCACGGCCCTCTCCTATCGCGCTTCCTGCTCCTCGCGCACCAGCCGCTTCCCGCGGAGGTGCTCGATGATCAACCCGGCGTTCTCCTCGGGCGTGCGAGCGACGGTGTCGAGGACGATCTCGGCCGACATGGGCTCCTCATACGGGTCGTCGATTCCGGTGAAACCCTTGATCTCGCCGGCGCGAGCCTTGGCGTACAGCCCCTTGACGTCACGTTGCTCGCAAACATCGATCGGCGTATCGACGAAGACCTCGACGAAGTTCCCGTCACCCACCATGTTGCGAACGTCGTTGCGGGTGGCGCGGTAGGGACTCACGGCGGCGCAAACCACCACGCCACCGTGCCGCACGAGCTCGGCGGCAACGAAACCGATCCGCCGGATGTTGATGTCGCGATCCTCGGCACTGAATCCCAGCCCACGCGACAGGTGGGTGCGGACGACGTCTCCGTCGAGCACCGTGACCTGGCGACCGAGTTCCTGCAGCAGGACCGTGAGGACATCCGCCGTCGTCGACTTCCCGGATCCGCTGAGACCGGTGAACCAGATACAGAAACCCTGCCGGTGTCTCGGAGGGTAGGCGTCGCCGAGGATCTCGGCGACCTCCGGCCGGGTGAACCACTCCGGCAGCAGGTTGCCCTCCTCGAGGTAGTCCTCCCGCACCTTGGTTCCGGAAATCGACAGGGTCGGCGCCCCATCCGGAACTTTCGAGGCCTCCTCGTAGCGCTCTTCCTCTGCCAGGTAGACCAACTCGTGAAATGGAGCCACGCCGACGCCGAGCTCCTCGCTGTGTTGGCGCACCAGCTCTTGGGCGTCGTAGGGGCCATAGAACGGCCGGCCCTCGGAGTCCACGCCAGGGCCGGCGTGATCCCGACCCACGATCAGGTGATTGGCCCCATAGTTGCGGCGGATGATCGCGTGCCACAGGGCCTCCCGCGGGCCGGCCATCCGCATGGCCAGCGGCAACAGCGCCAGCTGGCAACGCTCGGGCTTGAAGTACTTCTCGGCCAGGACGCGGTACGTGCGCACGCGGGTGAAGTGATCGACATCGCCCGGCTTCGTCATGCCGACGACCGGGTGGAGCAGCAGGTTGCCGTCCACGCTGTCCACCGCCCGACGTACGATCTCCTCGTGCACGCGGTGCAGCGGGTTGCGGGTCTGGAACGCCACGACGTTACTCCGCCCGAGCGACTCGAGCCGGGCCCGGGTCTCGCTCGGTGTCAGGCGCAGATCTCGAAAATCGGTATGCGGCGGCGTCTGCAGGACCTCGATCTGCCCCGACAGGTTGTAGCCGCCCCAGCGTGACATCTCCGCTACCAGGGGATGGCGGACGTCCTCGGTTCCGAAGACCTCCGCGCCGCCTGCTGCCGGTCCCACGCATAGATCTCTTCGACCGTCATCACCGCCAGCAACTCGTTCTTGGCGCTACGCAAGGCGATTCGTTCACCGATCGAGAAGCCGTGATCATCCTGCACCGGCAAGGTGATCGGAATCGAGAACAGGTGCCCGCCGGCGAGGCGCATCTCGCCCAGGACACGCTCGTAATCGGCCTGTCCCATGAACCGGTCGAGCGGTGAGAATGCACCGGTGGCAAGCAATTCGAGGTCGCAGGCGGCCCGCGCCGTCAGTTGCAGGGAGGGAAGGTGGGCCGAGAGCGCCTTGAGCTCCTCGGCACGCTCACTCGAGACGATCAGATCGACCAGACGATCTCCGCACGGCGCGATGATCGTGCTGGTTTGGTTATTGGTCACGCGAACTTCCTCCAACGCTTCGGGGCGGACGAATCCATCGTCCCGGTACGATTGTGAATCAGAAATGGCGCGGATCGATCCGCCGGCTCCGTCGAAAAAGCGGAAACATCGGCGTCGGGCGCGACGCGGACAGGTTGAATTTTATCAGGCATCGGGGCCTCGACCTATCCGAGTTTCACTACGGATCCTGCGTACAGGCTTCTCCCGAGCGCCCGGCGACGATCCAGCCGGCCTCGCGGTAGGTGATCGCGAAGCAGGGGGAGTCGAGCCAGGAGGCCCGCCCCGACGCGGCCGGGCCCAAGATCACGTGGGTGACCCCGAGGGCGTCGAACTCGGCGGCCGCCTGACCCGGCCCGGCGGCGTAGGCCGCCCGCAACGCCTCCGCGGATTCGTCGTATTCCCCCTTGGCGGCGCCGAACAGACGAGCGTGGCGCTCATCCGCCAGGAACAGCGGACGGCGAAGCCAATAGCCGAAAGAACTGTGAAAGTCGTCCGGGTGCACCGCGACGACGCTTGCAGCCGGGGCGTTCGCGTTCAGCCATCGCGTCGCCTCGACGACGCCCGCCGGCGCAGCCCAGAACATCACGCCTTCCAGCACCACACCGACCGCGGCGTATGCCGTCGCCAGCAGACATAGCACCACGGCCCCGGCGATCCAGCGCCCGCGCCGATCCGCCGTCGCGGAAACGTGTCGGCCGCCCCACGAGCGAACGAAGTACACGGCAGCAAACGGAGCCAGCAGGAACCACACCAGCACCATGGGTCGGGCGTAGAGATTGTTCGGACCGCCGACGGGCGGGCGCACGAACGTGACGAGCAGCACGACGGAGAGAACGAGGGCCAACACGTGGCCCCGATGCCCGCGCAGGCCGTCGCCGCGCCACAGGCGTCGCGCCTCGAGGACCGCCAGGACGCCGAGCACGCCGAACTCGACGGTGTACACGGCGGCGCTGTCGATCAGGTTGGCCAGCAGTCCGGGGCCGAAGAGCGCCGAAGCGAACGCGCCGTTGACCCAACCACCGGCGGACGAGACGTGCACCACCAGTCCATGGCCGTCGCCGCGACCGAGCACGAACAACACCGGCGCGGCGAACAGGGCGGACGCCGCCGCCGACGCCGCCCAGATTTCCCACGCGGGCGTGCGCCAGGGTGGCGCCTTGAGCCTCGCCGTCTCGAGGAGTGCGGCACCGGCAACGCCCACAACCAGTCCCAGGGCAACGTAGGCCGAGAGGGCCGGAAGTCCCGCCAGGAGAAGGGCTGGGAACAACCACTCCCCTGCCCGGGATTCGCCCCGCGCCTGCACGCCCGACCCCTCCGGGCCCGTCGCACTCCGCTGCCGGCAGAGCAGGAGGTGCACGATCACCAGGGCCACGAGCACGCCGGCCATATGCTGCGGCGCCCAGGCTGTGGTCAGTAGCGGTGCATTGAACTGACGCTCGTTGTGGTGCACCCAGTAGTCCAGGTGAGTCGACGGGATGGCTGCCCGAAGCCCCGCCACGCCACCCCCTGCCACTTCGCCGCGAGCCAGATTCATCAGCGCGTCGAAGCCCATGGGTATCAGGTCGAAGCCGGCCAGCAACGTCGCACCGCAAGCCGCGACAAGAGGGGCGGAAAGGACCGTCTCGCCCCCTCCGCTCCCGCCCGCTCCGCTCCCGCCCGCTCCGCTCGGACCGCCCGAACCGGGCTCCTCTCCGCCCGGCCCTTTGCCCCCGAGGATCGTACGCGCGACCGCGTAGGCGACGAACGGGGTCGCCAGGGCCGTCGCCAACGTCAGGACGAGCAGCGACAGGTAGATCAGGTCACCCGCCGCGAGCGGGCCGGGCACGACTCCGGCGAGTCGCGCCGTCGAGGCGGCAACCAGATGGAACCCGTAGTAGTAGGGCGCCGCATCCACCGATTGGAGGAAGGGGTTCGGCGGCGGAAACACATCGGCGGACGCGAGTGCCGTCGCCGTCATCAGGTGCTTGTACCAATCCGTCATCGCCATCCGATGCACGCCGTCGGCACGCTGCAACCCGTAGCTGAGGAACGGCACGTAAACGAGCACGGCAAAGGCCAGCGACGCGGTGCCGAGGGTGCCGAAATGCGGGTTCCGGCCGAGCGGATTCGGGCCGATGGGCATCGTCCCCTCCTTGCCACGGCGGACCTCGACCAGCGCCGGAATGGCAACAACGGCCGCGCCGGCGACCGCCGAGACAATCACCGCCGCCCACGACACCCACCCCGTCCACGAGATGGCCCACAACGACAGGGCGGAGATCGCCACGCCGCCGTATGCAACCGCGACCGCGTCGATCGAATCGGCATCCCGGTGGAACGTCCGCAACCAGAACACCGCGGCGGCAGCCGGCGCCCCGAGCACGATCGATGCCGATGCGACGAAGGCTACGAGCTCCATGGCGGGGTCCATCAGGCCGTGGTGAGAGAGCGACGGGATCGGCGCCGGGCGATGGCGACGAATTGACGCTGTGCGCGGCGTCGCCGAAGTCTACTCGATCGACCGATGAATCGGTGTATCTTCCCCGAATGCGCCCACCTTCCGAGCTCGGGACCCCGACGGACGCGACCCAGGCCAAGATCATCGCGGCACTGACCGTGCTGATTTGTGCCACCCACATCCTGGGCACGGCGGCCAGCTCCGGGCTGTCGGAGCCGGTGGTCCAAGGCGACGCCCGCTCGTACTTCGCCTACCTGCCGTCGCTCGTCCTGGACCGCGACCTGGACCTGACCAACCAGTTCGACGTGCTCCGCCCCGAGGGCGGAGACCCGCGGTACCCGTTCGGCGTCGGCGCCGGCGGATACGCCGCGAACGTGTTTCCGATCGGCCCGGCCTTGCTCTGGCTGCCGGGCTATCTCGTCGGCCTCGGTCTCGACGGGGCCGCCGGCCTGGCCGGCATCGACACGGGTCCTTTCGGGTACGGTCGCCTGGCCGGATGGGGCTCGGCGGTGGCGGCGATTCTCTGGGCCGGGCTCGGCTTCGAGCTCTGTCGTCGGCTGGTGCGCGATCTTTTCGGCCTCCAATGGGCACTATGGGCAACGCTTGCGGCCTGGCTGGGGACGACGGCGCTGTACTACACCTTGATCGCGCCGCTCTACTCCCATGCCGCGGCCTTGTTCGCCTGCGCGCTCACGCTCTCGACGGCCTGGCGCGCCTTCCATGAACCGGCCTCCCCGGGCCGCTGGGTCGCCGCAGGAGCGGCCGGAGGACTCCTGGTGGCCATTCGGCTGCAGGACGCACCCATCCTGCTGATCCCGATCGCACTCGCGATTCTGCAGGGAAGCGCGCCGGGAAGGGGGCGGGTGGAACCGTGGCGACTCCCACGACCCGCCGGAGCACTGATGGCCGGTGGAGTCGCGGGCTATCTGCCGCAGGCATATGCCTGGTACGCCCTGCATGGAGAGCTCCTTCCGCGCCAGGGGCTCGGCGAGCCCCGCCCGTTCTCGTTTTCCCGCCTCGGCGCCGTGCTGCTCTCGAACGGCTACGAGGGATGGTGGAGCTGGACGCCGCTCGCGCTCGTTGCCCTCGTTGGTCTCTGGTTGATGGCCCGCGGACCTTCCCCGACGGAGCAGCGTGTCATCGCCGCGGCCGCGATCGCCGCCGTCGCCGCGCTCGTGTTCGTCGACACCATCCACCCGTACGGCCAGGGCGCGGCTTTCGGCGCTCGTCGCTACGTTTCCGCCACCCCGCTGCTGATCATCGGAGTCGGGGCCTGTCTCGCCCGGGCGCAGGGCCCATCGCCGGCGCCGTCACCCGGCCAGGCGCTTCTCGCGAACAGGGCCGCAGGACTCATCGGCTTGCTCGTCGTGGCGGAGATGTGGTTGTTCTCGTCCTACGAGCTGCTGGTCCTGCGCCACGGCGTGTACGCCGACCTGACGACGGCTTGGTTGCACGCCGTGGGCCTTTGGGGCGGCTGAGCCGCGATCAGCGAATGTAGCCGAGTGAGCGGAGCCGCTCGATGGCCTCGGGCGTGAGCCCGACGGGTTGCGGGTCGAGTCGCGGCAGCTCGCGGAACTCGTCGAGGATGCGCCGCAGCGCGCGGACGCGCTCGTCGTCCGTCTCTTCCTGCGCGAACAAATCGGAGCGCTCGGCCGGATCGACGGCGAGGTCGTACAGCTCGTAGCCATCGTCGTCGAGCCGGTGAATCAGCTTCCAGCCGTCGCTGACCACGCCGACCGTGCGCTCGTCCGCCCCGAAGGCGTGCGTACCTTCGGCAATGGCCGGGGCGTCGCCGCCTCCGCGGGCCACATCCAGCAGGTCGACGCCGTCGAACCCTTCCGGCCCGAGGCCGAGCAACCCCATCACCGTGCGCGGGATGCTACGGGTCTCGACGGCGGCCTCGACGACCGCGCCGCGAAGCTGCTCGTCGATCGCGCCGGCAACCACCAACGGCACGTCGACGAGCTCGGCGTAGACGTCCTTGCCGTGAAAAAAGCGACCACGCTCGAGGAAATACTCGCCGTGATCGGCGGTGACGATGAACACGCTGTCCGCCGCTCCGTACCGATCGTCGATGCCCTCGATGAGCGTGCCGATCCAGCGATCGGTGTGAGCGATCTCCTCGTCGTAGACCGCTTTGACGAAATCGAGATCCGCCTGCGCCATCGGCTGACGCTCCTCCTGTACCAGCCGGCCCGACGTGATCTGATCGGGCAGCGCCCCCTCGTAACCGTCGGCGAAGCCGACGTCGGGATGGCGAACGTAGGTGAAGTGGGGGTCGAAGTAGTGCACCCACAGGAAGAACGGCTCGTCGACGTCCTCGAGGAGCGCCAGCGCGGTCATGGTCGAGTCACGCGACGTCACCGCCTCGTGGCCCAGGACATTGCTTTCGTCGAAGATCTCGAACCCCTGGATGAATCCGTGCTTAGCAGAGACGAACTCGTGCGAGACGACGGCTACGGTCCGGTAGCCGAGCCCCTGGAGACGCTCCGCCAGGGTGTCGGCCGCTTCCGGCAGCGCCGTCTCCGCCGCGAAGGCGCCGTGCTGGATCGGATAGAGCGACGAATGCACGGAGGCCATCGCCGGCAGCGTCCACGGCGCCTGCGACAGCGCCCGGGAAAACCGCACGCCGCGTGACGCCAGGCGCCCCAGCGACGGCCCGGTCGGGCGATGATATCCGTAGGCCTCGAGATGATCGGCCCGAAGGGTGTCGATCGTCACCAGGACGATGTTCGGTGTCTGCAGGGGCGTCGCGGAATCCGTCCCTCCGGAGCATGCGACGCCGACCAATGCCGTTACGCAAGTCAGGGACGCGACCCAAAGCCGCTCGTCACGCCTTGCACGAATCAGTGACGCTGCCGGACGCTCCTTGTCTTGCCTTACACGAATCAGGACCGCCGCCAAAAACTGCATGTCAGGCCTTGCCAATCGGGGTCAACGGCGGAGTTGGACGGAGTCCGCACCGGGGGCGACGACGTGTTCCTCGACCGCCCCGCCGGACCAGCGAACCAGGAGCCGCTCGATTCGATCGCCGGCCGGGATGCCGAAATGCAACGGCGCCAGGCCCTGAGAGTACCGCGTCGCCAGCGCCGACCCGTAGCGTTGCGCCCGCCGCATGCCGCTCGCGTATTCGACCGTGACCACGGCGCCGACAGGGTCGCTCGGCTCTGCGCTCAGAGAAACCCGCAACCCCGCTCCGGCGGACACGGTGGTGTTGCGCAGGACCATGCGGCGGTGGCCGGCGAGGACGACGTCCTGGAGCCGGTCGCCGTCGACGTCGACACCGACGCCCCGAGAAAACTCCCGCAATCCCCACGCCGGGTCGGTCGTCTCGAGCTCGAACCGCTCACCGCCTCGATTGTGCAGCCATGCCTGCACGGCGCCGAACAAGAGGCCGTCGACGTAGCCGTCGTTCTCGAGATCGAGGAAGACCATGTTGTTGGTAATCGGAGCGCCGGCCAGCTGCATGTCGGCGGTGACATCGACGTAGCCCGAGGGAGCGCGCCCGCGGAACAGCGCGTGACCGCGTCCGCTGCCGTGCCCGGTGAGCCACAGGTCGAGCCGACCGTCGTTGTCGAAATCGAGCACGTACAGCGCCAGGGTAGAGAACTGCTCTCCCTGAGACGGCACAGACCCGGCGGGGAACTGCAAACCGATGTCGGCACCGGCGACGACGTCGAACGGTCGTCCGCCGCGGTTGTAGCCGACGCCGAATCCGCTCTCGTCGATGAACACGATGTCGTCGTAGCCGTCCTCGTCGACATCGAGCCAGGCGAACACGTCGGCGGCCAGCAAATCGAGCCCAAGCTCGCCGGCGATGTCTTCGTAATCACCGTTCTCGCCCTCGGCGAGCAGGACGTTCGGCGTCGCGGTGTTCCCGAGATACAGCTCGGCGGCGCCGTCGGCGTCGACGTCGACCCACTCGAGCCGCCGACCCCTTCCGAACCCCGGCGGCACCCGCCGGCTGACGTCCCGGTACAGCGGATCGCCGCCGACAAACTCGAAGAAGCGATCGGTCTTGGGATCATGGGGAGGCGCCAGCCGCCCGCCTAGCCCGCCTCGGGTGACATAGATCTCCGGCTCGACAGTGCCGCGGGCATGAACCCAGGCGATGCCGTGTGGATCGTCCTTCCACAGCGAGGCCTCGTTCCCCATCGGCACCGCGTCCACGCCGGCGAAGACCGGCAACGAGGCGCGGGCAACGAGCTGGCTGGCAACGAGCCGATCGACGCCGACGCGGAAATGCGCCTCCCGATCGATCTCGAGGTCGAGAGTGAACGCGCCGGATTCGCGAACGAACTCCTGATCGACATTCGGTCGCAACTCACCGTTCGAGCGCAGCTGCACGGTCACCGGCGTGCCGTCGGGGACTACGAGTAGATGCCAATCCCGACGCGGATCGGGATCGTGCCAGACGTAGACACCGGGCGATCCGTTGCGGCGGACGGCCTCCAGCATCTCGTCGTTGGCCGCGTAGAGGCTACGAACGCCGGCGTTCTCGAACAGCCCGGAGGGGTCTCGATCCGGCGCATTCACGAGGGAGAACGTGCCGCCGACATTCTCGAACAGCTCCAGCGGCGCCAGATTGTGCCAGTTGATCAGAACGTCGGCGTCCCCATCGCGGTCCATATCGGCCGAGATCACGTCCCACGCCACCATGTCGTCGCGCGGCGGTTGGCCGAACGCCGCCTCGTCGAGATCGAAGCGGATTTGGGGCGGGCCGGCCGACCCGCTCCCGCCGGAGCATCCGATCATCGCCGTCAGGGTCATCAGCAAAGCGGCAGGCCCGCGGTTGCTCATCGAATGTAGCCGAGCGCCCGCAGGCGGCGGAGCAGCTCCTCGTCCAGCTCGGCTTCCGCCCCGGCGCCGATGGCAGTCGCTGCGGCCAGCGCTTCGGCGAGACCATCGATGAGCTCGGCGACCAGCTCGGGCCGCTCGCCCGCAAGGTCGTGTCGCTCGCCCGGATCGGCGGCGAGATCGAAGAGCTTCGTTTCGCCGGTGGCGACATCGACGATCAGCTTGTCGGGCCAGCGAACGATCGCCTGAGCATCGGGGCCGTAGAGCACGCGCTCGGCGATGATGTCCCTTGTGGCGCCCGGTGATCCCGACGCGGCGCTGTCCGCCGACCCGCTCGCCAGCAGAGAGATCCCCGGAAGCAACGCCGGGGCGTCCTCCGGGTCGGCCACACCCGAGGCGTCCGGTGGATCGCCAGCGCTCGGAACCCCTCCCACACCAATGCCGGAGCCCGTCAGGATCGTCGGCGCAAGATCGATCAGCGAGGCAGGCGTGCGGTCGCGCCCGACCTGCACGTCCCTGCCCCAGAGAATGAGCGGAATCCGCAGGACCTCTTCGTACATCGAGTGACCATGCTCGAAGCCGTCGTGCTCGAAGAACTCCTCGCCGTGATCGGCGGTCAAGGCGACAAGGCCGTCCGCCAGGATGCCCCGCTCGTCGAGGCCATCGAAAAAGCGGCCGAGCTCGGCATCGACGTAGGCGACCTCTTCGTCGTAGGCCGCCACGATGAAGTCCCGCTCGTCCGCAACCATCTCGGCGATGCGGTTGCGGATGGGCCAGAGACCGCGCACCGGCAGCTCACCCGCCGCTTCCATCTCGCTGGTGAAGCGGCCGGCGAACGGCGCCGGCGCGCCGTAATCGAGGTGGGGATCGAACAGGTGGACGAGAAGAAAGAACGGTGCCTCGCCGGCTCCGTCGATCCACTCCAGGGCCCGGTCGACCACCTCGCTGGCGGGGCGCACCTCGGCATTGCTTGTGTCGTAGTGATCGTAGTCGGCAAAGCCGCGGTCGAGGCCGAATTGGGGATCGAGGAACGGATTGGCGACGAACGCTCCGGTGACGAAGCCGGCGTCGGCGAGTCGCTCGGCAACCGTCTTCACCGCCGGGGCGAGGGTGACGAAATTGCGCATCGCCACCTCAGCGCTGTCGACCTCGGCGCCCTCCCCCACTTCGATTCCGGCGGCGTGGGCGCTGGGCAGATAGCCGGTCAAGATCGAGCCGAACGACGGCAGCGTCCACGGCGAGGTCGCCCAGGCCCGCTCGAAGACACGCCCGCGCTCGGCCCAGGCGTCGAGCCGGGGAGAAGTGGGCCGGTCGTAGCCGTAGGTTCCGAGGTGATCGGGCCGCAGGGCGTCGACCACGACCAGGACCACCGACCGATGTTCGACCGGTGGCGTCTCGTCCACGGTCGGGCCGCAGGCGGCGGCCACAAGCGCCAACAGGGGCGACAGGACGGCGACGGCGCGTCCCGCACGTATTCGCCAGGCGGTGCAAGTACCGGACTCGGTGATCTTCATACGTCTCTGATTCGGCAACCTGGCGGTCGGGTTTTCGGCGCCCCCGGGATCGTAGCAACTAGCCCCGACGATACATCAGCGGCCGCCGGATTCCTCGCCCGGCGATCTCCTTCGGGAACAGCCGGCGCGACCTACCGCGCCACGAACCACCACCTGTTGTAGTTGGCTTCGCCGTCATACAGGCGCATCGACGCTTCGGTCGAGTAGCTGGCGACGCCGGCGATTCCGTTGCCGGTGGCGGCGCCCGAGCCCTCTCGCAGGCGGCTCAACAGCGAATCGAGACGCTCCGACGCGGATCGTATCGCGTCCATCCGATCGAGCACCTGGTCGACGGTTTCCGGCGGCAGGGATCCACGGCCGGGGCTGACCCCGACGATCGTGGCTCTCGGGGCGTCGGAGGAACGCATGCGGTCGAGGATCTCAAGAGAACGCGAGAAGCCGATCACTCCGCCATCCGGAGGGGAGGAGCCGGGGACCTGTGACGAGCCGCTGGCTGGCGGCCTCGTGCCGGTGTTTGTCGCCACCGCGTCCCGGTTCCGCACATCTCGCTCCCGGATGATGCGCCAACCGCGGTCCGGGTTCATCGGCTCGGGATACAACGTCCGGATGCAATCGGAGTCGAGCAGCTCTTCGAGCTCCTGGGGCAGGCCGCCGGTTTGCTCGCGGTGACATTGGAAGGCGCGGGCATATTGCTGGCCGCGCCAGATGAGCTCGGCCTCCTTGGCTCGCTTGCCGATCACTACCCAGCTCGTCACGGCCACCCCGAGGCCGATGTTGATGACGGCCACGACCGCCAGCAATCCGAGCAGGGTGAAGCCCGCCTCTGTCGCGTCCTGTCGGCGACCGGCAATCGGCGCCCTCGGCCGCGCGCTCACCATTCCGCGTACAGCGTCCCGTCGAGAGCCTCTCCTTCGGCCCCCGAGCGCACGTTGAACACACCCGCGATCGAGCCCTGCTCGACCATCTCCCAGGGGGCGTACTCCACTTGCCAGGTCTCGTCCGATTCGGTGATCGGGTCCACCGGTAGCGATCGCAGGTAGCCGGCGAGAACCAGGTCCTCGAGCGCCGGGGGATACTCGCCCCTGTCGGTCTGGTACTCGTCGATCGCGCCACGCATCCGCTGCAGGTTCTCACGCAGCGCCGCCTCGCGGGCCCGCTGGGTGGCATCGCGGTATGCCGGTAGGGCGATGCCGACGAGCAGGCCGATCAGCGTCATGACGACGATCAGCTCGAGCAGCGTGAATCCGCGGTCCAGATCTCGGTGTCGATCTCGGTAGCCCCACATGAGCTTTACCACTCCCGGTACGGGCGCCCGTCGATCCCCGTCCCGAGCGCTCTGGAGTAGACGTCGAAAACGTTCCGGCCGCACCACGAACGGTCGGCGGTGTCGTCCCCGTGGCAACGCATCCCCCAATCCGCCCGACCGGTGAACGGATCCAGGGGCAGGCGTCTGAGGAGGACGAGCTTCTCGCCGCCGATCCCCGGTCGACGGGCGGCCCCCGCCCGGCCGGCTCGCTGGCCCCGTGACCCTGTCGCGTCGTTGCGCGAGGAAAGGCCCTGTCCGCTGAGGCCGCTGCGGAAGCCGCTGTTGCCCCGCGAACCGCCTGCCCGCTGTCCGAGCAGGCCACGCAGCTCCTCGAGGGTGGAGCTGGCCGACCCGGCCAAAGCCCGGGAGGGGTCGGCGCCGCCACGACCGCCCTGCAGCCACTGGTAGTCGTCGGCCGCCGACTGGTCGCCGAACCCCGCCACTGCACCAGACCCCGCGCCCTGCGCCTGCATGCGGCCGGAGACCCCTCCGGTCAGGCCGGCGCCGGTCGCGGCATACTCGTCGGAGACTCCGGGAAGCGGCGACGGCAGCTCACCGGTGATCTCGACCCCATCGACGAGGACGTCGAGGTCGGGTGGGTAGCCGCTGTCTCCCGGCTCGATCTCGATCAGGCCGGCTGTCGCCAGGTCGTGGTACCGATCGATCGCGGTGCGGATGATCCGGAGGTTCGCCTGCAACTCGAACTCCTTCTGCCGCTTGACCGACCAGCGCGCCAGGGGCAGGACAGCGGCGGCCAGGATCCCGACGATACCGACGACGATCACCAGCTCGACCAGCGTGAAGCCCTGTTCGCGAGACCGGATGCCCATGGCGGATCCTATCTCTCCTGCCCTTGCTCATGCGCCTGTTCGCGCACCTGCACGTTAGCGGAGCTGATCTGCGCCGCGACCATCCCCCCGAGCGGCAGGCGTAGCGCCGCCGATGTGATGTCGATGTTGGAGGTACCCGGAGCGACACCGCGGAACAAGAGCGTGACCAGGGAGCCACCGCCGACGATGCCGACCTCGCTGCTCATCCGCGACATGCCGATGCGGACGATGCCCGGCCCTCCACCGCTGACCGATGTCGTCACCTCGGTGCCGTCGCGATCGAGGAAACCACCTTCGAAGTTGTCAACGAACTCCAGCACCGCCGGGTCGAACTGCAGCTGGAACCCGGCGGAAAACAGCTCGGCCGGGGTATTGACGGTGACGTCGATGGCGAACTCTTCTCCGGGAGAGACCACGTGCTCCGCCGGCGTCAACGAAAGCGTGGCGGTCGGCACTTCGGTCGTTCCCGGCTCGGTCGGCGCGGCTCCGGGCGTCAACACCGGCGAGGTGGCGCGGAACCCCCCGATACCGCCGGAGCCGGCGCTGACGGGTACGGATCCGCCATTGACCGCGGCCTGGGTGCCGACGTAGATGGGCGTCATGTCCTCGGCGCGGATATCCGGGGCGCGAATCAGATGCGGCGTGATCGAGATGACGATGTCGGTCTGGTCGTTCGTGTCTTCGGTGCTCGACAACGCGTCGCCGAGGCCGGGAACGTTGTCCAGGCCGATGATGCCGCGTCGGCGCCGGATGTCGTTGTCCTGCAGCAAGCCGGCGATGACGTTGGTCTCGCCGTCGCGCAACCGGATGCTGCCGGCCACCTGGCGGGTGGTGAACACCGGCAGGTCGCCGACGCTGGCGATGGTGGCGGTCGAGGTCACGGCGGAGACGCGGATCTCGATCTCCAGTGTGATCTCGTCGTTGAAGTGCACCCGCGGCAGGACCGTCAATTCGATACCGGTGTCCCGGTACTCGGTGCTCGAGACCGGTACGACGTTCCCACCGATGGTCGCCTGCGGGTTGAAGGTGGTGGTTACGACCGGGACTTCCTCGCCGATCAAGAGGGTCGTGGTCTCGCCCTCGCTGGCACGCAGCTTCGGCTGCGCCACCAGCCGAAAGTCGCTCGTCGTGCGCAGGAACTGGTAGAAGAGCGACGGGATGGTGACGAAGACGTCGGCGGAGGTGAGGCTGCTGAGCGACTGCAGCGAGCGGCCGATGACCTCGCCGTCGGCATTGGTCTGCGGGTAGACCTGGGCGCTGCCGCTGAAGGGCTCGAGGGCGAGGCCGTAGTTGGCCACCACCTCGCTGCTGACCTCCAGCACCTCGACCTCGAGGAGAATCTCCCCCACCGCCTTGTCCGCCGACTCCACCAGCTTGGCGATCACGTCGATCGCCTCCGGCGTGTCGCGCACCGTGACGGTGTTCAGCTCCGGATTCGAGGACACCTGCTGGGAGACCAGGATGGTGCGGATGAGCTGCTCGACGGTCGCGGCCTGCGCGTTCGAAAGATAGAACGTCCGCATGACCTGGTCGGCATACTCGCGGCGTTTGCTGATGTCGTCCGGCACGACCATGAAGGTGTTGGGCGACAGCACCTTGGTGAAGTGTCCGCGCGACGTCGTCAACACCCTGAGGGCGTCCTCGAAGGACGTGTCCGAGATCTGGAACGTGGCGATGTCGTCGGTCAGCGTCGACTCGAACATGACGTTCAACCCGGCAACCTGCGCCAGCGTGCGGTAGATCTCCTGCACCGGCGCGTCGCGGAAGTCGAACGAGATCGGCCCGGTAACCTGCGGCTCCAGGGTCGGCACGACCGATTGGGCCGCCTGGGCGTCGCGAACCGCGATCTCGCGCGGCGTCAGCTCGGCAGCCGCCGAGCGCTCCTGCTCGACCCAGGCCTGCTGCGCCTTACCGAGCTCGCGCAGGGCGACCTCGTTGGTCGGATCCAGCCGCACCGCCAGCTGCAGCTCGTTGACTGCCTGCTGGTAGTCGCCCGCTTCCATCAGCGCCACCCCGGCTTTTTCGTGCTGCTGCGACGCCTGCAGCTTCGCCAGGCTGAGCTTGATCTTGGCTTCGGTGTTGCCGGGGTCCTCCAGCAGGATGTTCTGATAGTGGGCGATCGCCGTGTCCAGGTTCCCCCGCTCCATCTCGAGGTCGGCCTGGCTGAGCGCCTGATTCCCGGCGCACCCGGCCGTCACGATCAGGAGGATCAGGAATGCGGCCGCCGGCTGACGGCGCAACGCTGCGAGGGTCATTGTCGGTTTCCTTCCTGGGTCAATCGAACACGACGTTCATTCAACTTCAATTCTACGTATCCGTCACCGACGTCGATCACCTCGACGCCGTTGGGCAGGCGGTCCCCCGCCTGCACGATGAAGATCTGCAGCCCCGCCGTGTCCGTGACGCTGGCGGTCCAGGCCCGCTCCTCCTTCAGAAACATGAACCCCACGAGCCGCACCGGAAACGGAGGCTCCGAGACGACGGGATCTTGCGCCGACTGCTCGAGGACGGGCGGCGGCGCCGGCGGCGCCACCGTGGCGAACAAGTTGCGGCTGGGGGCGACGATCGTCGGCAACGTGTCGAGACGCGCCATGTCGACGGTCAGCAGATCGGCGTCAACGGGCAGGGGCGGCAACACTGTCAAGCGGGCGATCAAGGCATCGGCGATGGCACCGGCGTCGTTGCCGAGCGCGGCCCGGCGGAGGTTTTCGCTCTCTCGCGCCCCGGCCACCGTGCGTGCGGCCGGCGCCGATCGCGACGCCAGCTCGGCGGTCAGCTGGGGATCTTCGACGAACACGCTGAGGGCCAGATCGATGCGAACCGTACCGCCCGTCGTTCCGTAGGGAAGAGCGCCGGCCGTCTGATCGGCGGTCTGCAGCCCGATGCCATCGATGATCAAGAAGACCGGGAGCTCGAGCAGCTCATCGAGCAGCCGCCGCACGGCCTCGTAGGTCCCCGACACCGGCAGGGTAATACCGAGGCGGGCGACGCCGAGCTCCTCGACGGGGTCAAACTGGAAGCTGGCGTCCTCGATCGTTATGCCGACGCTGTCCCCGGCATCGTTCAGCATGCCGAGAAGGTCGGATCCGCCCACCAGGCTGGTCATGTGGGCACGAAACTCGGCGACGTCCTGCTCGGCCCGGCGCAGTCGCCCGTAGGTGTCGCGCAGGCGTTGCAGCTCCGGTTCGACCCGCCGGCGGACGTCTTCGGCGCTCGCTGCGCCGACGCCGGGCACGCCCCACTTCGTCTGCCACCGCGGCGCCGACCAGGCGACGAACGCGACCACGTTCGCGATGACCAGGGTCAGGGCCAGCCCCATCAGCGGCCCGACGAGTGACTTGATCGGCGCCCGCCTCACGGCCGCCGCTCCCCGGCGGGTCCGGCGCCGATCGGTTCGGGGTTCGTCGCTTCGCGGTCGGTCGGTCCGGAATCCGTCAGTCCGGGGCCCATCGGTCCGGGGTCAGTCGGCTCGGGCTGAATCGGCCCGGGTTCCAACGGCTCGACCCGTGCGAGCGCCTCGACGGAGAGCCTCAGGTCGCCGTCGAAGCCGACCGACTGACGCCCCGGGTAGACGGCGTAGAACTCGGAGCGCGCCTCCAGGGCAGAGAGGAACTCGAGCAAGGAATCGTTCGACGCCGACGCCGCCGTCATCGTCACACGGACGCCGTCGGGAGTGGCGACGGGTTGGATGATCTCGAGACGGACGTCGTCCGGCATGATCTGTTCGAGCGCCGAGAACAGATTCCCCCAGGGAAAGGCACGCTGCTCGATGAGAGCGTTGGCCAGGCCCACCGAGATCGCCAGTCGCTGCGCCTCGCGCGGGTCGGCATCAGCGACGGCCTCCTCGACCTCGGTGCTCCAGGTGCGCAGAGGCTGGAGGATGTCCGCGTCCGGGGCAACCTGCTGCGGCTGGTCGACGAGGAACCACGCGAGCAGGAGATGTACCGCCGTCAGCCCTATCGCCCCGCCGAGACAGACGCGCTTCACCCGACTCAGCCACTGACGGTGCTCGATCGGGTGAGAGGCGAGGTTGACGGGTATGCGCTTCATGGCTGGACGGCCCCCATGTGCGCATCCCAGCGCGACCGTGTGTGTACGGTCCAGCCGAGGGCCGCGCACCCATCCGCGGCACGCCCGCGCCATGGCTCGGGCCCGGCGATGACCGCCTCGACGATCGTGCGCTCCAGTCGCTGGTCGGCATAGCGCCCGAGGCTCGCCAGCTCCGTCGCCAGGTCCGGCTCGGCGCTGCGCCAGGCACGGTGCAACCTCGGCAGGCCGGCTGCCTCGACGATACAGGCGACCTGCCCGCCGAACCCGCCGATCACCACCCTTGCCGTCCCCGGTGCGTCGACCTGTGCGACGTCGCGCGCACCGACCGCCAGCGCCAGGGTCAACGGAACCACGCGCCCGGCGGTCCAGCCGAGCTGCTGAACGGCGCTCTCGTACTCGGCGATCACCTCGGGGTCGGCGCCGACTACCAACAACCACCCGGCGTCCGATCCGGGTGGCTCCTCGGCGACCACCGACCAGTCGACCCGCGCCGAGGCGACATCGAAGGGCAGCAAGTCGTCGAGGGCCCAGCGCGCCATCGCCTCTCCCTCGGACTGCGACGGCTCGGCGCCGTCGAGCGGCAGCAGGACCATCCGAACAGCGGCATCCGGTACCAGAACGGAGACCAACCCTCTGCTCTCGCGCCGGATGCCGGCCTCCGCGGCGAGGGCACGGAGGCCTTCGACCACGGCTACCGGGTCGGCAAGGTTCGACGGCCGCAAACCGGCCTGCACCGCGCCCGGCGGCAACGCGCAGGAAAGCTGGTGAACGGGTTCGATGACGCCGTTGCCCTTGGCCGAGAGCAGCCGCAGCTCTCCCGGGACAATCGAGACGGCGATCGCGTTACTCAACGAACGTCACCTTGTTGATCTCCTGCAGCGTGGTCTGGCCCTGAATCGCCTTCTGCACGGCGGACTGCCGCAGCAAGCGCATGCCGCCGCTCATGGCGTGCCGTTTGATCTCGGAGACCGGCCGCCGGTCGAGAATCAGCTCACGGGTGGTGTCGGACATGTCGAGCAACTCGGCGATGACCGTCCGGCCGCGGTAGCCCGTCCCGTGACAGACCTCGCATCCGGCGCCTTCGTAGAAGGTGCACTGAGCCACGTCCTCGGGGGTGAGCCCGGAAGCCGCGATCAGCCGCTCGGACGGCTCCACCGGCCTGCGGCAATGGTCACAAACGAGCCGTACCAGCCTCTGCGCCAGTACGCAGTTGAGAGCCGACACGAAGTTGTACGTCTCCACCCCCATGTTCAGCAGCCGGCCGATGACGTCGAAGACGTTGTTGGCGTGGACGGTGGTGAACACCAGATGACCGGTGAGCGCGGATTGCACCGCGATACTGGCGGTCTCGGGGTCGCGGATCTCCCCCACCATGATGACGTCCGGGTCGTGCCGCAGGATCGAGCGCAGCCCGCGGGCGAACGTCAGCCCCTTCTTCTCGTTCACCGGGATCTGCGTGATGCCGCCGATCTGGTACTCGACCGGGTCCTCGATCGTGATGATCTTGTCTTCCTCGGTGCGGATCTCCGAGAGCCCCGCATAGAGCGTCGTCGTCTTTCCCGAGCCCGTCGGACCGGTGACGAGGAACATGCCATAGGGCTCGCGAATGTACTTGCGCACCTTCTCGAGCTCGAGACCGACGAAGCCGAGCCGATCGAGCCGCAGGTCGGCGAATTCCTCCGACAGATACTGCTTGTCCAAGATACGGATCACCGCGTCCTCGCCGTGGATCGACGGCATGATCGAGACACGAAAATCGACCTTGCGCGACTGCAGGTTGAGCTTGAAGCGGCCGTCCTGAGGCACCCGCTTCTCGGCGATGTCCAGATCGCTCATCACCTTGACGCGGGACACCAGGGCGTCGTGGTGGCGCAGGTCGATCGGGTCGACGGCCGGATACAGGACGCCGTCGATGCGGTACTTGATCCACACCGCGTCCTCGCGGGTCTCGATGTGGATATCGGAGGCGCGGCGCTCGAGGGCGTTGACGATGGTCGTGTCGAGCAAGCGAACGATCGGCGGATCGTCGCTGGTCGCCAACGAGGCCAGGGTGATGCCCTGATCGGCGTCGGTGCCGGCGGTTCCCTCTTCTTCGAAGCCACGACGGACCTCTTCGAGGATACGCTCACCGGCCCCGGCAAACCGCAGCGCCTGCTCGATGTCCGACGCCGCGGCGGCGCGGACGCGCACGGCGACGTCGAGCAGCCCTTCGATGGCGTCGATGTTGGCGATATCGCCCGGGTCGGCCAGCGCCACCTCGAGGTCACCTTCCTCGGTGATCGAGAGCGGCAGGAAGCCGTGCCGAACCATCAGGTCGATGGGAATCTCGGCCAACAGCTCGCGGTCGAGGGCTCCTGCATCGAGCTTGACGAACGGTACGCCGATCTCCGCCGCACGCCGCTCCGCCTCGCTGCGCTCGAGCCTCGCGGGGGCGGCGGTCGGTTCGGTTGTCGATTGTTCGTCGGTCACGTTGCGCTCCCGTCAGACCACCTGAACGACGTTGAACAGCGGCAGGTACAAGGACAGCAGAACGGCGGCGAGCAGCAACCCCATGCCGACGAGCACCGCGGGCTCGAGCAATCCCACCGCGGTATTCAGCCGCCGGTCGAGGATCTCGTCGTAACTGTCGGCGACATGCCCGAGCATCTCCTCCAGAGTCCCGGTCGACTCGCCGACCTCGACCATCTCGAGCCCCATCGAATCCATCAGGCCGTTCATCTCGAGCGATCGGTGCAGGCTGTTGCCCTGGCTCACCAGCTCGCCGACGCGACGCAAGCGCCGGCGATGCAGCGAATGGTCCGTGCCTTCGGCCGCGACCTCGATGGCTTCCGTCAGCGGCGCGCCGCCTCGCAGCAGCGTCGCCATGGTGCGGCTGGATTCGACGTCGAGATACAGGCGACGGAGATTGCCGAGCAGCGGCGCCCGCAGGCCGATGCGCTCCCGCAATACCGTGCCAGCGTCGCTGCGCCCCCAGACGAAGAAGACGATCCCGGCGCCAACGAGCAGAGCGAGTACGATGGTGCCGCCGCTCTCGACGGCGCCGGCGAAGCCCATCAAGACTCGTGTCGGCAGCGGCAGGTCGGCCTGATGGCTGGCGTAGAAATCGGCGAATCGCGGCAGGACGAAACCCAGCAAGATGACGATCACCGCCATCGAGACGCCGAACAGCGCGGCCGGATACAGGAGTGCGGCGCGCACCCGACTGCGCAGCTTTTGGGCTCGCTCCAGATGGTGCGCGTAACGTCTCAGGGCTCCCTCGAGGTCGCCGCTGTTCTCACCGATCCGTACCGATGTAACAAACAAGCGCGGGATCCGGAGCGAGCGATCCTCCTGGGCGAAGGCCGCCGACAGGCTCAATCCTCCCGCCACCCGGTCGCGCACCCGGTCGAGCACGCCGCCGGCTACCGTGCCACCGCGCCGTTGCTTGAGAATGTCGATGCACTTCAGCAGCGGCAGGCCGGCGCGAAAGAGGGCGGCGAGCTCTTCCGTCAGCAACAAGAGATCGCCCTCGCCGACGTAGCGGCGCGCGAACGGTCGGAGCTTGCCCTCTGCCTTGGCCTCTGCCGCCGCCGCCGCGCCACCGGCGCGGCGGCGCGAAACGGGCCGGGCCTCGGCTGCGGCAGCGGCCTCGCTTCGCAGCATGCCCTTCATCCATCCATCGCGCCGACGAACGGCGAAGATCTCCAGCCCCTGCTCGGCCAGCATCTCGCGGGCGCGGTCGGCAGACTCGGCCGTGACGGCACGATCCCGAATGCCCTCATCGGTACCGACGCGACAGATGAACTCCGTCATTGTTCCGCTACTCCCTGTCGGGCAGAGCCCGGGCGCGTAGGAGCAACACCAGGTCGGGCTCGTCCGAGCCCGGCGCAACCACGCCCAGCACGTAGAGCCTGCCCGGCTCCAGACTCAGGTCGGCGGAGGTCGAATCCTGCCCGGCGCCGACCAATTCGAAACCCTCGAGGCGCACCGTCCCTTCCGCCGAATCGGCGAATTCGACGGACCCCGCGAGCAGACGGTAGTCGCCCGACAGGGCGATTTCCAGCGAACCCGAACCGGGTAACTCCGCACGCCCGGCGCCGACGAGACCGAAGGACTCGAACGGCAGCAACGACTCGATGTCGGCCCGGGCGTCGAGCAGCGCGTCGGCCCCTCCGGCGCCGGCCGTAGCTGCGTCGCGGACACCTGCCGGCGGCGCCCCTTCGTAGCCCCTCACCAGGCGCACGTCCAGCTCCAGAACCGTGTTTCCGGCGCCCTCGACGGCTGCACCCGCCGCTTGCCCGGGCGACGCAGGCTCGCCGAGCGGCGCTGCCTCGCCGGAGAGATCCCCGGCCGGCTCGAGCAGAACGAGCCGCGAGCCCCCTTCCGCCGGCCCGACCCATCCCCCCGCCCAGACCAGCACCACCAGAGCCGCGGCAGCCGCGGCCCAAGCCAACCAGACCGGGCTCAACCCGGACCGGCGGGACCGGCGCGAGCCGGGGGTGCGGCCCCGTCGATCTTCGAGCCGCAGCCACAGCCGGTCGGCATCGAGCTCAGGGGTCGGGCGGTCCGCCAGGGCGCGAAAGCCCGCCTCTGGTCGATCTCGATCCGGAAACAAGGGGTCAGTGTCGTTCATCGTGAGCCTCACCGAGGGTCCATGGTACCGCCAAGGCAGGGGTAGGACTTCGCTAGCCAATACGGCTTGCGGGACCCGGGCGTCCAGAAGAAAGATCGCAACGCAACGTCGGCCACGGGACGGCAGCATCGGTCGCTGGACGGCCACGTCGGTCGCTGGACAGACACGTCGGTCGCTGGACGGCCGCGTCGGTCGTTGGACGGCACCATCGGCGATTCGACCACGGCGGTCAGGGGCTCAGCCGTCGGCCACCAGCTCCGGATAACGCGCCAAGATGGCGACGCGCAGCGATTTCCGCGCCTCGAAGAGGTGCGAACGCACCGTCGAGACACTGCAACCGAGAGCCTCGGCAACCTCTCGAGTGTCGGCGCCCTCGATATGCCGCAGAACAAAAGCCGCTCGTTGCTGCGGCGTGAGCTCGGCGGAGAGGTCGTCCCAGATTGCCTGTAGCTGACGCCAGCCGAGTTGCTCCCCCGGATCGAACCCCTCCCCCCGGGAATGCGTCGACACGCGCGCCGCGTTGTCGATCAAGGCGTCGGGATCGTTGCCGGGCCCCGCCTCGACGCGCCGCCCCCGCTCGACCTTGCGCACCCGCCAGTGGTCGATGGCGCAGTTGGTCGCGATCCGGCGCAGCCAGGGGTCGAGCGGGGACGAGCGATCGTAGTCGGCCGCGCGGCGCCACAACTTCAGGAAGACGTCCTGAACAACGTCCTCGGCGGCATCGACTCGGCCGAGAATCTGGTAGGCGATCAGGTACACACCGCGGTGCTTGCGGTCGAACAGCTGACGGAACGCCTCGCTGTCTCCTTCGCGACTCCGGGCGAGGAGGAGCTCGTCGGGTGGCTCTGCACCGGTCACCGGTGTGGTCCCGATCTCGGAGCCCGGCGTTTCTTCCGTTCCGGACGACACCGGGGTCGCACGTCGGATCAGTGTGTCTGCAGGCCGGCCGTCGCCGGGGCCTCGGATTGCTGCTTGCCGAAGATCATCTTGCCGGCGGTAGTTTGCAACACCGAGGTGACGATGACGTCAACCGTTTCGCCGATCAGGTGCCCGCTGTTGTCCACCACGACCATGGTGCCGTCGTCCAGGTAGGCAACCGCCTGGCCCGGCTCCTTGCCTTCCTTGATCAAACGAACCGCCATCGTCTCGCCCGGCAGAACGACGGGCTTCAGGGAGTTGGCCAGCTCGTTGATGTTGAGCACCGGAATGCCCCGCAGCTGCGCCACCTTGTGGAGGTTGAAATCGTTCGTCACGAGCTGGCCGGAGAGTTGTTTGGCGGCCTCGACGAGCTTGGCGTCGATATCGGCGTGGTCCGGAAAGTCGACTTCGGAGATCTGCACGTCCACGTCGGCGCTGGACTGCAGCTTCTGCAGAATGTCGAGCCCGCGACGACCGCGGTTGCTCTTGAGGGGGTCCGTCGACTCGGCCACCTGTTGCAGCGCGTTGAGCACGAACTGGGGCACTACCAGCACGCCGTCGATGAAACCGGAGTCGGCGATATCGAAGATGCGACCGTCGATGATGACCGAGGCATCGAGGACCTTGTGCCGCGGCGACAATCGTTCCTGATGAAACAACGCCTTGACGGCGTCGGTGCTCATCCACTCGCCCTGCTTGGCGCCGACGACCAGGCCCAGGTACCCCATGACAACGACGTAGAGCGCTTGCAGAAAGGTCGCCGTATCGGAGTTGATCACCATCGTGCGGGTGACCGCCCCGAAACCGAGAGCCAGCGCAAGCCCCAGCGACATGCCGGCAACACCCCCGAAAAGGACCTTTCCGTCGAGGCGACGGAGCTTGACCTCGGTGGCAATCATCCCGGCCGAGAAGGCCAGCCCGAGAACCAGTCCCTCGGGCCTTCCCAATCCCCAGGGGTGCAGGAAATACCCCATCCCCGCGCAGGTGAGCACGAAGAGCACCCGTATCACCATGAAACCCATCGGAACCTCCATGAATGCGGATATGTATGCCCCCAAGTATAGCCGCGAACCGGGATCGATCGTACGGGAAATAACTTGAGTGGATATAACTAAGATTTATTGACATGATTTCCAACATGTAATATGCTTCCGGCATGACAGAGAGATCGAAGGCTCCGGCCGCCCCCACTGGGCCGCGGGGCCGAACCGACGGGAGTCACGTCCTCCCGCCGAGACATCGGAGGAACAACCATGAGGAATCTCGGACGTTTCGATCCTTTCCGCGATCTTCGCTCCATGCAGAGCCGCATGGACCAGCTCTTCGGTGAGGCGCTCCAGCGCCAGGCCGGCTCGACGGAAGACGAGCCGCTGCGCGCCAGCTGGCTCCCCTCGGTCGACGTCCATGAGAACGACACCGAGATCACGCTGCGTGCCGAGCTTCCCGGCATGTCCCAGGACGATGTCGAGCTCACCCTCGACAAGGGTCGGCTGACGATCCAGGGCGAGAAGCGCCTGGAACGGGAGGACACGGATGGCGACTACCGGCGGATCGAATCGAGCTACGGCTCGTTCTACCGCTCGTTTCCGCTGCCCGAGTCGGTGGATCAGGACGCCATCGACGCCCGCTTCGAGAACGGCGTGCTGTACGTCACGCTGCCGAAGGTCGAAGAGGCCAAGCCCAAGCGAATCGCGCTGAAGATCAACTGACACATGCGGTGAATCGCGGAGCGGCTCCACAAGCTGCTCGCCATCGCACACAGAGCCCGCGGCCGGCGGAGATCCCTGACCGGCCGCGGGCTCTTTCTTGTAGCCGGGGTCATCGACCGGAATACGCCGCCTCGAGGTGCCGCGGCAGTGCCTCCTCGAATCCAGGGAGTGGATCGACCCCGGCGTCCTTCAAACGGACGCTGCACATCGCCGTGTACGGCGCGCGGACGGCCGGCGCGCCGAACTCCGCCGAGGTGGTCCGGCTCAACAGGTCCGGACGGCCGGCGAACCGGAAGACCTTTTCGGCGACCTCGTACCACGTAGCCGGGGTGCTGCCGGCCATGTGAAAGAGCCCCGTCGCGCCGCTCTCCGCCAGCGCCCATAGCCCGACGGCGAGATCGTCGGCCCATGTCGGGCTCACCACCTGGTCGTCCACCACCATGGTGGCCTGCCCCTGTCGCGCCCTCTCCATCATGCGCGCGACGAACGACAGCACGCGTGAGCCGGGCGCGGCACGGCCGTACACCGAAGAAGTGCGAACCACGCAGTGGCGCGGATCGGCGGCCAGCACCAGGTGCTCGCCCGCCAGCTTCGAGCGCGCGTAGACATTGATCGGGGCCGGGCAGTCGCGCTCGGAGAACGGCGTTCGCTGCGGTCCGCTGAAGACGTAGTCGGTCGACAGGTGAATCAGCCGGATGCCTCGATTCGCGCAAGCTGCCGCGAGCCCCCCGGGGGCGAATCCGTTGACGGAAAAAGCCGCAGAGACGTTCGACTCACACAGGTCGACGGGTTGGAAGACCGCGGTGTTGAAAACCAGCGGGGGACGGTGTCGATCGAGGGCTTCGTCGACCGCTCCGATGTCGGTGATGTCGACCTTGTCGCGCCCCAATGCAGTCGAGGCACCGGCAGGCGCCGCCCGCTGGAGGGCGCGGCCCATCTGGCCGTTGCCACCGAGTATCAACACCCGCCCCGGACCACCCATGGTCATCCGCCGCCGTCAGCGAAAGCGAAAACCCGCGCCAAAGAAGAACTGGCGGAAATCGTCCGACAGCAGGTCGTCGGCGCCGGCGGTAACGAAGACACGATCCCAGACGTCGAATTGGCCGAAGAACTTCAGGTGAGGGTCGGGATTGCGCCCGAAATCCCACCCATCGAAGCTGACCCGCAACCTGTCGGAGGCGGCAAACCAATCGATGCCGATGCCGGCCTCGCTTTCCATCAACCCACCGCGAAACTGCCAGTTGTCGAAGCGGGCGGCGAGCAGGGCGGAAAACTTGAAGTCGTCGTCCCGGGTGGTGATCCGCTCGATGTCGACACCGATGACGCCACCGCTGCTGTCGAGCGTCTCGGTGATGAACGTGCTGACGACCGGCAAGCCGATGTTGTCGTTGATCATCTCGAAGATGAAGGCGCGATCGTTGCGCGCCCCGAGGCCGATGCGGAATCCGAAGTAGTTCTTCGTCGCCTCGTCGGTCGCATACCACTCCGACCGCAGGCTGAAGCTGAACTGGGTCTGGCTGGCACGGTTGAAGAACGAGTCGAAGGCGGTCAGCGAATCGTCGATGGTGTCGAGCGAGTCGTTGAGCTTGTCGATGGTGTCGGAGGTATTGATCAGCTGCGCCGCGGTGCCGTCGCCCGTGTTGATCTTCTGCAGGATCTGCTCGAGCTGCGTCGCCGAACGGTCCAGGTTGGAGACCAGCTCGCGCACCTCGTCGACCGTCCCGGCAACGCGGTCCTGATTGCTGGAAACCAGGCTGGCAGCCTCGGCCGCCAACGCCCGATACTCCTCGATCATCCCGGGGAGCGAGTCCGTCAGTGCCTGGGTGAGCTCCTCGACGTTGTTCATGCTCGCCTCGATCGCACCACGGTTGGTCGAGGTAATCGCCCCGAGGTCGCGGGTGACCTGCTCCATGTTGTCGAGGATCGCCTGCATGCGGGTCTCGCCGGCCTCGCTCCCGAAGACGTTGCTCAGCGCGTTGGTCATCTCCTGCGCGTCGCCGGCAATCTCGTTCATGACCGCCACCATCTGGTCGATCGAAACCGCCGCCCCCGGCTGGATCGTGCCGCCGTCCGTGACCAGCACCGCCCCGGGGCTACCGGCGGTGACTTCCAGGTACTTCTCTCCCAACAGCCCGAGCGAGGCGACCGAGGCCGTGGCGTCGGCCCGCAGCGGAACGCCGTTGTTGATTCGCAGCACCACCTCCGCCTGTCCGGCGTCCGTCAGGTTGATCGCCTCGACCCGGCCGACGGGCACGCCCGCCAGGCGCACCGGAGCGTCGACGCCCAAGCCAGCGATCGAGTCGAACAAGACGCGCACCCGATAGACGTCGGTCGAGGTTCCGAAGAGCGTGGACGTGTCGTCCATCTGAAGGATGAAAACCGCCCCCACCGCGATGGCGATCAGTACGACCGCCCCGACTTTCAGTTCTGTGCTCATGATCTGGCTCCCGCAGCTACGTCGTCGTGATGGGCCCTTCCGCGCGGCCGTGGATGAACTGCTGAATCACCGGGTTGTCGCTGTTCTGGATCTCTTCCGGGCTCCCGACCTCCTCGATGCGGCCTTGATACAGCATGGCGATTCGATCGGCGATTTTGTAGGCGGAAATCATGTCATGGGTGATCGCCACCGAAGTTACGTGGAGCCGCTCCTGCAAATCGATGATCAGATCGTTGATCTGGTCGGCGAGAATCGGGTCGAGCCCGGTCGTCGGCTCGTCGTAGAGCATGATGTCCGGTCCCAGGGCGATGGCACGGGCCAGGCCGGCGCGCTTCTTCATGCCGCCGGAAAGCTCCGCCGGCCACTTCTTCTGTACGCCCGCCAGCCCGACCATGTTCAGGACCTCGTCGACGCGATCGGCGATCTCTCCCTCCCGCATCTTGGTGTGCTGACGCAGGGCGAACGCGACGTTGTCGGCCACGGTCATCGAGTCGAAAAGGGCGGCGTACTGAAAGAGCATTCCCATGGTGCGGCGCAGCTCGCCGAGCTCCGGCCGCTTCAGGTCGGCAACCACCTGCCCGCCGATCGTCACCTGGCCTGCATCGGGACGAAGCAGGCCGATGATGTGCTTGATCAGCACGCTCTTGCCGGTGCCGCTGCCGCCGATGACCACCATCGACTCGCCCTTGGCCACCACCAGGTCGGCACCCCGCAACACCTCGAGGCTGCCGAAAGCCTTGTGCACTCCGGCGATCTCGATGAGCGGCTCCCCATTGCCCGAGGCCGCGGAGGCGTCGGGCGCCCCGGAGGCGTCGGGCGCCCCGGAGGCGTCGGTCACCGCGAGGGCGTCGGCAGCCTCGGGTGCATCGGCCACGGGACGCGACAACTTGTCGTCGTTGTACGTCATTCGAGCAAGAGCTTGGTGAGAAAGAAGTTCGAGATCAGGATCGCCATGCTCCCGCTGACCACCGCCCGGGTCGTCGCCCGCCCGACACCCTGAGCGCCGCCGCGGGTGTGAAAGCCGTTCTGGCAGCCGAACAGCGCAATCAGCAGGCCGAACACGGCCGACTTGATCAACCCGCTGCTCAGATCGTTGAAGGTGAGGATCTGCCAGATGCCGTCCCAGTAGGTGATCGACCCGGAGCCGTAAAGGTTCACGACAACCAGCGATCCGCCCCAAAGCCCGAGCAGGTCGCCGATCAGAACCGTGAGCGGCAGCATGACCGTGGCGGCGATGATGCGGGGGACGACGAGGTACTCGATCGGGTCGACCGCCATGGTTCGCAGCGCGTCCACCTGCTCGGTCACCACCATCGTGCCGATCTCCGCCGCCATCGCCGATCCGGCCCGACCGGACACCATCAGCGACGCCAGCACCGGGACCATCTCACGGGTGATCGCCAGCGCGACGACGGGCCCAACGAAGCTGGTCGTCCCGTAGCGCTCGAAACCTTGCCAGGTCTGCAGCGCAAACACCGCGCCGGAGAAGATCGCCGTCACCACGATGATCGGCAGCGAGCGCACGCCCACGTCGAGCATCTGCTCGAAAACGACGTGCAGGTAGTACGGCCGGCGGCGCAGGGTGACGATGCTCTTGGCAAGCAACGTGGCGGAACGCCCGGCCTCCTCCAGGACGTTGACGATGAAGCCACCGAGGCCTTCGATCAGCCCCGTCACCGCGGCTCGTCCACGTAGCGGCGGGGCACCCGCGGGCCGACCCGGCACAGAAGCTCGTGGGCGATCGAGCCGGACCATGAAGCCAGGTCATCGACGGTGATCGCGTCACCGCCGCGCCCGGGGCTCTTCCCGAGGAGTACGACCGGGTCCCCCGTCGAAACGCCGGGGATTCCGGTGATGTCAACGAGGGTAAGGTCCATGCTGATCGCTCCCACCACCTTGGCGCGCCGCCCCCGAACGAGTACCTCGGCATGGTCGGAGAGCGCACGCGGGAATCCATCATGGTACCCCACGGGTACGACCGCAATCTCGCAATCGGCCGCGGCCCGGCGCCGGGCTCCGTAGCCGAGGGGCCAACCGGCGGGCAGGCTGCGCACCGCCGCGACGGCGCTGTGCCAGGACATCACCGGAGCGAGGGACAGGCCCGGCGGCTCGCCCGGCGACGGAACGCCGCACAGGGCCAGGCCCGGGCGCACGCCGGTGCACCAATCTACCCGCCAAGACGCGGGATGCTGCGCTATCGCCGCGCTGTTGCCCAAGTGGCGCTCGGGGGGCAGAAGGCTGCGCTCTGCCAGCCCGCCACACAGCTCACCGAAACGCTCGATCTGAACGGCCGTGTGCGCCTGACCGGGATCTCCACCCACTGCATCGGCCGAGGCCAGGTTCGAGAACACACCCTCGAAGCGAACCCCGTCGATCGGATCGCAGCCTCCGAACATCCCCACCGCGGTCTCGAGCGCCTCGCACGCCAGCACGCCGAGCCGCCCCATACCGGTGTCGACCTTGAGGTGCAGGGGCACTTCGACGCCACGCGCAGCGGCAGCCGCGCCCAGACGCTCCGCCGCCCGCCGCCGCCAGACCGCAACCTCGAGCCGGTGCTCCACCGCCGCACCCGCTGCAACGGCCGCCTCGTCGGACTCGACCGGCTCGATGCCGGCCATAACGAGAACGCGCCCCTCGACCCCCGCTCGGCGCAACTCGACGCCCTCGTCGACGGTCGCCACCGCGAAGGCATCCGCGCCGGCGGCCTGCAATCGCCGGGAAACCTCCACAGCACCGTGCCCGTAGGCATCGGCTTTGACGACGCACCATACCCGCCGCGGAGCAACATACTCGTGCACGCTCCGGTAGTTGGCGGCCAGCGCAGCCAGGTCGATGTCGAGCCACGTCGGTCGCGAATCGGCGCGCCCACCTTCCCGTATCGGCATGCGCTCAGGGTAGAACGACCGACCGAACCCTGCATGGCGGCTCGAGCGTGGCCTCGACGGGTGTCCCGTGCGGGACATAGCGTGACACCAGAAGTGTGTCCCCAGGGTGTGGCCTAGGCGCCGGAGATCAACCCCATGGCTCGCCCGGATCCTCGCGGTCTTCGCGATCCTTGAAGGCGGTGAACTGCTTGAGAAACGCCAGCGGCACGGTGCCGATAGGGCCGTTGCGCTGCTTGGCGATGATGAGCTCGGCGAGACCCTGCACCGTCGGATCCGGGTTGTAGACCTCTTCGCGATAGATGAACGCGACCACGTCAGCGTCCTGCTCCAGGTTGCCTGACTCGCGCAGGTCGGAGAGCTGCGGGCGATGCTCGGAGCGCGCCTCCGGCGCTCGCGAGAGCTGCGAGAGCGCCAGCACCGGAACGTTGAGCTCCTTGGCCAGGCCCTTCAACGCCCGCGAGATGGCGCCGATCTCG
Source organism: Acidobacteriota bacterium (assembly GCA_965216935.1). Taxonomy (GTDB): domain Bacteria; phylum Acidobacteriota; class UBA890; order UBA890; family UBA890; genus CBDCGW01. The sequence goes on from OZ244217.1 coordinate 5,646,618, forward strand.
AGGTTGCGGTTCTCGAACTTGCCCAGGCTCATCAGCTGCAGGTAGTCGATGACGATCATGTCGAGGCCGTGCTCCGCCTTCAGCCTGCGGGCCTTCGATCGCATCTCCAGGAGGGAGGGGTTCGCCGTGTCGTCGACGAAGATCTTCGCCGTGGAGAGAAACTCCAGGGCATTCAGCAGGTCGTTGAGGTCCTTGTCGGAGAGGAACCCGGTCGCCAGCTTGTGGTTGTCCACGTTCGCCTCGGAGGACATCAACCGGCGGATGAGCTGCTGGGTGGACATCTCGAGCGAGAAGATGCCGACCGATCCGCCGTGCCGCAACGCGACGTGCTGGGCGATGTTGAGCGCCAGCGCCGTCTTCCCCATCGACGGACGGGCCGCGAGGATGATCAGGTCACCGCCCTGAAGACCGGCGGTCATGGTGTCGAGGCGCTTGAACCCGGTCGGCACGCCGGTGATGAACTCGCGTCGTTCGTGCAGCTCCTCGAGCTCGTGCATGGTCTCGCCGGCGAGATCCTGGACCGAGAGGAAGCCGCGCTTGACCTTGTCCTCGGCAATCTCGAAGATGCGGCGCTCCGCCTGGTCAATGATCTCGTCGGTATCGTCCTCGCCGCTGATCGCCGACGTGATGATGCTGTTGGCGGAGGCGATGAGATTGCGCAGCGAGGCCTTGTCCTTGACGATGCGAGCGTACTGACCGACGTTCAGCGCCCGCGGCAAGCCATCCATCAGGGTGGTGAGGTAGTCGATCCCGCCGGCACGTTCGAGCTGATCGGTACGCTCGAGCCGCTCCGCCAGCGTCACCGCATCGATGGCCGCGCTGGTCTCCGAAAGCTCGCACATCGCTGCGAAGATGAGCCGATGCGCCTCCCCATAGAAATCCTCGGAGGTAACCGCCTCGGCGGCCGCATTGACCGCCTGGTTGTCCAGCAAGATCGCCCCGAGAACGGACCGCTCCGCCTCCAAATTGTGCGGCAGCGTCCTCCCCTTCGTCAGCTCGTCAGCCATCGCGCCAGTCTATGAAGTTGCGCCCCGTACGTCCACAAAAGCCAAAGCCCCGGGGAAGACCCGGGGCTCAGCTGCAGGATTGGCGCGAGTATCGCCAGCGCCGCCTACTCCGACTCGTCCTTTACGACCCACAACTTGATGGAAGCTTCCACCGCGTACGGCAGGTGCAGCGGCACCTCGAAGACGCCCAGCGTCTTGATGGCGTGCTCGAGGCGAACCTGGTCCTTGGACACCTCGAATCCCTCTTCGATCAGCGCCGCGGAGATATCCGCCGCGGTCACCGAGCCGTAGAGGTTGTCGCCCTCCGACACCTTGCGCTTCACGTTGACGGATACGCCCGTCAGGCTCACCGCCAGCGCCTGCGCCGCGATCTTGGCTTCCTGCTCGCGCTCCGCGCGGCGAGCCTTGATCTCCTCGATCGTGCGCGCGTTCGCCGCCGTGGCGATGACCGCGAGCCCCTGAGGCAGCAAGTAGTTGCGACCGTAGCCGGGCTTCACGTCGACGAGGTCGCCCGGCTCACCCAGGTTGTCGACCGTCTCCTGAAGAATCAGCTTCATGGCCCTAACCCGTGGTGTACGGAAGCAACGCGATCTCGCGGGCCCGCTTGATGGCCCGCGTCAGCATGCGCTGCACCTTGGCGCTGTTGCCGTTGGTGCGACGCGGCTGGATCTTGCCGCGATCCAAGATGAAGTTCTGCAGCAGGTCGACGTTCTTGTAGTCGATGTACGGCACGTCGTCCTTGAGGTACTTGTTCCGCCGACGGCGTCCGCCTCCTCGTCCGTAAGCCATCGCTCAGCTCTCCTTGTCTTCTTCGTCCCCGGGGGTACCGGCAACTTCGTCGGGCTGCTCGGCGTCCGTGGAATCGGGCGTGCCGTCGTCGGTGTCAGCCGTGTCGGTATCAGCCGTGTCGGTATCAGCCGTGTCGGTGTCAGCCGCGGCCTGCTCGTCCGGTTCGGTGTCTTCCGGTCCGGCGTCCTCTGCATCGGCTTGTTCAGCCGCCGCGGCCGCTTCTGCCTCGGCAGCGGCTTCGGCTTCGGCAGCCGCCTGCGCTTCCTCCGCCGCGACGATCTCGTCCAGCGACATGGCCGAAGCGGCGGCCTCGGCCTCCTGACGGGCCTCGGCGGCGGCGCGCTGCGCGGCGGCCTGCTCGGCATCCTCGGAGTGGTCGGCTTCGGAAATCTGCTGCCTGACGTCGGTTTCCTGCAGTCCTTCGAGGCGAACGACCATCGAGCGGATGACCGACTCGTCGAGCTTCATGCGGTCCTTGAGGGCCGCCGGCAGGGTATTGGCGCCATCGGCGTAAATGAGGACATAGATGCCCTCGTTCTTGCCCTTGACCTGGTAGGCGAGCTTGCGACGCTCCCAAACACCGGCCTGAAGCACCGTACCGCCATCGCCCTCGATGGTGGCTCGCAGGTCGCCGATCACGGCGTTGACCCCATCGTCATCCGCATCCGGAGTGACGATCAGAAGGGTTTCGTAGAGATTCTGCATGGATCTCCTCTCGGTCTCAGGCCCTGCACGCAGCAGGGCGAGGAGTTACGAGATGTTGTCAGAAAGGAGCCGGTCTTCGCGGAAGATCAGACGATCAGGGGGGCGATGACCAGCGATACGACAGACATCAACTTTATCAGGATGTTCATGGACGGGCCAGAAGTGTCCTTGAACGGGTCGCCGACAGTGTCGCCGACGACGGCCGCCTTGTGGGCTTCGGACCCCTTGCCACCGTGGTGGCCTTCCTCGATGTACTTCTTGGCATTGTCCCAGGCGCCGCCGCCGTTCGACATCATCAGGGCGAGCAGGACGCCGACGACCGTCGCGCCGGCGAGCATGCCGCCCAGCGCAGCGGGGCCGAGGCCGAACCCGACGATGACCGGGGCAATCACCGCAAGCATTCCCGGCGGGACCATTTCCTTCAACGCGGCCTTGGTGGCAATCTCGACGCATCGGGCCGGGTCGGGGTCGCCGGTTCCCTCCATGATGCCCGGGATCTCGCGGAACTGGCGGCGGATCTCCTCGACCAGCTCGGACGCCGCGCGCCCCACGGCGGTCATCGTCAGGCCGCCCGCGAGGGTCGGTATGATGCCGCCGATGAACAAGCCGATCACGACCCGCGGGTCGGTGAGAATGATCACGAGCGCGTCGCGCCCGGCGGCCATGAGCTGCACGTTGACCGCCTGCGTGTAGGCGGAAAACAGCGCCAGCGCGGTGAGCGCCGCGGAACCGATGGCGAATCCCTTGCCGATCGCGGCGGTCGTGTTGCCGACCGAGTCGAGACCGTCGGTGATCTTGCGAACCTCGGGACCGAGGCCCGACATCTCGGAGATACCGCCCGCATTGTCGGCGATCGGACCGTAAGCATCGACGCTCATGGTGATGCCGACCGTCGCCAGCATGCCGACCGCCGCGATGCCGATGCCGTAGAGGCCGGCCGAGTTGTTGGCTGCCCAGATGGCAAAGGCGATCATCAACACGGGAGCGGCGCAGGACTGCAGGCCGACCGCAAGACCCTGGATGATATTGGTCGCGGATCCGGTCTCGCTTGCCGTGGCGATGTCGCGGATGGGCTTGCCGGCGGTGTAGTACTCGGTGATCCAACCGATCGCCAGGCCGGCGAACGTTCCGGCAAGAACAGCGATCCAGATGGACTCGCTCAGGCCGCTTCCGCCGATGTAGAAATACGCGCCGGCGAGAAACAGGACGGCGGAAAACAACGCCGACCAGCGCAGGGCGCCGGCGGGATTGGTGTTCTTGAAGACCGCCATCGAGGCGATCCCGACGAGGGAAGCGACCAGCCCGATCATCGCCATCACGAGCGGCAGCCCCATCAGCGTCGTCGTCGCCCCGGCCGGCGTCAGCGCGCTGCCCTCGGCGATGAGCTCGGCGATGTCATCGGCCGCCAGCGTGGCGCCGATTGCGATGGTGGCGATCGTCGAACCGACGTAGGACTCGAAGATGTCGGCACCCATGCCGGCGACGTCGCCGACGTTGTCGCCGACGTTGTCGGCGATGACTCCCGGGTTGCGCGGGTCGTCCTCGGGAATGCCGGCCTCCACCTTGCCGACCAGGTCGGCGCCGACGTCGGCGGCCTTGGTGTAGATGCCGCCGCCCACCCTGGCGAACAGGGCGATCGACGAGGCGCCCATGGCGAAGCCGTTGATGATCGCGGCGGATTCGACGCTACCGTAAAGATAGAACCAGACGCCCACGCCGAGCAGGCCGAGGCTGGCGACGGAAAGCCCCATCACCGAGCCACCCAGGAAGGCGACCATCAGCGCCGCGTTCTGCCCCGTTTGGGCCGCAGCGCTCGTCGTGCGCACGTTGGCGCTGGTCGCCGAGGTCATTCCGGCGAAGCCGGCCGCCATCGAAGACGCCGCCCCGGTAACAAACGCCACCGCGGTGAGCGGATCGACGAAGAACCCCAGCAAGCCGGCCACGACGACCACGAAGATCAGCAGCAGGCTGTACTCGCTCCGCAGGAAGACCATCGCGCCCTGGTGGATCTGGGAGGCCAGCGCCCCCATCTCCTTGCTGGCGACCGGCATGCTCTTGACGTAGAAGAGGATTCCCAGCGCGATGGCGAGCCCCACCCCACCGAGGATCGGCGCGGCGAGCGTCAGCGTCTGTGTGTCCATTCGGTCGAACTCCTCTGGTTTCGATTCAGTTGTAACGGTTCATCGCCGCGATCAGGCCCGAGCGAAGCACCATCTCGACGGCGTCGGCGGCATCTTCGATCATCTCCGCCGCCGTGTCCTTTTCGTCCTTGTCGAAGCGGCTGAGCACGTAGTCCGCGGTATCCACCGTGGCGCGCTCGCCGCATATTCCCAGTCTCAACCGCGGGATAGCTTGTGTCCCGAGGCAATCGATGACCGACTTCATCCCGTTTTGCCCGCCGGAGCCGCCGCTCTCGCGGAGGCGGATCTTCCCCAGGGGAAGATCGATATCGTCGAACGCCACGAGGATGTCGTCGGGGCCGATTCCCAGCTCTTTCCGGGCTGCGGCCACTCCCAGCCCGCTCTCGTTCATATACGTCCGGGAACGGATGAGCCACAGCTCGGCCGGACCTCCGTCTTCCCGTCTTCCCTTCATGCGGATTCGCTCGAGCCGCGCCTTGCCCAGCTCTCTCGTCTCCACCACCCGGTGGCGTCGCTCCAGCGTCGCCAACAACATCCATCCCGCGTTGTGCCGATGCTCCGCGTACTTGTCGCCCGGGTTCCCCAGGCCGGCCAGCGCGCGCACGGGCTACTCCGACGCGTCCTCTTTCTTCTCTTCTTGAGCCTCGGGAGCCGCTTCGGGCGCGGCGTCTTCGGCAGCGGCCTCGGCTTCCTCGCCCTCCACCTCGGGCTCGCCCTCGACGCCGAGATCCGCCTCGAGCTCTTCCTCGGAGACCGGCGGCACCACCGACGCCACCGAGAAGTCCGGCTCGGTAACCAAGGTGACGTTGGCCGGCAGCGAAATGTCGGCGACCTTGACGGAATCGTGGATGTCCAGCTCGGTGACGTCGACCTCGACTGCGTCCGGGATGTCCCCCGGGAGGCAAGCGACCGTGAGCTCGCGCAACGAGATGTCGAGAACACCTCCCTCGACACGGACACCGACCGGCTCACCAACGAGCTCGATCGGAACGGCGACCTCGATGGCGACGTCCATCGCGATGCGCACCAGGTCGGCGTGCTGCAGGCTGTGGGTGATCGGATCGATCTGAACGTCGAAGATCATGACGTTCTCTTCCGACCCGTCGGCAACCTTGAGCTTGAAGACGGTGTTCTGCCCCGATTCCGACTTCAGAATCGAAACGATCTCGCGCGGATCCAGGGTGATCGGGGCGGATCCGCCGTCCCCACCGTAAAGAACTGCGGGCAACTTGCGGTCGCGGCGAAGGCGGCGCGCCTCGTTGCTGGAGCCAGCCTCCCGCGGCGCTGCTTCGATGGTGATGTCAGCCATGACTCTTTCTCTTCAGGTATCAGATGAACAAGCTCGAAACGCTCGTCTCTTCGTGGATGTTGCGGATCGCCTCGCCCAACAGCTCAGCGACCGAGAGGACCTCGACTTTGGCGCACGCGTCGGCCTCTGCGTTCAACGGAATGGTGTCCGTTACGAAGACGTTCTTGAACGGACCTTCTTCGATTCGGGTGACTGCGGGACCCGAAAGAACCGCGTGCGTGGCAAAAGCGTAGACCGCCGTGGCGCCATTATCCATGAGTGCCTGCGCCCCCTGCGTCAGGGTCCCGGCGGTGTCGACCATGTCGTCGTAGAGAATGGCGTTGCAACCCTCGACCTCGCCGATCACATGCATGGCGACGGCCTTGTTGGCGCGCGGGCGACGCTTGTCGATGATCGCCAGCCCGGCGTGCAGGCGCTTGGCGATGGCACGGGCACGCTCCACCGCGCCGGCGTCCGGTGCCACGATGACGAGATCGTCCAGCCCCATCGACTCGATCCGCTTGATCGCCACCGGGGCGGCAAACAGGTGGTCGACCGGAATGTTGAAGAACCCCTGGATCTGACCGGCGTGCAAGTCCATCGCCAGCACCCGATCGACACCCGCCGTGACCAGCAAGTCCGCCGCCAACTTCGCCGTGATGGGAACCCGCGGCTCGTCCTTCTTGTCCTGGCGGGCGTAGCCGAAATACGGCATGACCGCCGTGATGCGCGCCGCCGACGACCGCTTCGCCGCGTCCGCCATGATCAACAGCTCCATCAAGCTGCGATTCACCGGACAACACGTCGACTGGATGAAGAACACGTCGGTGCCGCGGACGTTGTCCTTGAATTGGAATCGAACCTCCCCGTCGGAAAACTGGGTCAACTCCCGGTTTCCGAGCGGATGGCCGAGAAAATCGGCAATGTCCTGTGCCAGCGCAGGGCAGGCGTTGCCCGCAAAAATCTTGAGAGGACGATCGGCAGAAGGCATGGGTCGGGCGGGGAGCTATGCGGGTGTCGGGTTGGAATCAGGTGTAAAGCTGGGGCGGCAGGACTCGAACCTGCAAATGCGGGATCCAAAGTCCCGTGCCTTGCCAATTTGGCGACGCCCCAAGAAACAATCGAGACAGCTTGAAACGCGTCGGCCGCGGGAAAGCGCGTGGATGACGGGGACACATTATAGCCGCGACCTGCCGCAGGCATCAAACACCGGCGAACAGGCTGCGCCGATGCGCCCCGGCCCCTACGGAAACCCGGACTCCGGCCCAATAGCCGCGGGCGCGAAGCGCCGCCGCTGCCCGTGCCGCGCTGCGGCGGTCGGCGAACGCCCCGAACGAAGCCGCGCCGCTCCCGGTCATCTGCGCCGCGGTCGCGCCCAGCTCGCCAAGGCGGTCGCGCACATCGGCGATCTCCGGGTGCAGCCGACAAACCGGGGCCTCGAGATCGTTCCCCATCCAGCCCGCGTCAAGGTGGGGCTCGTAGGGCGGCGCTCCCAGACGATCACCCGATACCGCCATATCGGCCACCGCCGTTCGGTCGAACTCCGCGTAGGCGGCCGGCGTCGAGACGTGCAGGTCGGGGCTGGCGACGACGAACCAGGTCCGGTCGAGCGGCGCCAGGGTTTCGACCCGCTCCCCCCTTCCAGTCACCATCGCGGTCCCCCCCGAGAGGAAGAACGGCACATCGGAACCGATTTCCTCGGCGATACGCCGGAGCGCCCCGGAGTCCTCCAGAGCATTCCGGTCGAGCCCCCACAACCGGATGCAGGCGGCGAGCGCCGCGACCGCGTCGGAGCTACCACCGCCGAGGCCCGCACCCATCGGAATCCGCTTGACCAGCCGCAGCCTCAGCGGTGCGGGTTCAACCCCGAACCGTGCCGCTTCCGCGGCGAGCGCCATCACCGCGGCCGCGACGGTGTTGTCGTCGGGCAGCTCCGCACCGTCAACCTGAAGGTCCAGAAGGGCGGGCGCGGCAGAACCCGCCGGCCCGGCAGGCACGGCCGGCGCAGCAGGCGCGGCTGGCGCAGCGGGCGCAGCGGGCACGGCGGGCGCAGCGGGCACGGCTGGCACGGCTGGCACGGCTGGCGGAGCGGGCGCGGCCGGCGCAGCGTAGAGAAGATCGCACAGGCTTATAGTCTGGAAGACGCTGGCAATCGGGTGGTAGCCGTCGTCCCGGCGCGCGCCGACGCGCAGCGCCAGGTTGAGCTTCGCATGGGCGCGAAGACGCAGCCGCTTCAACGCCCGAGCCCGCGGCGCAGCAGCCCCCCCTCGACAACCAGCCGCTCGAGGGGCGCCTCCGCCGCCCCGGTGACCGGGATGTCGTCAAAGTGCGCCGGGTCGAGCCCTCTCGGGTTGGCGGTCCACCGGGGCGCCAGCCGAACGGCCAGCGTGATGTCCTCGGATGCAACCCGTACCGTCAGACGCTGCGGCACCGGCGGGCCCTCGGCAGCCCACTCCTCGATCTCGACCTCGATGGGCCCCGAACCCGTCTCCACCACGGCGCGCTCGAAGCGGAGCGCCACCGGGTGGAGCCACGCCGTGGTCCGGGCCGAGGCGACACGCACGCGCTGGGCCTCCTCATCCCACGTCGCCGCCGGCGCGACGCTTCCGGACGCGGGGACGCCGAGCCCCAGCAATACCGCAACGATCTGCGCCGGCGTCAGCTCGATGCCGAGGGCGCGCTCGAAGGCCCCGGGCACGTTCTCTCCCCGGTAGAGCGTGTTCTCGTCGGAAGCCCAGAAGCCGACTTCTGCGGTGCCTGCACCCAGGTATCCCTCGCTGGTTCCGGTGGGGGCCAGAACTTGCATTTCGACAAAACGATCGCGCAACAGGTAGATCTGCATGTCGATCGTTCGGCTGTTGACACCACGGCTGGCGCGGACCTGGTAGCTACCCGCCAGCCCCTGCAAGTCGTCCCAGCGAGCGTGGGCGTCTTCGAGGACGCCTTGCGGGTCCTGCCGGGCCCGTACCGCCAGGTCCGGATGGGTATTGACCCAGCCCTCCGGACGGGCGCAGGCGACCAGGGTGAGCGTGACCGCGACGGCGATCGACCACGCCGGCAGGGATCGACCCGCTCGGGAAGAAGCCAGCGCCCGCGTTCGTCGAGATTGACCCGTCATTGCCGTACGCCCGTGGTCTGCCGCCGGCGAGGCGTTACTATCCGTGAGACACCTGACGAAGCTTAGCAGGGTGCCGCAGAGCTCCCCGCTGGCGCATCCGCAACGTTCGCAACGGACAGTCACGATGCCCAAGCCCTTCAGCGGGCGGGACACGGCGGCCCTCGAAGCCCTCGAATCGGAATCCCTCGCCCCCTATGCCCAGCGCAGCCAGGACGCCGCGCGGCGGTACACACTCGTCGATACCGGCCGCACGCTGGCGTATCGGACAGCCTTCCAGCGCGACCGCGATCGCATCCTGCATTCGCTGGCCTTCCGCCGTCTCAAGCACAAGACCCAGGTCTATGTGCCGTACGAGGGAGACCACCACCGCACCCGCCTGACCCACACCCTCGAGGTGGCGCAACTGAGCCGGACCATCGCCCGTGCGCTCGGCCTCAACGAGGATCTGGTCGAGGCCATCGCGCTGGGACACGACCTGGGCCAGCCGCCATTCGGCGCCGCCGGCAAGGACGCTCTCGCCGCGATCCTCAGCGGTCGCGAACGTGTCGAGGGCATCGAGACCTCGGTGCTGGCGGCGTCGGGTGGCTTCGACCCGAAGTTCCAGAGCGTCCGGGTCATCGACCGACTGGAGCAGCGCTACGACCATCCCGGGTTGAATCTCACCGATCCGGTACGCGCCGGAATCTGGAAGCGCGGCGGCATCGCCCCGGGCATCAGCTACCCCGATTGGGTTGCCGAGGGCCTCGACGCCGACGCCCCGGCGTCGATGGAGGGCCAGGTGGTGACGCTGGCCGACCGCCTAGCCCGCCTGACACACGATCTCGAAGACGGAATCCGCGCCGGCCAGGTCTCGCTCCGCGCCAGCGAGCGCCTGGAGATCGGCGCGGCCGTGCTGCACAAGCTCGGCACCGGCTACGAGACGAGGCGGGGCCGCTTCGGGCGACAGAACGCGTTGATCCGGGGAATGATTCATCTTCTCGTGTCCGACGCCGTTGTCCACACGGGCGAAGCGCTGGCGGAGCAACCGGAAGGAGCTGCCGTCGAGTTGTCGCCGCAAGTCGGCGCGATGGCCGACGAGCTCGAGGCCTTCGTCGAGGCGCAGGTCTACCGCTCGTTCGCCGTCAACCGGCTCGACGCCCGCGCGCGGACGTTCCTCCGTGGCCTGTTCGCGGCGTACTACAAGGACCCGTTGCAGCTGGACAACTACGTCCTGCTGCGCTTCCGCGGCACGACGGGCGGGACCTATCTGCGCGATCTTCCCGGCGACCTCGTTGCCGGCGAGGTCGGCAGCCGCTACCACGGCAACCCGGCGTTCGTCCGGCTTATCGCGGATCACATCGCCGGGATGAGCGATTCCTTCGCCTTGAAGGAGTACGAGCGCCTCTACCTACCCTTCGCCGATGCCGAAGGTCGTTGACCCGATGATGGCGATCCGATGATGGCCTCTGACAACGGACGGGCTGGGCAACGAATCCTGCTGGCCCTCTTCGTGCTCGCGCTCGTGTCACTTGCCTTCGCCCGCGCCGAGTTCGCCTCGTCGACCGGGATTCGCATCGCCGGGGACGGCGTCGACTACGAGGCCGTCGCCGGCTCGATGCGCCTCGAGGGAAGAGCACCGTTCATCTACCGGCCAGCCGTGCCGCTGCTCGTCGGCGCATTGTTCGCCGACAACCTGATCCTGGGTTTCGCCGCCGTCAGCGCACTCTCGATGTTTGTGGCGCTGTTTCTCGCCGGCGCCCTGGCGAAGGACACATTCGCCGGCTTCGCCCTGGCAACGGTGCTGTTCTTCAACTACCAGGTGCTGTTCGCCGCAGCGAACGTCGCTCGCCTCGACGTCGTCGTCCTGGCGCTGCAACTGGTGTTTGTTGCCTGGGCGTTGCGGGGACGTAGCTCATTGTTCTTCGGCGCCCTGCCGCTATGCGCCCTGGTGAAGGAGAGCATGCTGCTCGGGCTGGCAGCCCTAGCGCTGGCCGCGTTCCCGCGAGATCGCCGAACCGCGGTCAAAGCGGCGGCCGCGGGCGTCGGCTTCGTCGCGATTCATTTGCTCGTCCGTGCCGCGAGCACCCCAACGGCGGCGGTCCCCCCTTACGACGACGGCCTTCCCGGCGTCGCCGCCCTGATGGACATGCTGACAAGCAACCTGAGCGAAGCCACCGTGCTGCAGTTGTTCGTCGCCTGGTCAGGCCTGGCGTTCATCGCGGTCTGGCTGGCGTTCGGCGGCGGATCGCGGCCCGTGGATCCGGCGCTCCCCGCAGCGTCGGCTTTCCTGCTGCTGTTTCCGCTGCCGCTTGCGACCGATGTACATCGGGCCTGGTTCGAGCTGCTCGCCCCGATGGTCCTGTTTCTCGTGCTGCAGCGACTGACACCGGAGAACCGCGGCGCGACCAACCCGGCCCTCGCCCTGGCGCTGGTCGCCAGCGTGATCCCGTATGCCGTCCGCTTCGTCGCCGAAGACCACCTTCACCTGCTCCTGTTCGAGGAGCGCTTCTCACTCGGGTCGCTGGTCGGCATGGGGGTCGCCTTGATCACGGCGGCGGTGGCCCTCGGCTACTGGATGACGCTGCCGCCGCAGACCCGGAGCTCGTCAGCGGAGCCAGTCGAGGGGGAGGTCGGGAGGTAGCCGCACCACCTCGAACAAGCTGGCGATGAGCTCGTTTGACTCGCCCGCCCGGTGCGGATTGAGAAACTCCCAGACGATATCCCCGTCCGTGTCGACCTCGAGGGCACGGCCACGATCGGTCTCGGTGATGAGCGTGGTGCCGCCCGGCAGACGCTGGTTGGACCCACAGGTGGCCGAGAAGAGCTCCCGGCTTCCCCGCGCCGGGTACTCCCACACCAGCGCCTGCGTCAGCGGGTCGAACTCGATGACCCGCGAGCGCCCAGCGTTGCCGACGTTGTCGAACAGCAGCATGTTGCCGTTGTCCAGGAGCGTGGGTTGGTGTTGCCGCGCCGCAATCCCGGCGATCGCCCAAACCACCTGACCCAGCTCCATGTCGACAATCGCGATGACATCGAGCTCGCGCAACGAGATGAGCACGTTCCCCTTCTTGAAGATCGACGCTCTTGCAGCGTGGCGCCCGTCGAACACCTCGATCGTGTTCGTGTGGAAAATGTCTCCGCGCGATTCGGCCTGCAGCAGCAGCGGAGCGAACACCGAGCTTTCGAACGCCTCCAGCAACGACAAGCTCGCGACCTCCTCGCCGTCGGGCGTCAGCACAGTAATGAAGTCCTCCAGGATCGGCCATCCGGCGTTGATGCGGGGAACCACCCGGGCGAGACGGGTGAGCACGTAGATCGATCCGTCTTCGTCGACGTGCATGTCGTGGTGCGCACCGGGAGCAGCCGTGTCGTCTTCTCGCGGGAAGCTCCAAACCAGGTTCGAATCGGCGTCCAACCGGACGATCCCGAACCCCTCGTAGATCGCCAGCAGGTGGCCGTCGTCGAGCAGGTGGGCCCGGCGCCAGTAGTCCACCTCGAAGTACCCGTCGCGTTGATTCGCCTCGCTGTCCGGCGGCCACACCTGGTCGAACGGATACGACCAGGTGTGCAATACCTCGCCGCCCATATCCATGAGGATCGCCTCCGGTCCGTGCCCGGAGGTGTACAGGTTGAAGCCCTCGTAGACCGCCTCCGGGGCGTAGCGCATGACCCCGGTCGCGCCCGGGGCCGCGTCGGACCCGCTCAGGTAGCCGATCGACCGGAGCTGATCGAGCTCTGCCTGCAGGTCCTCCGGCACAGCTCCCTCGGCACCCGGCGCCAGGCGGTTCCAGCGCCCGGCCGGACTGTCGCTGACGTCCTCCCTCGGCGGCTCCGTCCAGCGGCGGATCGCGGGCGCCGGAAACAGGCCGTTTCGGTGCGACATGTATCCGTAGACAAAGCCGCCACCCAGCAGAACCACGCCGACGAAGGCCCAAAGGAGCCGCCGCCAGAGGCCCACGCCGCCCACCGCTCTGCCCACGTCTCCGCCTTCCTCACTCATGGCGGGCCACCGGACAATGAAGCGAGGCCGGGCCATGGAGGTCCGCCACGCGTTGGAGCTCCACCGGGCGTTGGAGCTCCGCCGGGCGATCGAGGCCCACCGGGCGGCGGATCGTCGCCCGTCGAGGCCGAGGTGGTCGTATCGACGAGGGGAAGCGTTGTCCAACCTCCCTCCGAGACGGCTCGCTCGACCGCGGGATGACGGGTGAGGTACAAGGCCAGAATCAGGCGATCGTCCGACATCGGGATCGCAACCATGAGGGCATCGGCGGGCACCGTCTCGGACGTCGCGTCGGCGAGCGCGAAGCGCGACAGCTCCGATACCGGGTACGCGGCCGGAAGCGGGTCGTGCCGCGAGACCAGCTGCGGATGGCCGACGACCAGGTTGACGCCTCGTTCCACCAGGTACGCCATCGGCGACATGCGCTGATGACCGGGCACGGTGCTCACGATAATGCCGTTTCGAGCCACCCAGGGGTCGATCAAGCCCCGCATGTCGACCGTCGGCAAGCGCGAATAGAACGGGATCGCTCCCGCCGGGCCGACCGCAATCACGACATCCCCCGCGGCGCCAAAATGTTCCCCCAAGGTGCGTCCGATCTCGTCCCAATCTCCACCGTCAGGCTCCATGTGGATCTCGAGGCTGCGAACCGACTCGATGTCGCGCACGCCCCAGAACGTCGTCGCATGGAACAACGACCCGAGCAGCAGAACGACGATCCCCGCGTGACGCAGGCGGCGATCCTCGACCGCCTCGGTCAGGATCCAGGCAACGAGCGTCATGATCAACGGCAGCACCGGCACCATGAAGCGGAACTCCATGAAGTCGCCCCCGACATAGGCCACGTACGCGCACCACAAGGCAATCATCGCGACCAGGGCAACGCCCCACCGAGGCCGCACACGCCGCAGGGTGTCGAGCACCTGTCGCGGGCGGGCGATCAGGACGACGACCAGCAGCGGCAGCAGCCAATAGGTGGCGAAGAAGCGATAGACGTAGTGACCGCCGCGAACCAACGACGCGGCCGACGAAACCTTGACGTAGAACGTGTTGGGCAGGATGTCGCCGTAGTACGAGAGCTTCCACACCAGCCATGGAGCCACGAGCACCACCGCCGGCAGGCAGAAGGCGGCCAGCGCCAACCAGCGCGGGCCGCTGCCGACCGACGGCCGCAGCAGGTGTGCTGCAACCATCAGCCCGGGGATCGCCAGGCAGGCGGCCGAGTCGAGTCGCGTCAGGACCGCCAGCCCGTAGGCCGACGACGCCGCGAGGAACAGCCAGACCGGGGATTGCGTCGACGCTGTCGCCCGCCAGCTCGCCAACACCGCGAGGACGACGAGAAACGCCTGCATCTGCGTCTCCAACCCGCCGGTAGCGTACGCATTGAAGGTGAAGTTGGTCCCGAGAAGGGCGCTGGCGATCAAGCCGGTCGAACTCGACCCGCTGATCCCGGACGCCAGCCGAAAGGTGACCAACAGGGACCCGGCGAAAAACAGGAGCCCGAGCCCGTACGACCAGGTGATCGGATCGATCCCCAGCCCGATGCCGGCACCGATCAACAGGGTCCAAAGGAAATTCGTGTACCCCTCGACACGCTCGCCGGGGTTGAACGTCAGCCCGTTACCCTCGACCAGGTTGCGGGCGTATTGAAAGGAGATGAAGGCGTCGTCCTGGATGAAGCGGTTGAGCAGGGCGACGAAAACGAGCCCTGCAACCAGGGCGACAAGCAAGCCCCGGGGTTCGTTCCTGCGCGGATCTACCAGGCTCATGTCGATGCCCCGTGATCCCGGCGCGGCGCAGCCCAATGCAACCGCGGCGGTGGTTTCGGACCAGGTATCAAGGCCTTTCAACGATGGCCGAGAATAGCATTCGCGACCGCCGCTCAACGCCGGGGCTCACGCAACCGCCCCAAGTGCGGACGCCGCCTCGACTCGCTAGAATGATCCCGATTCCGCGCCGAGAAACACCGCACGCGACACCGTTCCGCGACCGGGCGGCCACCCCCGCCGGCGGCGGTACTTCACGCCAACTGATGAGGCTGACGATATGGCGAACCACCCCGATGCAACGGCCGACCGACTCGTCGGTGCGGCGATGTCACGATCGCTTCCGGACGTCGACCCGGAGATCTTCGGGGCGGTGCGCCGCGAGACCGAAAAACAAGCAACGAAGCTCGTCCTGATCGCCTCGGAGAACTACGCCTCCGAGGCCGTGCTCTCGGCCTGCGCTTCGGTGATGTCGAACAAGTACGCCGAAGGATACCCGGGACGCCGCTACTACGGCGGCTGCGAGTTCGTCGACGAGGCCGAAAACATCGCCATCGAACGCGCCAAGGAGCTGTTCGGCGCCGAGCACGCCAACGTGCAGCCGCATTCCGGAACCCAGGCCAACATGGGCGTCTACTTCGCTGCGGTGAAGCCCGGGGACACTATCCTCGGGATGGAGCTCCCGCACGGCGGCCACCTCTCCCACGGTCACAAGCTCAACTTCTCGGGACAGCTCTACAACGTCGTGTCGTACGGCGTGAACAAGGAGACCGAGCTCCTCGACTACGAGGAACTGGCCGCCAAGGCGGAGGAACACGAGCCGGCCCTCATCGTTTGCGGCGCCTCGGCCTATCCGCGCACCATCGACTTCGCCCGCATCCAGCAGATCGCCGACGGCGTCGGCGCCCGCGTCATGGCCGACATGGCGCACCCCGCCGGGCTGGTCGCCGCGGGCCTGTTTCCGAATCCCTGTGAACACGTCGACTACGTCACCTCGACGACCCATAAGACGCTGCGGGGCCCACGCGGCGGGCTCGTACTGTGCAAGGAAGAGCACGCCAAGGACGTCAACCGGGCCGTCTTCCCGGGAGCCCAGGGCGGCCCGTTCATGCACCTGATCGCGGCCAAGGCGGTCTGCTTCCTCGAGGCCCTGTCCGACGGCTTCCGCGGCTACGCCACCCAGGTCATCGCCAACGCCAAGGCCCTCGCCGCCGCCCTCGACGAGCGCGGCTACCGCATCGTCTCGGGCGGCACCGACAGCCACGTCGTCCTCGTAGACGTCGGCGCGTCGGGGCTCACCGGCAAGGAAGGCGAAGCCTGGCTCGACGAAGCCGGCATCGTGGTGAACAAGAACACCATCCCGTTCGACGAGAACCCACCGTTGGTCACCTCGGGGCTCCGCCTCGGCACGGCGGCCGTTGCCACCCGCGGCATGCGCGAGGCCGAGATGGACAGCATCGCCGATTGGATCCACCGGGTGCTCGACGCCAAGGGCGACGCGGAGGTCTGCTCCCAGGTCCGCGCGGAGGTCGACGAGGTCTGCCACGGGTTCCCGATCTACGACTGGCGCCTCGAGGAGATGGGCTGAGGCGGGGAGCGGGCAGCTGTTGGCGGGGGTATGGAGGTGACCGGGGGGGCGGGGGGACGCAGGTACGCTCCGGGGTGAAGGTGCGCTTGAGGACGTCGGGGCACGAACCAGCGACGGACCGGCCGACGAAGGCGTCGCCCCTCCGGATTTCTCATATGCGCAAAGCACCCCGTGCGCGCACCTACGTCCGCCCGCCCCCCCTCTGGCACCGACAAAGCAACCGACGAACCGGCCCGCCTCCCGTCACCAACCGCTGAAGACGTGGCTCGAGGTGGACGAGTCACCTCGGCGGCGGCTCAGCGGGAGCGTTTTCCGGCATCCGTGGGGCGGTCCGAACGCTGTTGTTGGCGGTAACTACCCGGCTTCGGCGACACGCTTAACGCCCGGATGCCGGAAAACACTCCCCGTCGCCGAGGGGGTTGGTTGCCGCGCCTGGTGCTCCAAAACTCCGCCTGGCGGCCGGGTTGGTGGGGCCGACGTGTCGGACCGGCCGGAGCGGCGGCGGGTCTGGGGTTCGACGAGCTTGGGGAGTTGAACGCTCCTTATTTGACGTTGGTGGGATTGCTCTCCGGGAATGACGACGAGCACGGAGCGACACTCGCATCGAGGCGCCTTCGTACCCGGATCGGCGCCGCCGCTCCACCCCGCCGTCCCTCCCCAACGTCAAATAAGGAGCGTTCAGCCAGCCAAGCTCTGCAAATCCCCGCATCGCCCGATCGCCATCGCTTCGCCGCCAGCAACCTCACCCACAACTACCGGACGGATAAGCCGCCGCCATCCGTGGCAACCCCACTATTCCGGCGAGGGGGAGGGTTTTCCGGCATCCGGGCGTTAAGCGGGTCGCCGAAGCCGGGTAGTCATCGCCGACAAGAGCGTTCGGACCGCCCCACGGATGCCGGAAAACACTCCCGCTGAGCCGCCGCCGAAGCAGCTCGGCCTCCTCGACCCACATATTTAGCGGTCGGCGGCGGGAGGCGGGCCGGTGTGCCGGCAGCAGGGTCGGTGCAGAGGGTGGGCGGGGGGACGTAGGTGCGCGCACGGGGTGCTTTGCGCATATGAGAAATCCGGAGGGGCGACGCCTTCGTCGGCCGGTCTGTCGCTGGTCCGTGCCCCGACGTCCTCAAGCGCACCTTCACCCCGGAGCGTACCTGCGTCCCCCCGCCCGCCCGACTACCTCCCCCCCCTCGCCGGACACCACCCGAGATCCTTGGTAGACTGCGGGCTGCTTACGGAACTCGGCCCCGGAACAGGGTCGATCAGGGGCGAAACAAGGGCAAACGGGCCCGCGCTGCGGTGGCGCGACGGGAGGTCGAATCAATGAAGTTCTTTCTGGATACCGCGAACGTCGACGAGATCCGGCAGGCTGTCGATTTGGGGCTGATCGACGGGGTTACCACGAACCCTTCGCTGGTGGCGAAGGAAGGGCGGCCGTTCGAGGAGCTCATCCACGAGATCTGCGAGATCGTTCAGGGGCCGGTGAGCGCCGAGGTCGTGGCGACCGAGGCCGAGGCGATGATCGAAGAGGGCCGGCGCATCGCCGCGATCCATGAGCACGTCGTCGTCAAGTGCCCGCTCATCCGCGACGGGCTCAAGGCGACGCGAGCGCTCGCTGACGACGACATCGACGTCAACGTGACGCTCTGTTTCTCGCCGACCCAGGCCCTGCTCGCTGCCAAGGCCGGGGCCCGGTACATCTCACCGTTCGTCGGCCGGCTCGACGACATCAGCTATGACGGCATGGAGCTGATCCAGCAGATCATGGCGATCTACGAGAATTACGGTTTCGGTACCGAGGTGCTGGTGGCTTCGATCCGCCACCCGAAGCACATTCTCGACGCCGCGCTGATGGGCGCCGATGTGGCGACCATTCCGTTCAAGGCCTTCGACGCGATGTTCAACCACCCGCTCACGGACAAGGGGCTGGCGGCGTTCCTCGCCGATTGGGAGAAGGCCCGCGAGACCGTTGCTCCCGAGGTCGTCGAGGCCTGAGCCCGGGGAGCTGCCTAGACCCATCAACACTCTCACCAGGGCCTGCCAGGTGTCGAACAAGGAACGCTTCGAAGAGCTCGAGCGCCGCGAGAACGAAGCTTGCGAGGGCGGCGGCGAAGCCCGCGTCAAGCGCCAGCACGACGCCGGCAAGCTGACGGCGCGCGAGCGGCTCGATCTTCTGCTCGATCCCAACACCTTCGAAGAGCTGGACCGTTTCGTCGTCCACGGTTGCCGCGACTTCGGCATGGACGAGCAGCAGATCTCCGGCGACGGGGTGGTCTGCGGGCACGGCCGCATCGACGGCAGGCTGGTGTACGTGTTCGCGCAGGACTTCACGGTGTTCGGTGGCAGTGTCTCGGAGGCGAACGCCGAGAAGATCTGCAAGATCATGGACCTGGCCATGAAGATGGGGGCGCCGGTCATCGGGCTGAACGATTCCGGCGGCGCCCGCATCCAGGAAGGCGTGGCCTCACTCGCCGGCTATTCCGAGATCTTCCTGCGCAACACGCTGGCATCCGGCGTGGTGCCGCAGATTTCGGCGATCATGGGTCCGTGCGCCGGCGGCGCCGTGTACTCACCGGCGATCACCGACTTCATCGTGATGGTCGAGGAAAGCTCGTACATGTTCCTCACCGGTCCCGACGTGCTCCGTACGGTGATGCACGAAGAGGTCACGGCGCAGGACCTCGGCGGCGCCGAGGTTCACAACGCCCGCAGCGGCGTGGCTCACTTCGCCACCGTCGACGACCGCGCCTGCGTCGCCTTGGTGCGCGAGCTGATGTCGTTCTTGCCGTCCAACAACAAGGAAGATCCGCCCCGCATCGAGCCGACGGACGATCCGGAGCGGGCTGACGAGTCCCTCGACACCCTCATTCCCGACGACCCCAACAAGCCGTACGACATCACCGACATCATCCGCCCCGTGGTCGACAACGGCGAGTTCTTGCAGGTGCACGAGAGCTTCGCCCGCAACATCGTCGTCGGCTTCGCCCGCTTGCACGGGATGCCCGTTGGCATCGTCGCCAACCAGCCCGACCACCTCGCCGGTACGCTCGATATCGACGCATCTGTAAAGGGCGCCCGCTTCGTCCGCTTTTGCGACGCCTTCAATATCCCGCTGGTCGTGTTCGAGGACGTTCCGGGCTTTCTTCCCGGCACGGCGCAGGAGTTCGGCGGCATCATCAAGCACGGCGCCAAACTGCTGTTCGCCTTCGCCGAAGCCACGGTTCCGAAGCTCACCGTCATCACCCGCAAGGCATACGGCGGCGCCTATTGCGTCATGGCGTCCAAGCACATCCGCACCGACGCGAACTTCGCCTACCCGACGGCGGAGATCGCCGTGATGGGACCCGAGGGCGCTGTCAACATCCTTTATCGCCGTGAGCTTGCAGCGGCGGACGATCCGGAGGCGCTGCGGGCCGAGAAGGTGGCCGGCTTCCGCGACAAGTTCGCCAACCCCTACGTTGCCGCGGAACGCGGCTGGGTCGACGAGGTGATCCGGCCGCGAGACACACGGCAGAAGCTGATCAAGGCACTGCTGGCGCTCGATACGAAGGTCGACCGGAATCCGCCGAAGAAGCACGGGAATATTCCGCTGTAGCGTTGGCCGAAGCCCGCGCGAGCTCGCACGAACGTCAGACTCGACCGCAGCGGTCAGGGCGAGCTAGGGTTGTCGCCGACAACGGCCGTGCGAGGGTGCGTGGGTCAATCTGTCCTTTCCCCCACAGAGTCCTGCTCGGCCCGAACCCGGGAGGAGCTCATGAGGAGATTCGACTTCGTTCGCGTGACGATCGTCGCGGCGCTGCTGACGGGCAGCGTCTCACCCGTCACCGGGCACGAGGTTGAGCGGTCCGGCGAGCAGGTCGAATCGAAGGCATGCGCCATTCTCGAGGGCATCGTCGGCGAGATGTTCGGCACGGACCCGGAGACGATCACCCTCAGACCGTCGACCCCGTCGGGGCACGACGTGTGTCGCGCATTCTGGCCCATCCCGGGCATCGACCGAGACGAACAAACCCGCCGCGCCCTCGACAACGACCTTCGGGACGACAACGAGATATCCCTGACGATCATGGGTACGCGGTTCGAGACCACCGCGGATGCCGTCGCGTCCCTCGAAAGCGATGTCGCCACCCTCCGCGAGGGTCGCACGATAACGGTGCGCGGCCGCGAACGAACCATCCAAAGGGAGTTCGGAGACTGGATCGACAACCTGGGGGACCGCGCCATCTCGACCGGCAACGCGGTCATGGTCGCGGCCGGCACCACCCGCTTCACCGCCGCCGTCTCAACCACCGACGACGCCGCTGAGAACCTCGCCTTGGGAATCAACGTCGCGGGCCGAATCGTCCAGGACCTGAGTGGCGCGAACTAGTAACCTGTGCCCCGGGCGGCACGACGGATCCGGGATTCGGTGCACCGGCCGGCCTCTATTCCCGCCACAGGCGCAGGCGCAGGCCGACGAGGTCGCCGGCCACGCGCAGGATGGTCTTGAGGTTGGCGGTCTTGGAGGTGCCGCCGATGCGCGGCCGGCAGCGAACCTCGGCGACGCTGACATCGTGCCCGGCGCGCAGGACGCGGATCGGGAACTCGAAGTTGAGGAAGAACGAGTCGGGCTCGAGGACGTCGGCATCGAAGAGCTCGCGGCGGAACAGGTAGGGACCTTCGCATCGCAGGTCGACCCCGTGGATGATGCGGATCATGGTGCGGACACCCCAGCTGAGCATCTTGCGGAGACCGCCGTCCTCGCGCCGTTCGTAGACCGAGAGCACCAGTGGATGGCCGCTTTCCGCAGCCAGGTGCCGCAGGGTGCCGATGGCTTCCGGCTCGATCTGGCCGTCGGCGGGGAGGAACGTCACCCACGGAGTGGACGCCGCCACCGTTCCCGTCTTGATCCCGGCGCCGATGCCCCGCTTCTTCGGGTGACGCAGGACCTTCGCGCGGGCCTCGGCAAGTGTGCGCTCGGCGATCGCCGCGGTCTCGTCGGTCGAACCGTCGTCGACGAAAAGGACCTCGGCGGTGGGCTCGTGCTCCCCGAGCCAGCCGAGCAGTTCCTGCAGAACAGGCTCCACGTTCTCGGCTTCGTTGCACGCCAGGACGATGACGCTCAACGCCTCGTTCAGCCCCTGCTGTGCGGTACGGGGTGGGCGCGACATGGCGGGGATGCTATCGCAAATCCCGCCACCTGCTCGCCGCCGGCTGCGCCGCCGTGAGGCCGGGCTAGAATGGCGGCGTCGCCATCCACGATTCGGGGTCCTGTAATGCCCAATGAGCAAGAAGACGCCGGCGAGCCGCTGAGCGAAGCCGCCGAACGCAGCGCGGGATCACCCACCGCGGGGGCACACGTGCCGGGGTCCGGCACAACGGCGTCACACCCGGCGGGATCGGCGGGCAGGACCGGTGACGCGGGAATGATGACCGCCGTGTTCGCGGCCTGCGTCCTGTTCATGCTGATCGCCGCGATTCCGCGGCAATGGACGCTCGGCCTGATCATCAACGACGAGTACTGGCACGCCCAGCTGGCACGTAACCTCTTCGAGGGGAACGGCTACGTCAGCAACGTGATGTACCCGCTGCAGGCAACCTCGGTCGACGGCATTCCGGTCCCCGAACCGATGAAGCAAGCGGGGTTCCAGCTGCTTACCGCACTCGCCTGGCTCCTGACCGGCGAAAGCGTGCGGGCGATGTTGATGGTCGCGATCATCGGCATGGCGACCTTTGCCGCCGCGGTCTACGCGCTGGCCCGACACCTGGGGTGGTCGCGCGGCGTATCGCTGTTCGCGGTCGGTGCCACCGCCCTGCATCCGATCATGGCGCAGTACGGGGTCCAGGCCCTGCCCGAGTCGTTGTACTTCGCTTGCTTCACCCTGACGTTGCTGGCGATCTTGCGGGGGTCCGCGCGGGACGTCGTCGCGGCAGGTGTCCTGAACGCCGCCCTGATGTTGGTCAAGGGGCACGGGCTGATCTACGTGCCGCTGTTCGCGGCGTTCCTGTGGGTCCGCGGTTCCCGGACGATCGGTGCGGCGCTGCGCCCAACCGCGACCAAGCTGCGCCTCGCCGGGATCTACGTGGGCATGGTCTTCGCCACCCTGATCGTCGGGTCATGGATGCTGCCGAACGGCTCCATCCAGCTCTTCAACGCCTCGGGGACCTACTCGCACGGTTTGCTGATCGAGGTCGGCAGGGCGACGTCTGATGTCCCCTACCTGAGCGTCGATCCTCCGTCTGCCTGGTCGTACATCGCCGAGCACCCCGACGAGTACCTGGGCAAAGTTGCCCGTATGGTGCGGCGCACGAAGATCATGGTCGATGCGCTCTCGGGGCCAGCGATGTCCGGAATGCTGTTTCCGGCCTTGCTTCTGTCGTGTCTGCTGCTCGTGGCGAACACGCTACGACCCGGCCGGTTTCTCCCCGGCGGGGACGGCAGTGGGCGCAACGGCAGTACGGGCGAAGCGGCACCGTACCTGTTCTTCGCCGCCATCATCGGCTGGTCGCTGCTTGTGTTCTGGCCGATCTACCTCTCGGCGCGGTTCATCGCCCACACGCTGCCGCTGATGCTGCTCATCTGTCTTTATGTCGGCAGCCGCCTGGGCGCCCTCGTCGAGGCCCCCCCGGGGGGCTTGCGTAAGGCGGCGGCCGGCGCCGCGGTGCTGTATCTGGTCGTGTATCCGGCGGCGACGACCGCGTGGGAGTCGTACCGGACCCCGATGAAGCGGATCGGCTCGCTGCTGGCCGTGCGCTACGTTGACTACACCCGCGTGGCCGACAACGTCGACGCGTTCGTACCGCCGGACGCGGTGATAGTCTCCGACATGGCGCACGAGATCGCCTGGCTCACCGGCAGCCGCGGGATCATCTTCCCCAACAGCGAAGACGATCTGGAGTACCTGATCTCGAAGTTCGACGTGAAGGCGCTGTACGAGCATCCGGAGTTCACCCGCGACTGGCCGTTGATTCGCGAGCAATTCGAGCTGGTCGACGACGGGAACGGCTCGCTCTGGGTGCGGCGGCCGGAAGGAACCGGCCCGGGACAAGACCACGATCCGTGACGGCGGAATCGCCGTCCGCGGTTGTTGCAGGAGAAACCGGCTTGGCCGTTGCGAGCCCCAACATCCATCGCTGTGAGCGGCTGATCCGGAGAGCCATCGAGGACTTCGAGCTCAGCCTCGGCGAGCTCACCGTCCTGACGGAAGCCGCGAGCGGCCCGTTCGCCGTGACGCCGTTCATCGCCGCCCTCGCCGGCGCAGAGCGGGTGCTCGCCCTAACCCGGGACTCCCCCTACGGCTCGGCCGCGGAGGTCCGGGAGCTCACGCGCGAGCTCGCCGCCGCCTGGGGTGTCGCCGATCGGGTGACGATCCTGCCGACGCGGGAGGATCCCGCCCTCGCCGAAGTCGACGTCGTCACCAACCTCGGATTCGTCCGGCCGCTCGACCGCGACATGCTGCGCCGTCTCGGCCCGACCGCGGCCATCGCGCTGATGTTCGAACCGTGGGAGCACCGGGCAGCGGACGTAGATTTGGAAAGCTGCAGGGAGCTCGACATCCCGGTGCTGGGAACAAACGAAGACGACCTGCGGCTGCAGACATTCGCGTACCTGCCGGGGATCGCCACGAAGCTCCTGTTCGATCTCGGTGTCGAGATCCACGGCTCGCGCGTGGTGCTCGTCTCGGCCGGCAGGTTCGCAGCGGAGATCGAGGCCGGCCTGAGAAAGACGGGTGCCTACGTCGACACCTTCGCCCCGCCCCTCGTCGCCGGCGAAGCCGGCTTCGAGTCCGCCGTAAGCACGGCCGACGCGATCATCATCGCCGATCATCCCGCCTCCGGCCTCCTTCTCGGCGAATCGGCCGCCTATCGAGGCTCGAGCTTGCGGGCGATCAACCCGGGCCTGGTGCTGGCGCACATCGCCGGCGGAATCGATGCGGCGGAAGTGGCAAAGTGCGGCATGCCGTATGCGCCCGGACGCATCGCCCCGGCGGGCTCGATGAGCGTCACCGCCGGCTATCTCGGCCCGAAGCCGGTCATCGACCTTCATACGGCCGGGCTGGAGGTGGGAAGTCGACTGGCGCGGATGCGCCGCGGGGGTGATTCGGCTGCCAAGGCCGAGAAGAGAGTGCTCGCCGCGCTCCCCCTGGCGCGCGGCTTCGGCGAGGCAGGCCGGTGAGACGGAGGGAACCACTCCCGGTCGTGGTCACCGGCGTCGGCGGCGCCACGCTCGGCGAGCAGTGCCTCCGCTGCCTGCGGCAGGCCGACACCGACTATCTGATCGTCGGCACGGACCTGGTGCGGGAAAGCCTCGGGCTGGCGCTGGCGGACATCGGCTACGTCGTCCCCTACGCGAACGCCGACGGCTATCTCGACGAGCTGCTGGACATCTGCTCCCGCCACGACGTCCGGGTGCTGATACCGACCTCCGAAGCGGAGCTTCGGGTGGTTTCCGCGGCGCGCGACCGTTTCGAGGAACGGGGCATCTTCGTGCCGATCAATCGGCACGAGCTCATCGCCGCCGGGGACGACAAGTTTCGCTCGCTCGAGCAAATCGACCGGGCCGGTGTGCGCACGCCCGTACACATGGCGGCAGATTCGATCGAAGACGCGGCCGCGTGGACGGACTTCCCCTGCGTCATCAAGCCCGCACTCGGCGGGAGTGGCTCGGCGAACGTGTTCATCGCCCAATCGGCCGGCGAGCTGGCGGCCCTGGCCGGGTATCTGTTCGAGCTCTCACCGCAGGTCGTCATCGAGGAATACGTCGGCGACCCGTCGTCCGAGTACACCGTCGCCGTTCTGCGCGACATGGACGGACGGCTCATGCACTCGATCGCCATCCGGCGCGCCATCCTCGGTGGTATTTCGAACCGGCTCAGAGTGCCGAACCGGACCACGAAGCGAGAGCTGGGCGACGTCCTGGCAATCAGCAGCGGCGTCTCTCAGGGGGAGATCGCCGATTTCCCCGAGGTTCGCTCCGCCTGCGAGGCGTTGGCCGAGGGGCTCGATTCGCGTGGGCCGCTGAATATCCAATGCCGTTTGCACGCGGGCGAGCTGGTCGTGTTCGAGATCAACCCGCGATTCTCCGGCACGTCTTTTCTGCGCGCCCTGGCCGGATTCAACGAGCCCGACCTGCTGATTCGCAAACACGTTCTCGGGCAAGAGGTTCCGACGCCCTTCGAATACACGTTCGGCACCGTCGTCCGGGGCATGAGCGAGGTCATGTATCCCGCCGCAGGCGCGGACGCGGGCGCGGGCGCGGAGGATGCCCCGCCGGTCCGGCGCAGCAGCCGGGACGTCGCCCAACCGCAGGACTCGTTGGACCGTGTGCTGCTCACCTTCGACGTCGATTGGGCGTCGGACGAGATCATCCGCGAGTGCGCCGGGATCCTGCTCGATCAGGGCGTCAAGGCCACCTGGCTGATCACGCACGACAGCGAGGCAGTGCGCGAGCTGGCAAAGCACCCGAGCCTCTTCGAGCTCGGGATCCATCCCAACTTCCTCCCCGGAAGCACCCAGGGCGCGACCCCCGAGGCGGTGCTGCAGCACATGCTTTCGATCGTTCCCGCAGCCCGCACGGTGCGAACGCATACGTTGATGCAGTCGACCGGCCTGCTACAGACGATGTGCGAGGACTTCGGCATCGAGCACGACCTGTCCCTGCTGCTCCCGGACGCGCCCCACATCGTCCCGCACGAGTTCTTTCTTCCGGGCGGCAAACTCACGCGCTTCCCGACTTTCTGGGAAGACGACGTGGAGATGCTCAAGCCGGAGCCGACGTTCCTGCTCACCGACCCGAAGTACCACGTGCCGGGACTGAAGATCTTCTCGTTCCACCCGGTGCACGTCGCCCTCAATTCCTGCTCGACCGAGCCCTACGAGCGACTGAAGGCAACCCATCGCGTTGCCGACGTGGCGATCTCCGATCTGCGCGACTACGCGAACACGGACGGCCCGGGAGCGGCGACGTTCTTGCGGGTTCTCGTCGCGCAGATCGCTTCGGGAGCCTACGCTCCCGGTCTCACGGTCTCGGAATTGTCCGAGGAGTGGATGGCCGATCGCGGCTGATCCCGCGTTCGGGCTCCCGTCCCCCAACACCGGGAGGGCGGAGCCTGGCCCACGGCTGGCTATGAACCGGCCGGGAGACTACGCTCCCCGTCTGGGCCGGAGGCCGTCATTCGGCACCGGGGCCGATACGGGAGGAGGGGCTCCCGACACCGTTTTTCATCCTCCCGTCCGTCCGAGGAGCATGCGTTGATCCAGGGAAAGCGAATCTTCATAACCGGAGGCGGCGGCTTCATCGGGTCGTCCCTGGCGGAGCCATTGCTCGAGGACAACGAAGTCGTCATCTACGACAACTTCAGTCGCGACTCGCTGCAGCACAAGTCGTACAAGGGACACCCGAACCTCACGGTGGTCGAGGGCGACGTGCTCGACTACGAGCACATCAAGGAAGCCATCCGGGGCGCCGACCACGTCGTGCACTGCGCCGCGATCGCGGGGATCGACACGGTCATCGAAAGCCCGGTGGCAACCATGCGGGTCAACATGATCGGCTCCGCCAACGTTCTCGAGGCCGCGTCCGAGCTTGCCCATGTCGACCGGGTGGTCTGCTTCTCTACCAGCGAGATCTTCGGCCAGAGGGCCTTTCGCTCCGACGAGGCGGACCCGGCCGTCCTGGGCCAGGTCGGCGAGGCACGCTGGACCTACGCGGTCAGCAAGCTCGCCGAGGAGCACCTGGCGATGGCGTATCACAAGGAAGGCAAGCTGCCGACGACCGTCGTCCGTCCTTTCAATATCTACGGCCCCGGCCAGATCGGCGAAGGCGCCCTGCGCACGTTCATCCAGCGCGCCGTGAAGGACGAGCCGATCGACATTCATGGCGACGGTACCCAGATACGTGCCTGGTGCTACGTCGACGACATGATCGAAGGCACTCTGATCGCCCTGGAGCACCCGGACGCCGTCGGCGAGGCATTCAACATCGGCAATCAGCGGGCGGTGGTGACGATCTACGGCCTGGCCTCGGCGGTCGTGCGGGTCCTGGGGTCGAGCTCCGAGATCCGCTTCACCCGCAAGGACTACGCCGACGTCGAGCTGCGTATCCCCTCGGTCAAGAAGGCCCGCGAGCTCATCGGCTTCGAGGCCAAGATCGACCTCGAGGAAGGTATCCGCCGAACGGCCGAATACTATCGAACGCATGATTAGGCTGGCCGCACCCCAGATCCCGGACGAGGATCTGCGCGCCGTACGCGAGGTCCTCGCCTCGGGTTGGCTGGTTCAAGGTGAGCGCGTCGCTGCCTTCGAGCGCTCGGTGGCCCAGTTCCTCGGCACCCCGGAAGCCGTCGCCGTCAGCAGCGGCACGGCCGCCTTGCACACCGCGCTGTTGGCGGCCGGCATCGGCGATGGTGATGCGGTGGCCGTGTCGGCCTACTCGCACGTGGCTAGCGCCAACGCCATCGAGCTGTGCGGCGCCGAGCCGGTGTTCGTTGACATCGATCCCGACACCTTCAACATGAACCCACGCGAGCTTTCGCGGGTGCTGGCGGACCGCGCCGACGCGGGCAAAAAACCGGTCTCCGCAGTACTGGTGGTACACGCTTTCGGCCAAATGGCCGACCTCGACGCAATCGGCGACGTGGCGTCGGACTTCGCCGTACCGCTGATCGAGGACGCCGCCTGCGCTCTCGGGGCCGCCTGGAACGGCCGCGGGCCCGGCGCCGCGACCCTCGCCGCCTGCTTCAGCTTCCATCCTCGCAAGGCCATCACCACGGGCGAAGGCGGAATGATCGCGACCGGCGACGAGCGCCTCGCGATCACGGCGCGAACGCTGCGAAACCACGGCCAGGATCCGACCCGCGGGGACATCGACTTCGTCCTCCCCGGCCTCAACTACCGGATGACCGAGTTCCAGGCCACGCTCGGCAACGCCGCGCTGCAGCGACTACCGGGGGGCATCGAGACGCGCAGACGCCTCGCCGCTCGCTACGACACGTTGCTGGCGGACTGCGTCCAGGTACCCGCGATCCCCGAAGCTTGCGAGCCGGTGTATCAATCCTACGTGGTGCTCCTTCCCGGGCCGGTCGCCGCGTCCCGCGCCGCCTTGATCGAAGGACTGAAACAGGAGGGAGTGGAGGCCACCATCGGTACGTGGAGCATCCCGACGACCTCGTACTACCGACAACGGTACGGGTACGACGAGGGAAGCTATCCGGTCACGAGCGACGTTTTCGCTCGCTCGTTGGCGCTGCCGATGCACGAGAGGCTGACCGAGAGCGACCAGGCGCACGTGTCGGATGCGGTCCACCGGGTGGTCGACAGGTACCGCTGAGCCGACGCCTGAGTCTCGCCGGCCGGCACCGGGTCTCGTGCCGCCCGCCGAACGGCTGTGGAGCCTCTTTGCGTGGCGAGGAAGCCGCCCCCAAGCTACGCTTTGATGATGGGCAATCGCCGTATCGAACGAATCTTGGTGGCCAACCGAGGCGAGATCGCCGTGCGCGTCATTCGAGCGTGCCGCGACCTCGGGCTCGAGTCGGTGGCGATCTATTCCGACGCCGACCGCGAGGCCCTGCACGTTCGCTTTGCCACCCGTGCGTACCCGGTCGGTCCGGCGCCGGCGACGGAGTCCTACCTGAACATCGACCGGGTGCTGCAAGTGGCACGCGAAGCGGGCGTGGACGCCGTCCATCCCGGCTACGGCTTCCTTTCCGAGAACCCCGAATTTGCCCGACGATGCGAGGCGGAAGGGCTCGTCTTCATCGGCCCCACGGCCGACTGCATGGCGCTCGTCGGCGACAAGGCCCGGGCGCGCCAGGCGGCGATCGAGGCCGGCGTTCCGGTGGTACCGGGCTCGCCGGATCCGGTTGCGACCAGCGACGAAGCTGCCGTTGTGGCCGCGGACCTCGGCTACCCGGTGATGATCAAGGCGGCAGCGGGCGGCGGCGGCAAGGGGATGCGCTGGGTGGAGGAGGCCGACGCTCTGCCGGCCGCGTTCGAGACCGCCCGGAGCGAAGCGGCATCGGCGTTCGGCGACGGTCGCGTCTACCTCGAGAAGGCGATCGTGGAACCGCGACACATCGAGATCCAGATTCTCGCCGACGTGCACGGCAACCGCGTCTATCTCGGCGAGCGCGAGTGCACGCTGCAGCGCCGGCACCAGAAGGTCCTCGAGGAGGCGCCCTCTCCGATCATGGACCCTGCCCTGCGCGAAAACATGGGCAACGCCGCCCTGGCGGTCGCCGCCCAGGCCGGGTACAGCAATGCCGGAACGGTGGAGTTTCTCCTCGATGCCGAGAGGAACTTCTATTTCATCGAGGTCAACGCCCGCTTACAGGTGGAGCACCCGGTGACGGAGCTCCTCACCGGCGTCGACCTGGTCGCGGAGCAGATCGCGCTGGCCGAAGGGGCAGAGCTGTCGATGACCCAGTCCGACGTCGAGCTCCGCGGACACGCAATCGAGTGTCGCATCTACGCCGAGGACCCGGATAACAGCTTCGCTCCCTCCCCGGGCACGGTCGACGCCCTGCGCATCGCCGGCGGGCCGGGAATTCGGGACGATTCATGCCTTTTCGAAGGGTACGAGGTCCCGATCCACTACGACCCGATCGTCGGCAAGCTCATCGCATGGGGAGACGACCGCCCGGCCGCCATCCGCCGGCTTCAACGCGCCCTCGAGGAATACAAGATCCGAGGAATCGCCACCACCATTCCGCTATTTCAGCGGGTCCTGGCCGACCCGCCCTTCCTGCGGGCCGAGTTCGACACCGGATACCTCGACCGCCTGCTCGGCGGGCAGCCTGAGGAAGATCACGACGCGCAAGGCGGGCAGCCCGAAGAAGATCGCGACTCGGAGGAGGGCGAGCGCGTCGCGGAAGCCGCGCGCCTGGCCGCAGCCCTACACGTATTCCTGACCGAAGA
Organism: Acidobacteriota bacterium; assembly: GCA_965216935.1. Lineage (GTDB taxonomy): Bacteria > Acidobacteriota > UBA890 > UBA890 > UBA890 > CBDCGW01. Next base: position 5,676,886 of record OZ244217.1, read on the forward strand.
GGAGCGCGCCTACAGTCCTCCCTCGACGGCACAGTCCCCCTGGAAGTTGGCCGGCCGCACAGCCGGGCTTCGGGGCGACTCGTGAGCGGCGGAGAGAGAAGATGATCGTAGAGGTCGGCATCGGCGAGGAAGAGCCGCGGCGATACCAGATCCGTAGAGAAGGCGACCATGTGATCGTCCGGCACATCGACGACGCTTCCGGCAACGACGCCGGCACGGAGATCTCGATCGACTGGCGCCGACCCCGGCCGGGAATCTATTCGTTGCTCGTCGACGGCGCGTCCTACGAGGTGTTTCTCGAGGAAGAGCCGGACCATCTCGCCGTTCACCTGGTGAAGCGAACCTTCAAGGTGAAGGCGGCCGACATCCGGCGGCATCGGGCCGTCACCGACGTCGGGGCCAGCAGCGACGGGGCGGTTCGCATCGTCGCGCCAATCCCCGGTCGCGTCGCCCGGGTCCTCGTAGAGCCCGGTGACCAGGTTGCGCGCGGGGACGGCATCGTCGTCGTCGAGGCGATGAAGATGGAAAACGAGCTCCGCGCCCCACGTGACGGCGTTGTCGGATCGATCGGCGTGGAGGAAGGACAGGGCGTGGAGGGAGGCGCCCTGCTGGCGACGCTGGAATGAGCCCGGATCAAGCGGCGAGGCCCCGTTCCCGGACCCGCAGAATGCTTCGACTGCTGGTCCTGCTGGCGCTGCTCGCCTCCGCTTCTCTGGTCGCCGCCTGGGCCTGGCTCGAGAGTCCGGCGGGGCAAGAACGGGTCCGTGGTTGGCTGCAGGCTCGGGGCGAGTCGTTGCTGGGTCGCGAGATGCACATCGAAGCTCTCGAGCTCGACCTGTTGCCTTTCAATGCCACGTTGACCGGAATCGCTATCGCCGGCGCCGAGGGAAGTGATGCGCCTCTGCTGCGGGCCACCGCCGCAAGCGTGCGAATACACGTCTGGGCACTGCTTTCACAAGAGCTGCGCATCGGTTCGCTGCGCGTCGACAACCCGGTGGTTCACTGGGATATCGTCGAGGGAGCGGGACCGACTCTCGAGGTCGCCGGGGGCGGTCGGCTTTCGCTGGTCATCGACAACCTGGACATCGTCGACGGCTCTATCGAGCTGAACCACCGCCGCTGGAATCTCGACGCCGGCATGACCGCCGTCAACCTCGATTTGCAGCCGGTGGAGGGAGCCTCCAGCACCGATCGACGCAGGGAGGGGACCCTGCGAATCGGCGGCGGCGGGTTGCAGCTACAGACGAACGCCACCGTCGCGTCCGCGGGCGCCGCGGCTGCTTCCCCGGACGACGCGGCTACTCCACCGGACGCCACAGCCGCTCCACAAGACGCCACTGCGACCTCCCCGGGCACGGAAGTCGTTGCCCCGGAGACGGAGGGCGAAGCTGCTACGCCTGCCGCGGAAGGACTGGAGTTCGTCGGCGCCGTAATACCGTTCGTCGTCGACGCGACCATGTTCGCCGTCGACGGAGCCCGGCTGACGCTCGCCAACAGCGAGCTCGAGTCCGACGGCCGCATCGAGGAGTGGCGGCGCGGCGAGTTCTCGCTCGACGGCCGGCTTGCCCTGGCCGACCTGGCGGCCCTCACGGGCCTCGACGAAGCCACCGCGGTAGCCGGCGACCTGGCGCTCGATTCGACCCTGACGTTCGGTGACGCGCCTCTGATGTTCCGCGGAGCCGTCTCCTCAGCGTCCCTTTCGGTCCACAACGTCGAGATGACCGACGCGTCGGCCAACCTCACCGCCGCCGCCGACGGCGTCGCCGTCGAGGCGCTGCAGCTGGCCCTCTTCGGCGGCGAAGTAACCGCCGACGCCCGGCTCGACCTGACGGCCGAGCCCCGGTCGTGGGCCGTCCGCTACGCGGCGAGTGGCGTCGACCTGCAGGCCCTGACCCGATCCGATGCACTGCCGGGCTTTCGTCTCGCCGGATCCGCTGCGGCCACGGGATCGCTGGATTGGAGCGCCCCGTGGCGTGACACCATAACCGGGGCGGGCACGTTCGATCTGTCGCTCCCACCCGAGACCCTGGAGCGGCTGGCGCTCGCCGAGACCGCCGAGCAGGCCGATCCCCCAATCGCCGACGCGGGCGACGGCGCCGAGGGGGAGCCGCTCACCCCACCGGGGCCCGCCGGGGCGCAACAACCGGCGCCGTCTTTGCCCCTGCCGGTAGGAGCTCATGTCGAATACACCGTCGACGCCGGGGACCTGTCGCTGCAAAACTCCAGCCTCGAGCTGCCCCGTACCCGCGTCGAGGTGGAGGGATCCCTGGGTCGCGAAGGCGCGCTCGCGGGTAACGTGCACCTGCAGAGCCAAGACCTTCGTATGTTGGATCGGTTCTTCAACCAGATCCGCCGATTCCGCGGCGAGCGCCCGGTGCCGCAGCCCTTCGGGATCGTCGGCAGCGGTTCGGTCACCGCCGCAATCGCGGGAAGCCTCGACGAGCCGACGCTCGATGGCGTTCTCGAGGCACGATCCCTGTCGGTCGCCAACAATCCGGTCGGCGACGTGGACGGCACGCTGCGGCTCGCGGGCGCGGCACTGCAGATCTTGGACCTGCAATTGGAGCGCGATGGCGGCCGCGCCGACGGGAGTGGCCGCTTCCGCATCGGCCCGCGGGCGACCCCGGGACCGGACTATGACTTTCGGCTGCAACTCGACCGGTTTCCCATGGAGGTCGACCTGCCGCGTCTGGGTGTGTCGCTCGCCGCTGCCGGCGAGACGACGGGAGATCTGACCCTCAGCGGCAACTACGGCGCAGCTCCTTCGGGGTCGGTCACCCTCCTCGGCGACGCCGTCCGATTGAACAATCTCGCCGACCTCAGGGCGGACGTCCGCCTCGGCTTGAGCCCCGAACGGTGGGTCGCGGACCGTTTCGAGATCTCCGGACCGCGCGGCCGGCTGTCCGGAACCGGAGAATGGGAACGCTCCAGCGACACGCTGAGCGCCCGCGTCACCGGCGATACGATCGACGCGTCGATGATCGCGGATCTCCTCGACACGGACCTGCCCCTGGCCGGGACGCTGCATCTCGACGCCCGGTTGACCGGCCCGTTCTCCCAACCCGACGCCGCCGCGACGGTCCGCTGGACGGACGCCTCCGCATACGGCGTCACCCTGGGCTCGATCGCATCCAGCGCCGAGGTTCGCGCGAACACGCTGGCGGTTTCCGCCATCGGCCGATCCGATCCGAACGACCCGGCGGTTCCGCCGACGACACCGTCTGCGCGAGGAGGCGGAATCGCCGTGCCCCTGCCGACGGTTCCGGACGCCGGCTGGGTCGCCACGTTGAGCACGGACCTGCGGGCGCCTCGACAGGCCACGCTGCGCGCCGCCGGCGATTCCAACCTCGCCCTGGCAATGCTCGCCGCGCAAGGGTACGACCTCGGCGAGGGCTTCCAGGTCTCCGGGGCGGTCGACCTATCGGGAACGGGCGCGCTGGGAGACTGGACGGCGTGGGCCGGGTCCGCCGTGCTCGAAGGCTTTTCCGTCTCGCAGCCCGGGGTCTCCTTCTCGATCCCCGAGCCTGTGACGCTCGATCTACGTGACGAGGTGTTGCGGGTCGACGTGCCGCGCTTGGTCAGCGAGGCCGGCTCCATCGAGGCGCGTGCCGCGATCAACGTCGTCGAGCGACGGTGGCTCGAGGCGACCGCCACGGGGAGCCTGTCGCTCGAGGTACTCGAGGTGCTCACCGACGAGCTCGACGCTTCCGGCTCGATCGATGTCTCGTTGGAGGCCGAAGGCAATATCCTCGCCGGCGATGTCGGGGGGAACTTCGACCTTCGCGATGTCGCATTCAGCCACCCCGCGTCTCCCTGGTCCGCCGAAGGCATCAACGGCACCGTGCAGCTGATCGACGGTCGACTGGACCTGGCAGACGTTCGCGGCGCGCTGTCCGGCCGTCGCTTCGACGTTACCGGAAGCCTGCCGCTGAGCGCGCTCGCTGGCGAAGAGACCTCGGATCCCGTCGCCCTGGACCTGATCGTGGACGGCCTGCCCCTGCAACCGCTGTGGCAACGCACGGGCCCTCTGCAGGATGTCATCACCGGTGGCGAGACCTCCCTCACCCTCTCCGTCCAGGGTCGCGGCACCGACTGGCGAAGCTACGCCGGGCGGGTGGACGTCTCCGAGCTCAGGGTCGACATGACCAACGACCTACCCCTGGTCATGCCGGAGCCGACGACGATCACGGTAGCGGGCGGCGCCCTCGAGATCGGCGACCCCCTGCTGCTGAGCGGCCCGGGGACCGATCTTCGCATCACCGGCGCGTTCCTGCTCGGCCCGTTCCGCCTCGATGCGCGACTTCAGGGCAGCGCCAACCTCGATCCGTTGAACGAGATCACCGGAAGCTGGGGCGTCGCCGGACGGGCCGACATCGACGTCCGGGTCGCCGGCGACCCGCCCGACCTCACCTACGACGGAACCATCGACGTCTCGTCCGGCCTGATCAACGCGCCGATCCTGCAGCCCATCGAGAATGTCTCGGCGAGACTCAGTCTGGAGAGCCGACGGCTACGGATTCTGCAATTCACCGGATCGCTCGGCGGCTCCGGCGCAGCGGACGATACGAACGTCACCGGCGACGGCGAGATACAACTCGTTGACGGGATCCCCCAGCTGTTCACCCTCGACCTCAACATCGCCGAAGCACCGCTGCGCATTCAACGCGGCATTCGCATGACAACGTCGGCCGATCTCGTCCTCGAGGGGACGCTCGAGAGATCGCTGTTGTCGGGCACGCTGGATCTCATCGAAGGGGAATACACCCGCCGCTGGGAGGGCGAAAACGACCTCTTGGCGCTCTCCGATTCGCGCGTCACCGGCGTGGACCACCCGTTGGCCCGATCCATGTTCCTCGACCTGGGAGTGAGCGCTCCGGGTGATCTTCGGGTCGTCAACAACATGGCCGACGTCGAGCTTCGCGCCGACCTGCGCGTCCGCGGCACGCTCGCCGAGCCGGTCCTCCTCGGTTCCACGACGGTCCTGGACGGCGAGGTAATGCTCAACGACCAGCGTTACCGGTTTCTCCGCGGGTCGATCGAGTTCCAGAACCCGCTGCGCACCGAGCCGCACCTCGACATCGCCCTGGAAACGTCCATCCGCCAGTATCTCGTCACCGTCAATGTCTCCGGATCGCCGGCGCGCGGCGACGTCAACGCCACGTTCATCTCGTCCCCTCCACTGTCCGACCTGCAGCTGATCCAACTGCTCACCGTCGGGGATGCGCCCGAGGAAGGCGCCCGAAACCAGGACGACTCGATCGAAGCCGTCGGCGCCCAGGCGACGCAGTTTCTGACGCGCCAGTACCTGAACCAGGTCGAACGCGGCGCCCAGCGGGTGTTCGGCATCGACCGGCTCCGCCTCGAGCCTTCGGTGATCAGCGGCTCCGGTGATCCCGCCGCCCGAGTCACGCTCGGCAAGCAGGTCACGCCCGACCTCTGGGTGAGTTGGACGACGATCCTGGGAACCACGGAGGAGCAGCTCGTAACGCTCGAGTACCAGCTCACCCGGGGCATCCGGGTCACGGCCACACGTGAAGAAGATGGCTCGATCGGCATCGACTTCCGCTTCGACCACCGTTTCCGATGAGCATCGAACGAAACCGCGCCGTCCGTTGGCTGCTCCGGTTCGTCATCCTGGCCACCGTGAGCTACACCGGCGTCGACGCCCACGCACAAGGGCGCGAACGCCTACGTGGCGGTGATCAGCGAGTCGTCTCGGAGATCGTCGTCGACGCTCCCGAGGGCCTGTACCGGTCCGCACGCGCCGCCGTGTCGGTCCGGGAAGGAGCTCCCTACACCATCCTGGATCTTTCGCGGACGATACAAAACATCTATGCCCTCGGCGGCGTGTCCGACGTGCAGGTCCACCGTGAAGAAACCGCCGACGGCGTTCGCCTGGCCTTCACGGTCCTCCCCGCCGCGAACCTCTACGGGATGGAGTTCGAGGGCGACAGCCCGGTTCGGCGCAACGTGCTGCGGGACGTCCTGACGGCGCGGCCGGGCGATCGCATCACCCGCGCCCTGTTGGAAGAGCAGGCCGACCGGGTGCAGCAGGCACTTTCGGATCGTGGGTATCGCCAAGCCGTGGTCGAACCGGAGCTGTTGCTGCGCGAGGATCAGCTCTCCGCTTCGATCGTCTTCCACCTTTTTCCCGGCCAGGCGACACGTCTGGAGCGGTTGGACTTCGTCGGCGATCTGGGAATCAGCGAGCGTGAAACGCGGCTGGCCTTCGGGATCGCTGAGGGCGACGTGTACCGCACCGACCTGCTGGCCGACGGGATCGACGAGCTACGTCGTCGGCTGGCGGAAGGCCGCTTCTTTCACGCCGAGATCGCGATCGACGCCGAGGCCACGAACCTGGAACGGAACACGGCCGACCTGCAAATCCGGGTCGCGGCGGGTCCCGCGGTCGAGCTGAACTTCCGCGGCTGGAACCGTAGCGAAAACGAGCTACGCGAGATGCTGCCGTTCTTCGAGGAAGCGACCGTCGCCGACTGGATCCTCAACCAGGCGCGAGCGGACGTGATCGCGGCGCTGCAGGAGCAGGGTCATTGGAAGCCGCTGGTCACGTACGGGCGAACCCGCGACGATCAGGGACGCAACGTGGTGGTCAACTTCACCGTGTTCCCCGCTTCGACCGCCAAGGTCCGGCAGATCGACTTCGACGGGAACGCCAGCATTCCCTCGCTTCAGCTGGCGGCGACGACGCGCACGCGGGTGCACCGGACGCTACGAGGATCTCCGTTCTCGTCCGCCACCTGGGACGCGGATCAACGGGCCGTCCTCGCCCTGTACCGTCGCAGCGGGTTTCTCGAGGCCCGAATCGTCGACGCTCCGGTGGTGAACGACGCTGATCTCGACGGCCTGGTCGCACGAATGTTGATCGAGGAGGGCGAGCGCACGACGGTCGGGCAACTCGACATCGCGGCGGGCGGAGACCTGGACACGTACGGCATCAACACCTCGGGTTGGGCGAGCCAGTTACGCCTTCGCGGCGGCGGCCCGTTCGACCCCGACGCGGTGCGGCAGGACGAAACGACCCTGCGTGTGCTGTTGGCGAACCAGGGGTTCCGGCGAGCGATCGTACGCTCGCTCGTGGAGGAGACCGACGATCCGCTGGTGGTGAACGTGGGGTTCGAAGTCCTCCCGGGGGAGCGCGTCCGGGTGGGGCAGCTGCTGGTTTCCGGTAACACCCGGGTTCGCGAGGAGGTCATCCGCCGGCAGTTGTCGCTCGTCCCCGGCTCTCCGTTCACCCAGCAGGACGTCATCCTGAGCCAGAGTCGGCTGTATCAGCTCGGCCTCTTCTCGCGCGTCGAGATCGCCACCGCCAGGCCGGACTCCACCGACGTCGAGCCGACGGTGGTCGTGCGCGTCGACGAAGGCTCGAGCCAGCGCCTGTCGTGGGGGCTGGGCTACTCCACCGAAGAGCAGGTGCGTGGACTCGTGGTGATCGGCCAGGACAACCTGTGGGGCCGCAACCACCGCGTTACCACCAGCGTCCGCGCTTCGTTCGCGGAGCAACGTGCGCGCCTCGTCTACACCGACCCTTACCTCCTCGGCCGCAGCATCGAGGGCTCGGCCGTCGGGTACTTCGACAGTATCGACCGGGAGGGCTTCAAGGTGCAGCGGCTGGGCGCATCGGTGCAGCTCGTCAAGCGTCACTCGGAAGCGCTGACCAGCATCGGCCGGTACTCCTTCCGCGATCAACAGGCCTTCGACATCGAGATTGACGACGACCTGCTCGAACCGGAGGACACCGACGCCGTCGTCGGCAGCGTGATCTACTCGCTGCTCGCCGACACGCGGCCCGACCCGATCGACCCGTCGCAGGGGTCCTACAACGCCATCGACGTCGAGCTGGCGGAGCGTGCCCTCGGCAGCGAAAGCAACTTCCTCCGCCTGTTCGGCCGCTCGTACTGGTACTGGGAAGGGCCCGGCAACAGCGTTTTGGTGGCGGCGGCGCGCGCCGGGCTGGCGCTGCCGTACGGCGACTCGGTCGTCCCCCTGCCGGAACGATTCTTCGCCGGTGGATCGACGACCTTGCGCGGCCTCGGGCGAAATCTCGCCGGCCCGCTGAGCTCGAACGGCAACCCCTTCGGCGGGGATGTCCTGCTCATCGGCAACCTCGAGTACCGCTTCCCCGTGCGGGGGAACCTCGGCGCAGTGATCTTCACGGACGTCGGCAACGTCTTCGCCAACACCGAGAGCGTGACCTTCCCGGGGATTCGAGAGACCATCGGTATGGGCGTGCGATACGCCACGCCAATCGGCCCTCTGCGGCTCGACTGGGGCTACCTGGTGGACGCCCGTCCGGGCGAGGATTCGTCTCGCCTCCATTTCGCCATCGGCCAGGCCTTCTGATGCGCGCCCGCCTCTTCTCCGCGATTGTTCTTTGCGCCCTGCTTCCGGCCGCCGCGCACGCCCAAGCCGGAGCCCGAACCGGCGCACAGGCCGGCGGGCCCCAGCTCGTCGACCGGATCGCGGCGATCGTCAACGACGAGGTGATCACGCTGGCGCAGGTCGACCGGGCCCTCCGTCTGCAGGAAACCGAGCTCGCCAGCGGGGCCGATCGGTGCGATGCGTCTGCTACGGCTGAGGGCGATCCCGGCGCCCGGATGCTGCAGTGCATGATCGACGACTTGCTCATGTTCCAGCACGTGCGGCGCTTTCCGCAGTTCGACGTACTGGCGGACGAGGTCGAAGCCGAGCTTCGCCGCTGGGCCAGCGCGTTCCCGTCGCGCGCGGCCTTTCTGGAGGAGCTCCGGAACTTCGAACTGACCGAGGACGAGGTACGCTACGACCTTGAACGACGGGCGTTGATAAGCAACTACATCGACCTGCGCTACCGGGGCGTGATCGAGATCGGCGAGGCCGCTCAGAGACGCTATTATGACGAGGTCTTGCTGCCCGAGATGGAGCGTGAAGGCGCTCCCGCACCTCCGTTCGAGGCCGTCGACGACGAGTGGATCGAGCCGATTCTGGCCGAGGCCGAGGTCAACCGGCGCACGGAAGAGTGGATCTCCGACCTCCGCCGACGGGCTCGAATCACGGTCTTTCTGTGGTAAGCGTGTGACCTGCCGATGACAGCGCAACGACGAACCGGGAAGCCGACCAAAGCCGAGATCATCGCCCGCGACGAGGCCGTCGCCGACGCGGGCGGTGCAGCCCCTCCGGCGGCCGCCGGCCACGGCTTCGACGGCATCATCGGCCAGGAACGAACGACTTCGGCGTTGCGACGCGCCCTTCGCCGCAACCGCCTTCCCCACGCGCTTCTGCTGCACGGTTCGGCGGGAGTCGGCAAGGCCACGACCGCGGGCGTGTTGGCTCGAGCTCTGAACTGCGGCCCGTCCGAATTCGTCGATGCATGCGGGGTCTGTGCCTCCTGCCGGAAGATCACCCGGGGCTTGCACCCGGACGTGCTTTGGGTGGAACCGCAGAAGGGTCGCATCCTGTTGGCGCAGATCTCACCGCGCAAGCAGCGGGGCGGAGAGCCATCGCCGCCACACCAGCCGGTCGCCCAGTGGGTGGGCTTCAAGCCCTACGAAGGGGCACGGCGGGTCGTGGTCATCGACGATGCCCACACGATGAACCCGGCGGCTCAGAACGCTCTGCTCAAGACGCTCGAAGAGCCACCTCCGTCTTCCGTCTTGATCCTGGTTACGCCGGCTCCCGGGGGGTTGCTTTCCACGGTTCGCTCGCGCTGTCAGTCGCTGCGGTTGCAGCCTCTCGGCACCGGGCTCATGCGCCGGTACCTGGAGGATTCCTGCTCGATGGGCGCCGAGGAGGCGCGTCTGCGCGCGTCCTTGGCCCCGGGCAGCCTGGGACGTGCATTGAGCCTGGACCTGGCCGAGTACGGCGCCCGACGCGACGTCGCCGAAACCGCCGTCGCAGACGCACTCTCCGGCGGAGCGTCGTTGCTGGCAAGCGCCGAGACGTTGCTGGCGGCAGGCTCGGGCGAGCGCAAGATCGACCAGGCCGCCTCGGCGATCGCCGCGGTGCGCGACGTCCTGCGCGATCTTCTTGTGCTTTCGAGCGGCAAGGACGGCGACCTGGTCGTCAACCGCGACAGGTTCGAGGCCTGGTCCGAATGGGCTCGCCGCCTGGACCCCGACGACATCGTCGGCGCGCTCCGCGCCGTACAGGTGGCGGATGACCGGCTGTCTTCGCCCCTGCAACCCAACGCCCGCCTGACCGTTGAAGAGGCCCTCATCGGCGTGGGCGCGGCGCTGAGGTCGAGCCCGCAGGCATGAGCCCGGCGACCATCGCGATCAGCATGGGCGACCCCGCGGGCATCGGTCCGGAAGTGGTCGTCCGGGCATGCGCCCGTCTCGACCCGGCTACCGGCGTCGATCCGGTCGTCTTCGGCGACCCGCAGCACCTCGAAGCCCTGGCGACCGAGCTCCGGCTCCCCGCTCCCGCAACCGTCGTGGCCTGCACCGAGGTCAGGGCGGGACTGAATCCCGGGAATCCGCGAACCGCGGACGGCCGGGTCGCCCTCGACTGTCTGGAGGCGGCGGCTCGGGCAACCGAGCTCGGCGAGGCCACGGCACTGGTAACCGCTCCCGTAAGCAAGCGGGTCGTCGCCCGTGTCGAGCCGGGGTTCCGGGGACACACCGAATACCTCGCCGGTCGCGCCGGTGTCGATGATCCCCTGATGGTATTCGCCGGGATCCGCCCCGCCGTAGCGCTGCTGACGACCCACCTCCCGCTGGTAAGCGCGATCGCGGCTGTGAGAAAGCACCGTATCGTCCGTACCTTGCAGCGACTCGACGACGGCTGGGCGCGCTGGTTCGGCGCCCGACCACACATCGGCGTCGCAGCGCTCGATCCGCATGCCGGCGAAAACGGGCTGCTCGGTTGCGCGGATGACACCGAGGTGCGGCCGGCCGTAGCGGAGGCCCGGCGTCTGGGGGCGAACGTCAGCGGCCCCTACGCTGCGGACAGTGTTCATCGGGCGACGGACATCGACGTCGTTCTGGCCCAGTATCACGATCAGGGGACGATCATGGCAAAGGGCGGGAAAACGCCGTCCGTCAACACAACGTTCGGGCTCCCCTACCCCCGCACCTCACCGGATCACGGCGTCGCCTACGACATTGCGCCTGCTCGAACAGCAGACGCCGCAGGGATCGTCGCCGCGATCGAGCTCGCCGGACGGATGGCGAGCCGCCGCACGGGTTGAACGGGCGGCGGATACCCCGGAGGCTGGGCTATCCGTCCTTCTTGACGTCGCGCTCGTCTTCCCCGGTGTACACCTGCCGGGGGCGGGCGATGCGCTGGTCCGGGTCGAGCAGCATCTCCTGCCACTGCGCCAACCAGCCGGCGGCGCGAGGGATGGCGAAAAGGACGGGAAACATGTCCGTCGGGAATCCCATCGCCTCGTAGATGATGCCCGAGTAGAAGTCGACGTTCGGATACAGGCGCCGCTCGACGAAATAGTCGTCCTCGAGCGCGACCCGCTCGAGCTCGACCGCGATCTCCAGCAACGGGCTGACGCCGGTCACCTTGAAGACCTCGTCCGCAGTCTCCTTGATCAGTTTGGCCCGCGGATCGTAGCTCTTGTAGACACGATGGCCGAAACCCATCAGCCGCCCCGCCTCGCCGGACTTCACCTGCTCGACGAAGTTGGGCACGTTGCCGACATCGCCGATCCGGTGGAGCATTCGCACGACCGCCTCGTTGGCGCCGCCATGCAGGGGGCCGTACAACGCCGCCGCGGCACCGGCGACGGCGACGTAGGGATCGGTGTGCGAGCTGCCGACGCTTCGCATGGCGTTGGTCGAGCAATTCTGCTCGTGGTCCGCGTGCAGGATGAAAAGCACATCGAGGGCCCGCTCGAGCACTGGGTCGGGCTCGTACTTCAGCTCGGTCAGCTTGAACAGCATGTTGAGGAAGTTGCCCGGATAGGACAGGTCGTTGTCCGGCAGGACGTACGGCAGACCGCGGCGATGCCGATAGGCATAGGCGGCGATGGTGGGCATCTTGCCGATCAGCCGCCAGATCTGCCGCTCCCGCGTCTCGTCGTCGAAGATGTCCTTGGCATTCGGGTAGAACGTCGAAAGGACGCCCAGTGTCCCTACCAGCATGCCCATCGGGTGCGCGTCGTAGTGGAACGCGTCGATGACCTTCTTGATGCTCTCGTTGAGCATCGTGTGGTGGGTGACGTTGTACTTCCAGTCGGCCAATTGCTGTTCGTCGGGAAGGTCACCGTTGAGCAGCAGGTATGCGGTCTCGAGGTAGGTGCTCTTCGCTGCCAGCTGATCGATCGGGTAACCGCGATATCGGAGAACCCCACGCTCGCCGTCGATGAACGTGATGCTGCTCTTGCAAGACCCGGTGGTGGTGAAACCGGGGTCGTAGGTGATCATGCCGAAGTCGTCGTCGGAGGCTTTGATCTTGCGCAGCTCGGACGCCGGGATCGAAGCGCCGTAGTCCGGGTAGGTACCGTAGGAAATCGGCACCTCGTAGGTCTTGCCCGTGCGATTGTCGGTGATCGTCAAACTGTCTTCGGCCATAGCCTCCCCTTCTCCTCCCACGGGCGGAACCGTCACGTCTCTTCGTATGCTACCCGGCGAGGGCCATGTTGTCGTGCCGGGACGCCAATCAGCCTCTCCCCATCAGGCCGTCACGCACCCGGTGGAGGCCATGCGCGGCCCGCGGCCGAAGACGACGCGGTCTTGCGCGGCCGGTCGATCCGGCGCTTCAGCGACGCCTCCGCAGCTCCTGATCAATCTCCCGTTTGATCGCCGCCTTCTTCTTCGATTCGCGCTTGTCGTACGCTCGCTTGCCCTTCCCCAAGCCGAGCTCGACCTTTGCCCAGCCGCCGCGGAAATAGATGCGCAGGGGCACCAGGGTGAATCCGCGCTCGACGATCTTGCCGCGCAGCTTGTCGATCTGACGCCGGTGCAGGAGCAGCGGCCGGGGGCGTTCCGGCTCGTGCTGGAAATGTGGCCCGGCCGGGGCGTAGGGGCTGATGTGACAATTCCGCAAGAAGACACGGTTTCCCTCGATCGCCGCGTACGAATCCTTGAGGTTGGCGCGACCGTCGCGCAGCGCCTTCACCTCGGACCCGAGCAACGAGATACCGGCCTCGTATTTTTCGATGATCTCGTAGTCGTGCCGCGCCTTGCGGTTCACGGTCACGACCTTCTCGATGTCGCTCATGGCGATCGGTCCGCGAGCCTGCCGAAAACGGATCGGGGACTCGATGAGACAGCGCCCCGCGCTCGATGCGTCAGAGCCGCACGATATGGGAGTCGTCGCGGCCGGCGGTGATGTTGCGCGTGTCGATGATCAGCGGCGAGCTGTCGATGACGGCGGGCCAGTCGATGTCGGTATGGTCGGTGCAGACCACGACACAATCATAGTCGGCGCATATGCCGGGAACACCCTCGACCGACCGCATCGGCTCCTCGAGCCCCTCCGAGACCTCCGGAACGAACGGATCGAAATACTCGACCTCGGCCCCGCGCGCCCCGAGCAGACGGATGATGTCGAGCGCGGGAGACTCTCGCACATCGTCGATGTCGCGCTTGTAGGCGACGCCGAGCACCAGGATTCGGCTGCCGCGGACACTCTTGCTTGCATCGTTGAGCGCATCCGAGACCATCCGCACGACGTGCTCGGGCATGGAGGAATTGATCACGCTGGCGAGCTCGACCAGACGCGCCTGGTAGTCCAGAGTGCGCAGCTTCCAGGTCAGATAGTGCGGGTCCACCGGAATGCAGTGTCCCCCGAGACCGGGCCCTGGATAGAACGGCATGTAGCCGAAGGGCTTCGTTGCCGCGGCTTCGATCACGTCCCAGGTGTCGATCTCGAGGCGGTCGCACATCATCGCCACTTCGTTGACCAGGGCGATGTTGACCGCCCGGAAGGTGTTCTCCAGCAGCTTCACCATCTCCGCGGCGCGACAGGAAGAGACACGATGCACCTGCTCGCATATGGTGGCGTAAAGTGCCGCCGCCACATCGCCGCAAACCGGCGTGATGCCACCGACGATCTTCGGCGTATTCGCCAGCGTGTGGGTCTGGTTGCCGGGATCGATTCGTTCAGGCGAGAACGCCAGGTAGAAATCAGCCCCCGCCTTCATCCCGTTGGTCTCCAACGAGGGCAAGAGCACCTCCTCGGTGGTACCGGGATAGGTAGTGCTCTCCATGACCACGAGCATGCCGGGGTGGAAATGCTTCGAGACTTGCTCGGCCGCCGCCAGGATGTAGGAAACGTCCGGGTCGCGCGTCTTGCTCAACGGAGTGGGAACGCAAATGATCACTGCATCCATGTCGGCAATCACGCCCGCGTCCGTTGTAGCCCGCAGACGGCCGGCGCTCACCTGCTCGGCGATCAACCCGTCGGTGACGTCGCCGATGTACGAATCCCCATCGTTCAGCTCCGCCACCCGCTTCTCGTTGACGTCCACGCCGGTGACGTTGAACCCCGCCTCGGCGAAAGCGACCGCCAGCGGCAGGCCGACATAGCCGAGGCCCACGACGCCGACGTTCAACGAGCGCTGTTCGATACGGTCCAGAAAATCTTGCACGGCGTGGTCCCCGTTCGGAGAAGTGGAGAAGTCGGAGAGAACTACAGAGCGCCGGGAGGACGTGCCTCCTCGCCTCGTGAGTATACTTGGCGGGGTTGACCGTCCAAAACACTCGCTGCCACCGCCCACCGCCAAGGAAAAAGTAGTCACGGTGTACGACGATGACGTCTATTTCGGGCTCGGCTCCAACCTCGGCGATCGGGTCGCGCACCTGCGCGCCGGCCTGGCCGGGCTGCAGGCAGGTGGCCTCCGCCTGCGCGCTGTTTCTTCCTTCTACCTCACCGAACCCGACCTGCGTCCGACGTCGAGCGCGACGGCAGTCGCGGCCTCCCGCGAGGGCGTTCTCACGGGTGCTAACAGGACGGCCGCTCACGACGTCGCGGCGGCAATCGAGAAAGCAGCGGCCGTGACCGACGCGCAGGCGCATCCTCACTACATCAATTGTGTCGCCTCCTTCGAGTCCGACCTGGGCCCTCGCGCCCTGCTCGACATGTGTCTCGCTGTCGAGGTTACGCAGGGCCGCCGACGAGCCCCTGCGGACCCGCCGACTCCTCGACCACGCACCCTCGACATCGATTTGCTGCTTGTCGGACAGACGGTCGTCGATGAGCCGGGGCTCACGGTTCCTCACCCGCTGATGATGCAGCGCCGCTTCGTTCTCGAGCCCTTGGCAGAAATCGCCCCGACGCTGCACCACCCGCTCGTGCACGACACAATGCGCGAAGCTCTGGCGAAGTTGCCGGCCGGAAACGGGGTCAGCCTGCTCCAGCCACAGCCCGAGGGGGTCGACTGATGCGCTGGAACTACGTCGCCTTCGAGGGACCCATCGGCGTCGGCAAGACCAGCCTGGTGAACCTCCTTTCCGAGAAGCTCGAAGCGGTGCGCATCCTCGAGGACGTCAGCAACCCATTCCTCGAGTCCTTCTACGACGAGGTGCCCGGGGCCGCGTTCCAAGCGCAGCTCTTCTTCCTGCTGTCGCGATACCGGCAGCTGGCCGAGGCGGCCCAAGGGGAGCTCTTCCAGCAGTTGACGCTGGCCGATCACATCTTCCAGAAGGATCGGATCTTTGCCCACCTGACGCTCGACGACAGCGAGCTGATGCTCTACGAGCGCCTCTGGACGATGCTGTCGGAACAGGTACCCAAACCCGACATGGTGGTCTACTTGCAAAGCACCACCGACGTGCTCATGCAGCGCGTGCAGCGGAGACGGCGCGGCGAGGAAACCGGCATCTCCCACGCCTATCTGGACGAGGTCAACCAAGCCTACGCGCACTACTTCTACCACTACCGCGAAACGCCTCTGCTGGTGATCAACACCTCGGAGATCGACTTCGTCGCCGACGAAGCCGACCTCGACGACCTCATCGGGCAGATCGATGCGATGGAGGCCGGAACACGGGTGTACGTACCCCGACACGCGCGCTGAGCGGGGAACGGAAGCGCGTTATCGGTAGAGCGGGCACAATGCTACGCTTTCGGTCTCCGCCGGCCGGGTTACGCCTGACGCATGCCCCACCCGTCGCGAGCGGGGCAGCGTTCTTCCAGTTCCCCTCCCCATCGAACCGATGCTCGCAGTCCGCCTACGCACGATCATTGCCGTCTGTCTTGTCTGGGCCGCGTGGGCGACGCCCGTGCTCGCCGCGCCGGCGCTGGATGCCGGGCAACAGCTGTCCGGGACCCTCCCGGCAGAGGAGGCCCGACAGCGCGCCTCCGGCGGCCGCGGCCCACAGCGTCCGCCGTCATCGGGCCACCGGGCACGACCGACATCAGGGCAGCAGGTCAGCCGCGTCGCGGTAGGCGCCCGGCCGAGCGTGGCCGCACTTGCCACCGAGGCGGAGATCGAGCTCGACGGCGTCCTGAACGAGGCTGTCTGGCAACAGGCCGAACGCGGCACCGCGTTCACCCAACGCGAGCCCTTCCAGGGGGAACCAGCGACCGAGCAGACCTTCGTCCAGGTGGTCTACACCGACGATACCCTGTACATCGGTATCCGCGCTCTCGACAGCGATCCGGGCTCCATCATCGCCAAGGACATGCAACGCGACGGGGGCGGCGGCGGCTTTCGCGGCGCCCGCCTCGAGTCCGATGACTCGATCGTTGTGCTGCTCGATACGTTTCACGACCAGCGAAACGCTTTCTACTTCGAGACCAATCCGCTGGCCGCGCGTGTCGACGCGATGATCACTGACGAGGGTCGGGACCGTAACTTCGACTGGGATGGGGTGTGGAACGTCGCCGCCCAGCGCACCGAAGAGGGCTGGTCGGCGGAGTTCGCCATTCCGTTCAACACGCTGCGGTTCAACCCGGCGAACGACACCTGGGGCCTGAACGTCCGCCGCATGATCCGGCGCAAGAGCGAAGAGGTGAACTGGGCGCCGATCATGCGCGACGCGGACATGTTCCGCGTCTCCCAGTTCGGCCAGCTGAACAACATGGCGGCGGGCAATCCGTCGCGCAACCTGCGGTTCAAGCCATTCATCGTGGCCCAGGGGGACGAAGGCGTCAGCACGGAAGTCGGGGACATGGCCGGAGACACGCAGGTCGGGCTGGACGTGCGCTGGGGAGTGACCGACAGCATGACCCTGGACGTCACCATCAACACCGACTTCGCCCAGGTCGAGGCCGACGAGCAGCGCATCAACCTGACCCGCTTCTCGCTCTTCTTCCCGGAAAAGCGGGAGTTCTTTCTCGAAAGCGCCGGGATCTTCCAGTTTGCCAGCGGCGGCGGAGGCGGCGGCGGTTTCCGCGGACCGTTGATGCGCGTGTACCACTCGCGCCAGATCGGCATCGCTGGCGGCGAGGAGATTCCCATCATCGCCGGTGGAAAGCTCACCGGCCGAGCCGGGGACTGGAACGTCGGTCTGCTCAACGTGCAAACGGCCGAGCACGTGTTCCCTCTGGACGAGGACGAGGAACCGGGCGAGGAGGAGATCGAGCCGTCCACGAACTGGAGCGTCGCCCGGGTGACGCGCAACATCGGCGAGCGCTCCAACGTCGGCGTGATCTTCACCAACCGGCAATCGAGCGGCTTCGACTACAACCGGGTCGTGGGCGTCGACACGACGTTGAATCCGAACCAGAACATGGCGATCAACGGCTACTTCGCTGCCAGCGACAACCCCGGCGACGACGGCCAGAATTGGGCCGGCGGTGGCGGCTTCAACTGGCGCGGGCCCATCTGGAGGTTCAGCGCCAACTTCGACGACATTCGCGAGGACTTCGACCCGCAGGTCGGCTTCCTGACCCGTCGCGGCGTGCGCCACTTCAACCCGCAGATCACCTTCGAGCCCCGACCCGGTCGGGTCAGCTGGATCCGCAACCTGACGTTCGAGGCCCGCAATACGGTGTTCTCACTCACCGACGGGACGCTGGAGACCTGGGACGGGAGCTATCGGTTCTTCGGCTTCCGCACGATGTCCGAAGACTGGTTCTCGTTCTCTTTCAACCCGTCCTACGAGCGGCTGTTCGAGCCCTTCGAGATCCGCGACGGGATCGTCATTCCGGTGGGCGAGTACACCTTCCACGACTGGTCGATCTTCATGAACACCAGCGACGGCCGTCCGGTCAACGTCTCGTGGCGCTTCAGCAACGGCGGCTTCTACGACGGTGACCGGCTCAACAGCAACATCACCGTCAACTGGCGGCCGAGCCCGTACATTCGCAGCGAGACCGAGTGGGGCTACAACAACGTCGACTTGCCGCAGGGCGCATTCACGACCCACGTCGTGCGCCAGCGGATCAACCTGTCGTTCTCGCCGGACCTGTCGCTGAACTCGTTCATCCAGTATCTCGATACCGACGACCTGCTCTCGATGAACACCCGTTTCCGCTGGATCTACCGGCCCGGCGCCGACCTGTTCGTGGTCTACAACCACAACTGGACCTCGGGCGCCACCGAGAACCGGGCGCTGATCTTCAAGTTCACCTATCTCTGGGCGCTGTAGGGCGGCCCCCTACCGAAAGCGCCGCGCGCGTTCCCCATGCGTGCCCACCGTTGACAGCCCGTCGTCCTCGCGGGTAGGGTATACCTAAGCCACTTAGGTACAGCGCGCGAGAACGAAGTTCATGGGCAAACCTCCCGACAAGCCTGCGCACGGTCTGTTCCGCCAGCGCTCGTTGAGCGTCCGACGGAGCGTCGCGCAGGAGTTCGCCTTCCATATCGAGATGACCGTGCGCGAGCTCGAGGACGCCGGCATGACGCGGGCCGAGGCGGAAGCCGTCGCCCGGCGCCGGTTCGGACGGCTCAACGATTACCGCGAGGCGTGCGAGCGGATCAGCCGGCAGGATCGCCGGAAGCAACGCCGAGGAGAGACGATGAAAGATCTGGGTCAGGACATTCGCTTCGCGTTCCGACGACTGACGCAGAGCCCGTTGTTCAGCGTCGTGGCGCTCTTGACCCTGACCCTGGGAATCGGCGCCAACACCGCCGTGTTCACCCTGGTCAACGGCGTCGTGCTGCGTCCCCTGCCCTACGCCGACCCGGACGAGCTCGTGTCGATCTGGATGCAACGTTCCGACGGTAGCGAAACCGACTCGTTCTCGTACGCCGACTATCTCGACGTGCAAGCGCAAAGCGCCGCCCTCGAGGACGTCGGCTTCTGGACCTGGTGGACAATGGACATCACCGATGCCGACGAGCCCACCAGCGTGCAGAGCGTGCGCGTGTCGGCCAACATGCTCTCGCTCATCGGCATCGAGCCGGCCGAGGGACGACTGTTTCTCGAGGAAGAAGCCCTCGAGGGCAACGACAACGTCGCCCTGGTCAGCCACGGATTGTGGCAGGGGCACTACGGCGGCGAGCCGCTGGTCGGAAGCGAGATCGAGATCGACGGGGAGGTCCACACGGTGGTCGGGATCATGCCCGAGGGCTTTCGATTCCCTTACGTGCTGGAGTATGGCGCCGGGTTCTGGACGCCGCTGCCGATGGACCCCGACGAGCAGGGTCGCAGCTCGCGCTGGATCAACGCGGTCGGGCGGCTCGCCCCGGGGGCCGACATCGAGCAGGCCCAATCCGAGCTCGACACCATCGCCGCACGCCTGGCAACGGAATACCCGCAGTCCAACGCGGGCTGGGCGATGCGCGCGTCCTCGATGCACGACTCTGTCGTGAGCAACGACACGCGCGCCGCGCTGTGGATTCTTTACGGCGTGGTCGCCTTCGTCCTGCTGATCGCCTGCGCGAACCTGGCCAACCTGTTGCTTGCCCGCCTGGAGTCCCGGCAGCAAGAGATCGCCGTCCGCGCCGCCCTCGGCGCCGGCCGTTCTCGCCTGATCCGCGAGCTGCTGGCCGAGAGCGTGGTACTGGGAGCCACCGGCGGCATCCTCGGCACGCTGACGGCGGGCTGGGGAATGAATGCGTTCGTGTCGCTGATCCCCGAGGACGTGCCCCGTCTCGACGAGATCGGTTTCGACGGGTCCGTTCTCCTGTTCGCCATCGGCGCCACCCTCACGACAGGCCTCCTGTTCGGAGTGCTCCCGGCGCTGCACGCTTCGCGAGCAGACTTGCACGATACGCTCAAGCGCGCCGCCGGCCCTGCCGGAGCCACGGGGCGGCAGCGATTCCGGTCGGCCCTCGTTGTCGTCGAGGTGGCGGTGGCCCTGGTTCTGCTCGCCGGTGCGGGCCTGCTGCTGCGCAGCTTCAGCTCCCTTCTGGCCGAGGACCTCGGCTTCGACCCGGATCGTATCCTGACCTTCGAAGTGTCCCCATCGTATGAAGATCCCGCCCGACGCATCGGCTTCTACCGCGAGGTGGTCGATAGCATCGCGGCGCTGCCCGGTGTTGAGACCGTAGGGGCCAACACCGCGCCGCCGCTCGCCGGTGTCGAGTGGAGCATGAGCTACACGGTCGACGGGATGCCGGAGCCAGGTCCCGGCGAGGAGCCCAGCGCCGAGTTCAACGTCGTCAGCCCGGACTATTTTCGCTCGCTCGGCATTCCCCTGAGGAGCGGCCGCTCGCTCACCGACGACGACACCGCCGACCGCGGTCGCGTTCTGCTGGTGAACGAGACGTTCGCCCGGCGTCACTGGCCGGACGGCGATCCCGTGGGCCGGACGATCTCGGTCGGCGATCGCGAAGGGGACGACGGCGGGGAAGCCGCGGCGCGGCCGAGCTTCGAGATCGTCGGCGTCGTGGCAGACACGCGGAAGCTCGGTATCGATCGCGACCCGCCGGCGGAGTTCTACGTCCCGTACACCCAGTCCGCGTCGTATTTCATGCACTTCGTCGTGCGCACGCGAGACGATCCGCTAGCGCTGGTCGACGCAGTGCGCTCGCGGGTCTGGGAGATCGACAGCCGCGTCGCGATCGAAAGCGTCGCCGCCATGAGCAGCCTGGTCGACCAGTCGGTCGCCGAGCCGCGATTCAACACGCTGCTCGTCGGCTCCTTCGCGCTCCTCGCCGTGGTGCTCGCGACCCTCGGGATCTACGGCGTGGTCTCCTATTCCGCCTCGCAGCGGACCCGCGAAATGGGCGTACGCATGGCGCTCGGCGCGAACCGGGCCGAGGTATTTCGCCTGCTCCTCAGCCAGGGACTACGGCTGACCGCCTTGGGCATTGCCCTCGGGCTCGTCGCCTCCCTGGCGGCGAGCAGGATCATGGCGAGCCTGGTGTACGGAGTAACCACGACCGACCCGCTGACGTTTGCCGGGGTCGCCGTCATCCTCACCCTGGTCGCCATCTCGGCGGCCTACGTGCCGGCACGGCGCGCCTCCGGCATCGACCCGCAGGTGGCGCTACGCGACTCGTAGGCGAGCCTCAGCAGGGCGCCCCAGGCTCGGGGCGGCTTCGGAAATCTCGGATGCGGCCTCGAGCTACCCGGGCGGGGATCGGCGCCCGCGACGCAAAGCGCCCCGACTTCGGGAGCATTTCGAGGAGGGCTCAGCCGCCGTCTTCGTCTCCGGAGTAGTGGAACACCGGAATCTGCAGACCCCAGTAGATGGCGGCGAAGCGTAGCGCCGCGACGGTGAACATGCCGACGTTGGTGGCCACTGCCTCATCGAGCCCGACCTGCCCCGCCAACAGGTAGATGCAGGCGCCGACGATCGCGGCGGTGGCATAGATGTTCCCGGCCCGGAAGATCAACGGGATCTCGTTGAGCAGAACATCGCGCACCACACCGCCGGCGGTTCCGGTCATCGTCGCCATCACCACGATGACTACCGGCGGCATCGCCAAGTCTTCGGCGATCTTGGCGCCGCTGATGGTGAACAAGGCCAGGCCGAGACCGTCGGCGATCTGCAGCGCCCGCCGAGGAGGGTCCGCCAGGCGGGTGTAGATCGGCGTCAAGAGGGCCGCCGCCATGATCGTGAACAGGTACTCGGGACTCGTCAGCCAGAACACCGGACGGTCGAGCAATAGGTCGCGCAGCGTCCCACCGCCGATCGCGGTGGCGATGGCGATAACGACAACACCGATCAGGTCGAGGCTCTTGCGACCTGCGGCGAGCGCCCCGCTGATGGCGAAGACGGCGACGCCGACGAGGTCAAGGACCTGGAGAATCACCTCACAGGTCTTCTTCTCGGATGCCGTGACGCTTGATCATCTCGTTGAGCGTCGTCGGCTTCACATCGAGCAGCTTGGCCGCCTCTTTCTGCACGCCGTTGGATCGGCGCAGGGCGTCGATGATGAGCTGCTTTTGAAACTCCTGCACCACGTCCTTCATCGGCAGCCCTTCCGGGGGCACCGACACCTTCGGTGGCGAGGCGTCGAACGCGACCGGATCGATGTACTCGCGGATCAGGTCGGCATGGATGCTGCCTTCGGCCGGGGCCAGGACGACGGCGCGCTCGATGGCGTTCTCCAGCTCGCGAACGTTGCCCGGCCAGGCGTGGCTCTTGAGCAGCTCCAGCGCTTCGTCCTCAATCGTCAATCCCTCACGGCCGTTCTCGGTGCTGTACTTGTCGAGGAAGTACTGGGCCAGCAACGGAATGTCGTCGACCTTGTTGCGCAGGGGCGGTAAACCGATGCTGATGACGTTGATGCGGTAGTACAGATCCTCTCGGAAGGTCCCGTCGTTGACCATTTGCTTCAGGTCGGCGTTGGTCGCGGCGATGATCCGCACGTCGACCTTGACCGTATCGACCGACCCGAGGCGCATGAACTCCTTTTCCTGGATCACCCGGAGCAGCTTCGCCTGGACGTCGACGCCGATGTTGCCCACCTCGTCGAAGAAGATCGATCCGCCGTCGGCCACCTCGAACAGCCCCTTCTTGCTCGAAACCGCCCCGGTAAAGGCGCCCTTGACGTGCCCGAAAAGGTTGCTCTCGAGCAGATCGGACGGCATCGACCCGGAGTTCACCACCACGAACGGTTTGTCGGAACGGGCGCTGTTGGCGTGAATCGCCTTGGCCACCAACTCCTTACCCGTGCCGCTCTCGCCCTGGATCAGGATCGTCGAGCGCGACGGTGCCGCCTGCTCGATGAGGGCGTACACCTCCTGCATGTGCCGGTTCTTGCCGACGATGTTCTCGAAGCGGTACTTGTCCTTGAGCGCCTGGCGTAGGGTCTTGACCTCGTCCTCGAGCCGCCGAGTGCGGATGGCGTTCTTGAGCACCACCAGCACCTCGTCGTTCTTGAACGGCTTGGTGATGTACTCGTACGCGCCCTGCTTCATCGCCTCGACGGCCGACTCGACCGACGCGAATGCCGTCACCATGATCACCGGCAGGTTGGCGTCGATCTCGCGGAGCTGCTGCATCGTCTCGATGCCGTCGATCCCGGGCATCATGAGATCGACGATGGCGCAGTCGTAGAGGCGCTGCCGGGCCAGCTCGAGGCCCTCCTCGCCCGAGCCGGCTACCTCGACCTCGTAGCCTTCCTCGCGCAGGAAGTCGCCGAGGATCTCCTGCATGATGGCCTCGTCATCGACGACGAGAATGGACGCCGGTTCCGACATCTGGTTCGCCCCGTTGGTCGCCACGAGCGAGGGAGACCCCTAGCTGGCGACGCGCGCGCGACCATCGGTCACGGCCGGCAAGGCGACACGAAACAGCGTTCCGTTCCCCGCCTCACTGCGAACCGTGATCGTGCCGCGATGCTCTTGAACGATTCCGTAGGTCACCGACAATCCCAAACCGGTCCCCTTGCCGGTTCCCTTGGTGGTGAAGAACGGGTCGTAGATCTTGTGGATTTGCTCTTTCGGAATCCCCCGACCGGTGTCGGCCACCTCCAGCACTACCTCGGCGCCCTGCTGGCTCGTCCGGATGGTCAAGTCGCCACCTTCCTGCATCGAGTCACGCGCATTCAGCACCAAGTTCATCAAGACCTGCTGCAGCTTGCCGGAATCTCCCCAGACCGGCGCCAGCCCGTCGCCGAGCTGCTGGTCGACCCGCACCCTGCGTTTCGACAGCGGCAGCTCGGCCAGGGCCAGCGTCTCCTCGACGACGGCATTGATCTCGACAGGCTGCAGGTCGGAGGCCTGCTGCCGCGAGAAGTTCAGCAAGTTGTTGACGATGCTCGAGGCGCGGAACGTCTGTTTCTCGATCTTCTCGAGGATGGGCCGGCGCGGATCGCTCTCGGGCATCTTGCGCTGCATCATCTGGACGTAGCTGGAAATACCGGCCAACGGCGTGTTCACCTCATGCGCCACGCCGGCCGCCAACAAGCCGACCGACGCGAGGCGATCGGACTGTCGCAGCTGCGATTCCAGCTCGGTCGCCTCGGTTACATCGTCGACGATGACGACGGTGGGCTGATGTCCCCTCTCGCCCAGCAGCGGGGCGACGGAGATGTTGACGGTGCGGTCGATACCGTCCCGGCTGCGAACCGCCACCCTGTAGGCCGAGGCGATCGGCTCTGCCCCGACCTCTACGCGGTGGCGAGCCTGCTCCAGCGCCCCCGAAAAGCTGGCGGAAAAGAGCTCGTCCACCCGCTTGCGGATCGCCTCGTTCGCCGGCAAGCCCAGCGTCTCCTCCATCGAACGGTTCCACGACCGGACGCGGCCGTCGGTGTCGAGCACCATGACGCCGACCTTGATGCTCTGCACGATGTTCTCGTTGTAGTTCTTCAGTTGCTCGAACTCCTGCGCGCGGGCGTGTGCCTGTCGATACAGAAGCGCGTTGTCGAGTGCCAACGCAGCGTGCGAGGTGAGCATCTGAAGAACCTTGAGGTCCTCCGACGACAGGTAGTCCCCCGAGAGCGTGCGCCCCAGGGCCAGCAGGCCGAGCACCTCGCCCTTGACGATGAGCGGCAGGAAATAGGCGAGATCTTCTTCTGCCAGCAGGTCTCGATCTTGCGGGAACTCCTCCAGCAGGTTTGCCAGGTCCTCGATATAGATGAAGTCGCGGTTGGCCAGCGCGGCGGCGAGGAACTTCGAGAAGGCGCTGGAGAGCTGCGGCCCTTCCGGCGTGGCAGCCTCATCGGAAACCAGCCTCAGGCGCGGCCCGTCCTCCTCGCGGAGAAGCACCGCGATCCGGCCCACGGCCACCATCTTGCGCACCCGCCGAACGAGCAGCGAAACGACCTGGCCGAGGTCCAACTCGGTGTTCAGGTCGCGGGCGAAATCGAGGATGCCGCGCCGCGAGCGGTAGCGCTCGCGGTAGTAGAGCCGGTCGAGCCCGTCCTGGATCCGGTCGCGCAGCGGGGCAAACGCGGTGGCCACGATCAACGTCGCCAGAAAGGCGCCGGCGAGCGCCAACTCCTCTTCGAACACGCGGGCGATGACGTTCTCGACGCCGACGTAGACGCCCAGGACCGCCAACGCAGTGACCGAATACGCCAGCGCGGCCTTGAGAATGACCTCGACGTCCCAGAGCCGGAACCCGACCGCCGCGTAACCGAAGCAGATCGGAATGGCGACGAACGGGAGTACGGTCAGCTCGAGCAGCGGGCTGGTTACGCCGAGCACGTACAGCGGCACATAGATGGCGACGAACGGGAACAAACCGATCGCCGTGCCGCCGATGAGCCAGGTCAGACGCCGGCGCTCGATCGGCGCTTCGGTGACCCGATAACTATGGGCGATCAGAAGCAGCCCCAGGCCGAGGGAAACGGCGATATACACCAGGTCGACGCTGTTCAGGAACGTCAGGGCCGGATAGAAGAACCCCGGCGTCAACCGCAAAGCTTCGGCGCCACCGACCAGGACCGCGTACGAGAAGAAGAGCGTCATCCCGGGCGCGAAGATGCCGAAGATCCAGGCATTGCGGTGCTGCTGGAAGTGCGGTTTGGGGCGCGGAAACGTCAGGGTGAAGTAGAGAAAGAGCCCGGGAAGCGCATTTCGCGCCAGCTGGTCGATCCACCAGATCAGGTCGTAGAACGGGTCGTCCGCCCGCGTCGGATAAAGGACGCTGACGGCGTAGAACGACAACGCGAGCCAGAAGAACCGCGCCGCCACTCCCGATAGCTCGCCCTGACTCCCCGCGTCCGCCTCCCGCCTGCGCATCAGGACGAAGACGCCGGCGATCAACGACGCCGCACCGACCAAGCAAAGGTAGAAATAGACCCGGTGATCGAGCTGTTGGGCGCCGACGACCAGGGAGGTTTCGACCAGGTCGCCGTTACGCTCGAGGACGTAGTTGATCTGATCGCCCGGGATCAGCGTCCACAGCACGCTGGGAACGAAGTCCGCGTTCCCCGCCGGCGCCACGAGACCGCCGATCTCGACCAGCCGATCACCCGTCTCGACCCCCGCCTGACGGGCCGGACCGTCCGGGTCGACGGCCTCGACGACGAGATTCCCGTCCTGAACGGCCCAGACGGCGCCGTCGGTCGGCTCCTCGAAATGCAGCCGGTTGACTACGCTGACGACGCCGAGAAACACCAGAAAACCGGTGATCGTCACCAGGCCGATCAGCCTGAGAGCATCGTTCCGCTGTTGTTCTGCGGTCATGTGGGCTGCGTATTCCCGTCAAGCCCGGCTAGCGCGGCTGCCGGACTCTCCCTGAAGATGAAACGTCATCTTTTACGGTAGCAAACGCCATACCACGCGCGGGAGTCTGAAAGACCGGTGATTCGGCTGAATTCAAAGGCTTTGGAGCCGCCGCCCCCCTTGTACGGGCGGTGAATCCAAATCTTTGAATAAAGGGACCAAATTATTGGATATGATGCAAAGCACGGACCTGGAAGGACGTCGAGCGGTCGGCACGAAGCTCACCGGGGGACGGGCCGCCTTGCTCGCAGGAATAGTTGCGGAAGCCGTGGTCCGGAGCTTCCCGACGGGGGACCGGGCGGTGCCGGCAGGCTTCAGAAACGTACCGCGAGCCCGCCGCTGACGAGGCGCGAGAGCACGGGCGGGTTTCCGAGCCCGAAGTCGAAGACCCCATCGTACGAGGTACCGAAGACGTTCTGCACCTGCACCAGAGCAGACCAATCGCTCGAGAGGGCACGGAACGGAAGCGGCTGCCGCACCCGCAGATCGAGGCGCTCGTAGACGCTCTCGAGATTCCCCTCGCGCACGACGGGAATGCCGCTCTGCCACCGATACGTCGCGTTCAGGCGGGTGTCGTAGTTACCGACGACGGTCTCGATCCCGGCCGCGACCTCGTGGACGACGTCGACGGTCGCCGCTTCCGCCTCGAAATCCTCGGCGGCAAGCAGGCCGCGGTCACCGGCGACCCCCGCCGGCAATGCGATGCCGTCTCGCCGACCGTACGCGTAGCTGACGAGGCCGGCGACTCCCATGAACGAGCGCCTCACATCCAACTCGAAGCCCTGCACGACCGAGTCGCCCAGGTTCGCCACCAGGTAGTCGCTCGAGCCCATGTCGTTGGCGAGATAGACGCCGATGAGCTCGTCCGTGATCTCGCTGCGGAATGCCCGCGCCCGCCACTCGACCGCGGCAACGTGGCTCTGGACTCCGGCCTCGTATCGCAGCGACCGCTCCGGGTCGATGTCGTCGACACCGAGCACGTCCATGTAACGCACAGCCAGCGGATCGACCTGGAATCGAAGCTCCGCCAGACCGGGCGCCTCGGCATCGTAGGAAACGCCGGCGGTGAGGGTGACGGCGTCGATCGGAACGTAGGCCACCTGCACCCGGGGCGAGACGAGCCCGGTTTCCTCGAGGTAGTTGTAGTGCTCGAAGCGCATGCCGTAGCCGACCTGGAGGTGGCTACCCAGGCGCCAGAAGTCCTCGGCGTAAAGGCTGCCGACCCATATGTTGCGTGGGGCATGGTCGATCTCGGGGACGCCGAGCTCTTTGCCGGCGAAGCCGACGCCCAACCGCATCGCGTGGGAGTCGTTCATCACACGAGACAGCGTACTGTTGGCCCGAACGATGCCGTCGGCCAGCTGCCCGCGTAGCACCCAGTGCTGCCGACCCGATCCCACCGAGCCCATGGAGAAGTCCGTGGCGGAGCGGCTGTCATCCATGTCGCCGTCCACCGGGGCGACGGTCCACAGGCTGAGCTCGCCACCGACGTTCGCCCACATGGAGCCTTCCGTGAGACGGCTCACCCAGCGGGTGTCTACACTCTCCACCTCGGCGTCGAGGGTGTTTTCGGTGCCGCGCAACACGTCGCGCACACGGGGCCGGAACGCCCAGCCCAGGTCCAGCGGTGCGTTCGCCGAGAGAAGCGAGATCGCCTGCCCCTCGGTCCGCAACTGTAAGCGCACCGGCTCGGCGCGCGGTATCTGCAGCTCGGGCACGATGGCACTGACGAAGCCGAAGCTGCGCGCCCACAGCGTATAGACCCCGGGATCGACGGCGAGCGAGAAGCGACCGCGCTGATCGGAAACCGTCATGGCTTCGGCGCGCTCGCCGCCGGGGAGTGCCACCGCGACCAGAGCACCGATCAAAGGCAGGCCGCTGCTGTCGTACACCGCTCCCGTGAGCAGGGCATCCTGCTGCCCCTGCCCTGCGGGACTCGGCGCGGCAACCGCCGGCTGAACGCCGAATGCGACCAACGCAAAGACCGTGAGCAGGTGGATACACCGGCCCCCGATGCGCGACAACTGTTTAGGAGTGATCATATGAATGCAGATGTGGCCCCTTTGCCGAGGACTGTACCACCTTGATTCGACGGGATTCAACAGAGAGAAAACCCCCTATGTGTTGGGGATTTAACGCCCGCCGGAGAGCCGGTTCCACGGCATCCGGGCGGCGTGACTTGACGTCGGCCCATACTGCTGACAGCGTGCCCGCGTGACTGCCGCCAAGAAGACCCGCCTCTATCTGATCGATGCCAGTGGGCATATTTTCCGCGCGTTCTACGCGATTCCGGAGCTGACGACCTCCAAAGGCCTGCCCACCAACGCCACCCTCGGCTTCACCAACATGATCCGCAAGCTCCTGCGGGAGCAGAAGCCGGACTACGTTGTTGCCGCGTTCGACCCGCCCGGGCCGACCCTGCGGCACGAGGCCTACGAGGACTACAAGGCCTCGCGGGACGAAGCGCCGGAAGATCTGCTCAAGCAGCTGCCGTACGTCCGCCGGGTCTGCGAAGCGCTGCGGATTCCGATCGTCGAGATCCCGGGATACGAGGCGGACGACGTCATCGGGACGCTTTCACGGAAAGCCCACGCCGCCGGCATCGACGTCGTCATCGTGTCGGAGGACAAGGACCTGCTGCAGCTCGTCGACGACGGCGTGACGATGTTCTCGGAGCGCCAGGGGAGCGTCACCTACGACCGCGCCCGGGTGCAGGACAAGTACGGCGTCCCGCCGGAGAGCATCCCCGATCTGCTGGCGCTGATGGGAGACAGCGTCGACGACATTCCGGGGGTCAAGGGCATCGGTGCAAAGGGTGCGCAGATGATCCTGCAGGAATACGGCACCATCGAAACCGCCATCGAGCACGCCGGTGAGATCACCAAGATGAAGTACGGCGAGAAGCTCGAGCGCGAAGCCGACATGGCACGGCTGTCCAAGGAGCTCGCCACGGTGCACACGGACTTGCCGATCGATCTCGACCTCGACGGGTTCCGCCTCGACGACCCCGACCGCAAGCTTGCCCGCGAGCTGTTTTCCGAGCTCGAGTTTCGCTCGATCCTGGAGGAGTTCACCGAGTCCGGCGTCCAAGACGTCGAGTACACCACGCTCGCCGACGTCGACGACCTGACCGCCGCGCTCGACGCTGCGCGCGAAGCAGGCCGTCTGTCGTTCGATCTCGAGACGACCCACGAGCAACCCGTCCGGGCGGACATCGTCGGGATCGCCCTCAGCTGGGAAGAAGGTCGTGGCGTGTATCTGCCGCTGACCCACTCCACCCTCGGGGCGGAGAACGCGATGACGGTCGAGGCGGCGCTCGAAGAGCTCGCCCCGGTGCTCACCGACGCCCAGATCAAGTTGATCGGGCAGAACCTCAAGTACGACCTGATCGTGCTGAAGCGCAACGGGATCGCCGGCATCGATCCGTGGTTCGACACCATGATCGCTTCCTACCTGCTGCACCCGACGCGCACGGGGCACGGTTTGGACGGGCTCGCGCTCGACTATCTCGGCGTCAAGATGACGCCGTTCAAGGAGATCATCCCGAAGAAGGGCGCCACCTTCGACGAGGTTCCGGTCGAGCAAGCGACGGTCTATGCCGCCGAGGACACCGACGTCGCGCTGCGGTTGAGCGAGATCTTCGAGCCGGAGCTCGAGGCCACGGACCTCTCCGAGCTCTATCGCGATCTCGAGCTCCCGCTGATGAAGGTGCTCGCCGACATGGAGCTCGCCGGGGTCCGGATCGACTCGGCCTACCTGGCGAAGATGGGAGCCGAGGTCGAGGAGCAGCTCGATGATCTGCGGGAGGAGATCTACGTCGCCGCCGGGGAGGAGTTCAACATCAACTCGCCCAAGCAGCTTGCCGAGGTGCTGTTCGATCGCCTCGGCCTCCCCTCCGGCGGGAGAACGGCCAAGACCGGCTCTCGCTCGACCAAGGCCGAGGTGCTCGAGAAGCTGGCTGTCGAGTATCCGATCGCGGCGCGGGTCATCGAGTACCGCGAGCTCGCCAAGCTCAAGGGGACCTATATCGACGCGCTGCCGGCGCTGGTCAACCCCGAGACGGGCAGGCTCCACGCATCCTTCAACCAGACGGTCGCGGCAACCGGCCGCCTCAGCAGCAGCGACCCGAACCTGCAGAACATCCCCATCCGCTCCGACCTCGGGCGGCGCATCCGCAAGGCATTCATTCCCGCCGACGGTTGCGTGTTGTTGACGGCGGACTACTCCCAGATCGAGCTGCGCATCATGGCCCATCTGTCGGGCGACGGCCGTTTGCAGCGCGCCTTCCAGGAGGGCACCGACGTGCACCGGGCCACCGCCGCGGAGATCTTCGGCGTGCCCGCCGAGGAGGTAACGACCCGGCAACGCGACCGGGCGAAGGTGATCAACTTCGGCATCATGTACGGGATGGGGCCGCAGCGGCTCGGCCGCGAGTTCGGCATTTCCACGAAGGAGGCCCGCGCCTTCATCGACAACTACTTCGAGATCTACGCGGAAGTTCGCGGTTTCCTGGAAGGGACGATCGAGAACGCCAAGGAAAACGGATACGTGACCACGATGCTGGGCCGGATCCGCTATCTCCCCGAGCTGCAGAGCCACCAGCGGGCGGTGCAGGCCTTCGGCGAGCGCGTCGCGGTCAACACTCCGCTGCAAGGAACCGCCGCCGACATGATCAAGCGGGCCATGGTGACGCTGCATCGGCGACTGCTCGATGAAGAGCACGCCGCGAAGATTCTCATCCAGGTGCACGACGAGCTGGTTTTGGAGGTCCCGGAGGGCGAGGTCGACGCCGTCTCGGCAATGGTGAGAGAGGAAATGGAAGGTGCCATTGAGCTCGACGTGCCGCTGGTCGTCGACCTGGGCACGGGCCCCGACTGGATGGAAGCCAAACCGTAGCAGTCCGCGACGGACGAGTTCTTCGCCGTACCGCCGGCGCGCTATAATGCGCGGTCGGCGTTCGCCGAACCTTCCGCATGTCCAAAGACGTACGACGAGTTTTTCCGATGCCCATCTACGAGTACGAGTGTCGTCGCTGCGGCCATCGCTTCGAGCTCATCCAGAAGTTCTCGGACAAGCCGCGCAAACGATGCCCGGAATGCTCCGGCGCCGTCGATCGGTTGATCAGCCCTCCGGCGATCCGCTTCAAGGGAACCGGTTGGTATGTCACCGACTACGCCGACAAGAAGACGGGTGACAAGGACGGCAAACGAGACTCCGCCGCGGCCTCTTCAAAGGACGGGGGCTCGTCTGACGGGGGATCGTCGGGAACCAAGGGCGACAAGGCGAAGGACTCGAAGAAGAAGGCGTCGTGAATCTATTCCCCGCAGGGCGGCGCTGACCGATGCACGACCTCTCCCGTTTGCGCGCGGACCCCGCCGCGACCACGTCGTCGTTCGCCGCCCGCAAGGTCACGTTCGACGTCGACGAGTTCCTCGCCGTGGACGAGCGTCGGCGCCAACTGATCCAAGAAGTCGACGCGCTGAAAGCCGAGCGTAATGCCGCCGGCAAGCGAATCGGCGAGCTGAAGAAAGCCGGCGAAAGCGCCGACTCCGTGATCGCGGCAATGGCAGAGGTCAGCCGCAAGGCGGCGACCCTCGAGGTCGAGCTCGGTGAGCTCGAAGCGAAGGTTCGCGAGACCCTTCTCGGGTTACCGAACCTGCCGCACGAGAGCGTCCCTGAGGGTCGCGACGAATCGGACAATCGGGTCGAGCGAACCTGGGGATCTCCACGAACGTTCGATTTCAAGGTCCTCGACCATGTCGACGTCGGCGAGTCCTTGGGCATCATCGACCTGGAACGGGCAACGAAGGTGTCGGGGGCGCGTTTCCCGACCCAGTTCGGCGCCGGCGCTCGATTGGAGCGTGCGCTCGCCGCGTTCATGCTCGACCTCGCTCAAAGCGAGGGAGGGTATTTGGAAGTATTCACCCCGTTTCTGGTGCGGCCGGAGTCCATGGAGGGATCGGGCCAGCTGCCGAAGTTCGCCGACGAGGCGTTCTTCATCGACCGGGACTCCCTGTACCTGATTCCGACCTCCGAGGTCCCGCTGGTGAATCTGCACCGCGACGAGATCCTCGACGAGTCGGACCTGCCGATCCGCTATTGTGCCTACACACCGTGCTTCCGCCGCGAAGCGGGGTCCTACGGCAAGGACACCCGCGGACTCATTCGGGTGCATCAGTTCACCAAGTGCGAGCTGGTCTGGTACACGACGCCCGAGCGTTCCTACGAAGCCCTCGAAACACTGGTGCAGGACGCGGAGCGGGTGCTGCAGCGCCTCGAGCTTCCCTATCAGGTCGTCAGCCTGTGCACCGGTGATCTCGGCTTCGCGGCGGCAAAGACCTACGACATCGAGGTCTGGCTGCCTTCCCAGGGCCGCTACCGGGAGATTTCCTCGTGCAGCAATTGTGAAGACTTCCAGGCCCGTCGCGCCGAGATCCGCTACCGCCCGGAGGGGGCGAAGAAGACCCGTCTGGTGCACACCCTGAACGGCTCCGGCCTGGCGATCGGCCGGACCCTGGTGGCGCTTCTGGAGAACTACCAGGAAGCCGACGGCACGGTGACCATCCCGGAAGCACTGCGTCCCTACATGAACGGGCAGGAGCGCATCGAGCCCCTAGCCCGGCCGGGCATCTAGCGAGCGGGTTTGAGCACCAGTCGATGCGCCGTCGCCTCCTCGACCGCGGCGCGGCTGAAAACCAGCGGAAAGTAGTCGCCGTCCGCCCATGAGTCGATGAGGTCGCCGTAGTAAGGGCTGCCCGGCTGCCCCGACTGTCCCGGCGCCGTGGTCGCGAGGGCGGCATCCCAGTCGGCCAGGTCGTAGATCTCGCGGAACGTCGCGCCGTTGGCATACACCGTCCCAGCGCCGCCCGACTTTTCGACTTCCGGAAGATCGAACGCGGCAACCAGGGAATGGTCGAACCGTTGCACGTTCCGCCGCCCCCAGCGCCAGTCTTCGCGCTCCGGGCCGAGTGATTCCGCCAGTCTCGACAACGCCTCCCGCAGGCCCGACTCGACAGCCTGCCGACGCTCGGACGCCTCGAGATCGTCGAGGGCATCGACGTCGGTGGACCGCCGCCATTCCAGGTACAGCGCCGCCGCGGCGCTGTCGCGGTCGAAGACGCCGTCCCACGCGGCGATACGGGAGCGTGCCCATTCCAGCTCGGCATCGTCGGCAACCCAACCGCTGAAGTGGGCGACGGATTCGAGGCCGGCGGCCGAGAACGCATCGTGCTGCATGCGACCGAAGTCTTCGATGGTGAACTTCCCATTCTCGCCGCCACCTGCCGAGAGCAGCGCCTCGAGACGCTCATAGCGAGCGTACGGCGGCCCGCCCTTGAACATGATGGGCGGGTGGAATCCCGCCGGCTGGATGTTGTGGTTGGCCGTGGCGATCCAGCCGCGCTCCGGGTTGATCTCCTGCGGCAGGTCCTGGCGAAACCCCTGCCACTCGTAGTCCCCGGTACCGGGCACCGGCAGGCGTCCGTACCACGGCGTCGGACCGGTCCGGTTCGGTGTCAACGCCGCCGCCCGCCAGGCGATGTTGCCATCGACGTCCGCGCAGATCATGTTCTCGGAAGGAGATTTCCACCCCTCCATGGCAGCCAGGAAAGCGGCACAGTCACGAACCTGATCGACGCGCAGGGAACCGAGGTACGGCGCGGTGCCGGGTTCCTGGGCGAACGACCGGACGGCGTACGCGAGGCCGCGGTCGAGATCCTTGTAGACGATCGGCCCATGGCGGCTGAACTCGAAGGTCACCTCTCGTGAGGGCGCCCCGAGAACCTCGATCGTTTCCACCTCCACGCGAAGCGGCTCCGATTGGCCACCGTACAGCACACGAGAGGGGTCGGAGGGATCGAGCTGTTCGACGAAGATGTCGATCTGGTCGGTGCCGACGATCGTCAACCCCCAGGCGGCGCGCTCGTTGTGCCCGATGGCGACGCCGGGGAGGGCCGGCTCGCCGGCTCCGATCACGCTCCAGCCCGGCCCCTCGAGATGCGTCAGGTAGCGCAGAGCGGGGTTGTCCACCTGCCGGTGGGGATCGTTGGCCAGCATCGGTGAGCCGGAGGCGGTATAGGCCCCGGACACGACCCAGTTGTTGCTCCCGATCTCCTCGTGGTGCGGGCCGGGCCAGCGCGTACCCCGGCCGGCCGGGCCGGCCGAAAGCGGCTCGCCGGGAAGCTGCAAACGCTCGAGGAACGACGACGGGCCGGCGGCGAGCCGCGAGCGATCGTGGAGCATCTCGAGCCCCGCAGCCGCCAGGTCGCTGTAGCCAGGCAACAGCGGCACGTCGAAGCCCCGACCGGCGCGCACCGAAAACGCTTGCAGCACGTCGTCATCGATGGCTGCGAGGTCCAGCCCGCGGGGCACGACGAGCTCGTAGAACGGGTCCGGCGAGGTCCGGCGGTTTGCCTCTTCCGCCCCGAGCTCTGCGACGCGGCGAGCCAGCCGCAGGTCCGCCGCGATGCTGCCGCCCACGCCGGTGAGCGTTGTCCGCAACGTCGGCGTCGCGGCGCTCCAGCGACCCGGACGCAAACCGGTGAGGACGAACTCGACCGGCAGGTTCTCACCCCGGTGGTCGATGAATGCGTTGATCCCGGCCGCAAACGCCTCGAGGATCCGTCCGCTCTCCGGGTGGTAGCTGGCGAGCTCTGCCTCGGTCAGTCCCTCACGCCACGCCAGCAGGCGCATGATCCGATCCGCCTCGAAGCGGGTCTCGCCGGAAACTTCGGCGCTGCGGCCCTCCATCCAGCGGCGCCACATGTCGAGCTGCCAGAGGCGATCTTGCGCGGCAACGAACCCCTGCGCGAAGAACAGGTCATCGGTGTCCGTGGCGTAGATGTGCGGCACGCCCCAACGATCGCGCAGCACCTCGACCTCGGCGTTCAGGCCGTCGAGGGTGATCTCGCCTTCGATCTGCGACAGCGAGGCGCGTGCCAGCGCCAGCGGGTCGGCCCCTTCCTGCTGGTCGGAGGACGATGAACCGGGCGCGCCGCACGCCGTGCACAGCAGCCCGGCGGCAACGATCGGGAAGACGCAATTCCAGCTGCGAGCCACGACGAGCCTCCTGGGCGTACGGTGGGCATGTCCTGCGCCCAGCGTACGCGCCGCCGACCCGCCGTCAACCGGTGGCGGCTCTCTGGCCGGCGCTCGTGGAGGCGCCGCGCATCCGGCCTCCTTTCATCGTGAAGCGGAGACGACGTTACCCGGCGATCGAATGAGGACGAAGCGGTCGTTGTCCTGCTCATCGAGGGCGAACTCCAAGCTGGTCTCGGAGCCGTCCGGGCCGTCGAGGACAAGCTCGGCGGACAGCGGGCCGATAGGCCGGCCGCCACGGAACTGCGCCCCTGCAACCTCGGCGCGGATCGCGGCAAGGGCTTCCGCCAGCTTCTCGTCGCCCATGGCCTGGCGCACCGAGGCGGCGATGCGGTTCTCGATGAACGACTCGACGGCGCCGTCACCTTCGGTGCGGATGAACTCTTCCAGGGCGACGACGCCCTTGTAGCGGGGCGAGTCGGGATCGGGCTGCTGCTGGGCGAAGGCGGGTGCAGCGACGGCAATGACCGCCGTCGTCAAGAAAAAGGCTCGAATGCAACGATGCATCGGTCTCTCCGAGATTGTCTGGGTCGCGTCGGGGCGAGAACGCATCGATGTTGACAGGACGGTTTGAAGAAGCGATGAAGGTCCCGGAGCTCCTCAGGCCACCTCGCGATTCCTCAGGCCACCTCGGGACTCCTCAGGCCAGGTCGGTACTCCTCAGGCCAGGTCGCGAGATTCCTCCGCCGGTAGGCAGAAGCCGAACAGCGCCCCCTCGCCCGGTTCGCTCTCGACCCAGACGCGGCCTCCCTGCGCTTCGACGAGCTGCCGAACGATGGCGAGACCCAGACCGGCGCCCCCGGTAGCCCGCTGCCGGGACGGATCGGTGCGATAGAAACGCTCGAATACGTTCGCCAGCTGATCCGGGTCGATCCCCGGCCCGGAGTCGGCCACGGTGACGGCCACGTAGCCACTGTCGCCGGCCACATCGGCTGCATCGAATGGATCAGCCGCGTCCCGATCCGTGACATGTGCGGGCCTCAAACCGGACGCGGGCGGGGAATCCACGCCCCGGGCCGTAACCACGACCCCGCCGCCGCCGTGTTCGAGGGCATTCTTCAGCAGGTTTCGCAGCACCTGACGAAACCGTTGCAGGTCGGCGATCGCCGGCGGCAACCCTTCGTCGACGTCCATCCGGATCTGTCGGTGAGCATCGCCTGTTTCCGCCCCGGCACCATCGTCGGTGTGGCGCGGTGCGCGGAAAAGCTCGACGGCACGCTCGATCTCTCCGCCGACGTCGATCGCCTCTGGCTTCAGGCGCAGCTGCCCCGCCTCGGCCAGCGCCAGCTCTTGCAGGTCCTCCACCAGATGGTTCAACAGCATGGCCTCCTCGTGGAGCGATGCAATCAAGCCGGGAGTCGGCGAGATCAGCCCGTCCTGAACGGCCTCGAGCTGGCCGCGAAGGTTGGTGAGCGGCGTACGCAGCTCATGGGCCACGTCGGTGACCATGTTCCGCCGCAGGTGCTCCTGGTGCTCCAGGGACGCGGCCATCGAGTTGAATGCGCTCGCAAGCTCGCCGATCTCGTCCGCCGATCTGACTTCGACCCGATGCCCCAGGTCTCCCGCCCCCATGCGACGAGACGCCTCGGTGAGCTCTTCGATCGGACGGACGATGCGACCGGACAACACCACGGCGGCAAGCATCGCCAGAAGCCCGACGCCGAGCACGGCGCCCAGAATCCAACGATCGACGGACCAGAGAAACGCCTCGCGATCGTCCGCCTCGATGATATGCGGCACGCCGCGGCCCGGAATCGAGGGCAGGAGGTGAAGCACGCCCGCCTCGCCGCCGTCGCTGTCATGAATCGCGTGGGACGGGCCGCGAAAAGCGATTGCCTGGGCGTCGGTCATGACCACCCTTCCGCCGGCCGAATCGTACGTCCTTTCCCATCCGGAGATCTCGATTCCGCCGCCGCCCAGGTCCTTGACCGCGGCATCCCTGAGGCCCGCATCGTTCGAGGCCAGGACGCGATTGCCGACGACCAGCAAGGCGGTACGCCCATCGAGCAACGGCGCAGAATCGCCGAAAACATCGCCGGCGCCGCTCCAGTCCCCGCGCGACAGGAAGCTCTCCTGAAGCGCGTTGCCGAGGCTCTCGAGCTCCGCACCCAGGACAGCCGCCGCATCCTGGCCGATCTCGGTCTGCAGGCGATTCACCAGGAGGCCGAACTCGGAGCGCGTCACCCTTCTCGATGTCCAACCGACCGCGGCGACCGCGACCAGTACGACGGCCGTCACCATCAGCAGGAGTCGGGTGCGCACGCTTCGTCCGGCGGGCACCCGTCAGGCCTCCGTCGCAGCGGGGGTGAATCGATAGCCGGCGCCGAACACCGTCTGAATGTAGGACGGTCTCCGACGGTCCGGCTCGATCTTCTTCCGCAGGTTCATGATGTGGGCGTCGACGGTTCGGTCCATGCCGAGGAAATCCCGGCCGAGCACCTCGTCGATGAGCTCGTCGCGCGAGTACACGCGTCCGGGGCGTCGCGCCAGCAGGCACAAGAGGTCGAATTCCGTCGGCGTCAGGCGCACCTCTTCACCGGCGACCAGCACGCGGCGGGCGCCGGTCTCGATGACCAGCTCGCCTCGGCTGATCGACGCCGTGTCGTCGACATCCGCCGTCGCGCCGCGGCGCAGGACCGCTCTGACCCGCGCCACCAGCTCCCTTGGGCTGAACGGTTTCGTCACGTAATCGTCCGCCCCGAGGTCGAGACCGCGAACACGCGCGTCCTCGGTCGCCTTGGCGGTAAGCATGATCACCGGAACGCGCGAATCGACGCGCAGCTTCCGGCAAAGGTCGGTGCCATCGAGCCGCGGCAACATGACGTCCAGCACCACCAGGTCGTGCGCCCCGGAGCGTGCCGCCTCCAAACCCTCGGCGCCGTCGGCAACGACGTCGACGGCATAGCCGGCGTCCTCGAGGTACAGGCGCACCGTCGCCGCCGTCTTCGGCTCGTCTTCGACGACCAGGATCCTCACGCTCGTTGCCTCGGCGGCGGTAACCACTTCTGTCCTCATCGCGGAATAGACAGGGTAAGCTGCGCGGGGAAAGTACAAGGACCGTTTGAAGGAGGAATGAAGACCCATGATCCCCGATCGAGCCTTTCGTAGCAGGGTATCCCGCGGAGCGCTCCGGAGCCCCGGGTTGTCGGACTCGTCGCCTCCCGCCCGGACCCGGCGGGTCGTGCACGCCGCGACGTGCGCTCTGATGGTCGGCACGCTCGCCTTCGGCGTTGTTACCGGCGGCGGGGCCGTCCACGGCGCCCCGCAGGCGGGCACGGACACCTTCCCCGACTTCGGCGTTCCGGTTGCCGGGCAGCGACAGCAGGCTCCGGTCGTGCGGCAATGGATCGAGAAGCGCTTCGAAACGATCCTGCCGCGCCTGATGCGCGACACCGGAATCGACATGTGGATCGTCATCACGCGCGAGTACAACGACGACCCGGTATTCCGCTCGATGGCGCCGCTGACGACGTATTCGTCGCGTCGCCGAACGATTCTCGTCTTCCACGACCGGGGACCGGGACAGGGCGTCGATCGTCTGTCCGTCGGCCGCTTCGACTACGACGGCTTGTTCGAGGTCGTTCGCACCCACAACGAGCGCCAGTACGAGGGTCTGCGCGAATTGATCGAAGAGCGGGACCCGAGCACCATCGGTATCAACACGTCGGAGCGCTGGAACCACGCCGACGGCCTCACCGCGAACGAACGCGACATGCTGGTCGAGGCGCTGGGCGAGGAGTACGCGACGCGGCTGGTTTCAGCCGAGATGCTCGCCGTCGGATGGCTCGAGGAGAAGCTCCCCGAAGAAACCGAGATGTATCGCCACGTCCAGCGGGTGGCGCACCGCGTCATCGCTCAGGCCTTCTCCAACGAGGTCATCGTTCCGGGTGTGACCACCACCGAGGACGTCCGCTGGTGGATGCGCCAGCGGGTCGTGACCCTCGGGCTGGGAAAGTGGTTCCACCCTTCGGTGAGCGTGCAGCGGCGCGGCGGCCTGCAGGGAGTCGAACGTGCGGCGGATGGCGGCGTGGTGATCCAGCGAGGCGACCTGCTTCACTGCGACTTCGGCATCGTCTACTACGGTTTCTCGACCGACACACAACACCACGCCTACGTCCTCCTGCCGGGCGAATCCGACGCCCCCGCGGGAATCAAGGACGGGCTGGCGGCCGCCAACCGCCTGCAGGACATCAGCATGTCGCACGCCCGACCGGGAGTTACCGGCAACCAGGCGCTGGAACGATCGCTGAGCCAGGCCCGCGGCGAAGGGCTGGTGCCGACGATTTACTGGCACGCCATCGGATACCACGGACACGCTGCCGGGCCGCCGATGGGGATGACCGACTACCAGGAAGGCGTGCCGGTTCGCGGAGAGTATTCCTACCGGCCCAACACCTGGTACTCGGTGGAGCTCAACGTCCGGGCGGCCGTACCCGAATGGGACGGCCAGGAGGTTCGCTTCGCCCTGGAAGAGGACGCAGCGCTGCTGGAAAACGGCTGGGATTGGCCTGACGGCCGTCAAACCGAGCTCTACCTGATTCGTTAGCGGGCCCGACCGGTCCCCGGCTTTACCAGCCGCGGCGGCTCCGACGCGCCGCCGGTAGCGGCGTTCGCGGCGACCGCGGTTCAACCGCGGCCGAGGACCTCGTAGCCTGGCTTACTAATTTCGCCGATGCGAGGCTCCGTCGCTTGAGACCCGGCCGGGGTGGGCGAATAATCGAAGCACTCTCACAAGCCGAGTACGGCGTCACTCCGGAGGTGTATCAATGAAGCGCGCTTATTCTCTGACGATCGCCCTGGCGGTTCTCGCGGTCGCCGTAACGATGCCGCTCATGGCCGCCACGCAACAGGTGACCGTCCGCGGCGAGGTTGTCGATTCGGTCTGTTTCATCAAGCAAGGTGCGCGCGGCGCCGATCATCGGGACTGCGCGCAGACCTGCGCCGATGGCGGAATCCCGCTGGCCCTGGTCGAGGAAGGCACCGACCAGCTGATCTGGCTGGCTTCCAAGGCGATGATGAAGGGCGCCAACGAGGAGCTCAAGGCGCACGCGAGCCACACGGTGGAGATCACCGGCGAGTGGGCCGAGCGCGGCGGCGCCAAGATCCTCATCATCGACAGCATCGAGCACATCAGCGCCAACTGAGCCAAGACGGTCGGCGCTCGGCCGGCCACAGCGATCGAAACGCCCCCCGGCGACGAGCCGGGGGGCGTTTTCCATCGCATCAGCGTTCCGCAATCGTTCGGTGGTCCCGTGGTCCCGGCCCCGCCTTCGATCAGCGGTTCCCCTGCTCCGCTTTCCAGGCGTCGTAGCGCATCCTCAGCGTCTTGACCGGGTTGGCGTTTTCGGTCGGGTCGATGTTCTGGTCGGTGACGCTGATGTAGAGGGCGTAGTCGCCGTCGTTGAATGATTCACCCGAAGGATCGTCCGCGTCGGCCTTGAGGATGTAGGCAACGTGAGAGGTCTTACCGTCGCACCGAGCGTCCGGGTGCGGCTCCGTCTCGCACGTGCAGCGGCGATCTCCGCCGTTCGCGTCCGCCGCCTCCATCGCCGCCATCACCCGATCCGTCAGGCTTCCCTGCGTTGCGCGCAGCGCTTCGACCGCATCCAGGACCACCCGGTCGGAAGCCAGAATGTTGCCCTGGACGGCGAAGAAGATCGGCTCACCTTCGACCGCACCGACGGCGTGCAGCGAGACGTCGCCGTTGTCCTCTCCCGAGTGCGCCGCACCACGGCCCTGCATGTCGATGATGCCGAACTGCCGATTCTGGAACCTGGGGTCGGCCGAAAGCATCTCGATGATCTCCGCCGGCGGCGTGCCGGCCGACAGCTGCTCGAAGATCAACGTCTGGTTGGCGCGCGTGCGATCGACGCCGGCTTGCGCCGCGGCCACGCCCTTCCCCGGAACGACGATCGCCTGCACGTGGCGCAGGTCCTCCGCCGGAAAGCGCTCGAGCGATGCCTGGGGGACGCAGGTCGCCGACGCGATCACCACCTCGCCGGTTCGGCGATCGAGCGCCACCACCGACCAGGTCGCGAAGGCGGTCGAGTGGGCGAGAAAGACGAGTATCAGGGCCAGCAGCACGCGTCGCACGATCACCTCCTGGTTTCGGTCGTCCCGGGCCGAGATTCTACAGGAGGCGGTCCCGGCGGTTCCGGAGCATTCCGCGGCATTCCGCGGCATTCCGGGGCTTTCCGGGGCGGTCCAGAGCGGTCCGATTCGGTCCGAGGCGGCCCGTCGGCGGCAGCCAGAAGGGCTCGGACCCGAGGCCGCGTTTTTCACGCTTCGCCCGACCGGGTACAATCCGAACCGGGGGAGGGATGGCCGAGTCTGGCTTAAGGCGGCGGTCTTGAAAACCGTTGACCGTTTAACACGGTCCGAAGGTTCGAATCCTTCTCCCTCCGCCTGTGGAGGGGTGCTAGAGTGGACGAATAGGGCGGCCTGCTAAGCCGTTGCACTGGGTAACTGGTGCCGAGGGTTCGAATCCCTCCCCCTCCGCCACATTTCCTGCGTCCCGATCCGCGCGCCCCCGTATCGGTTTTCGCCGTGGAATTTCATTTCTGTCCCGCCTGCATGGCGTACAAGCGAATGCGCCGCGTTTCGCCCATCGGCGAGCAGATCGCCGCGGGACTCATCGCCGCCACCATGCTTACGTGGTTGCTTACCCGCCCCTCGGTCCACTGGACTTCCTGGGTGTTGGCGGCGATCGTATTCCCGATGAGCGCCTATTTCGCCTGGCCGCGACGTAGCCGTCAGCGTTGCGAAGGGTGCGGTCACACGATGCACACGACGGAACCCCTCTGAACGGAACCCCCTGAGATGAACGAGATCCGGGCCCGCAAACCGGAAGTGCCCTCCGACGACGCCGACGAACAGCGGTGTCCGGAGTGCGACGCCGCCGGCCAGTGGGAGGTCAGCCGGAGACACCGCTTCAGCCCCTTCGGTTCCGTCCTGCTGACCGTCCTCGGCTTCTGGATCGGCGTCTTCGGTTGGCTCTACGGTTTCGGCTACATCCCCGCGATCACCCTGTTCGCCGCAGCTGCCGTAACCGGCTCCGCCACCCGCAAGGCCGAGATCTGCGGCAACTGCGGTCTGGTTCGGCCGCACGGACACTGATCTCGCACGCCGGACCGACGCTGCATGCTCGCCTTTCGCCCTCCGCACCCATGCCGCGCACACGCCGCACGCATGGGCCGAGCTGGCGAGTGTTCGGGGGCTGGGCTACCATCCTTGCTCGGTCGCTCCATGGAGCGGCCCGAGGTCCGCGGCCCCCAACTCCCCTCTTTCCGGCGCCGCGGTACGCGTTTTCGACGTCCATCAACATATTGAACGAGGTTTGACATGTCCGAGTCCTCCGAAGTGCGCGTCCGATTCGCGCCCAGCCCGACCGGCGAGCTCCACGTCGGCGGCGCGCGCACGGCACTGTTCAACTGGCTGTACGCCCGCAACCAGGGCGGAACCTTCATCCTGCGCATCGAAGATACCGACGAGGAGCGCTCCTCCGACGAGTCGACGCAGGGGATTTACGACGCCCTCAAGTGGCTCGGGCTCGACTGGGACGAGGGGCCGCTGTATCAGTCGACGCGACTCGACCTGTATCGCGACTACGTGTCGCTGCTGATGAACTCGGGGCACGCCTACTATTGCTTCTGCACGCCGGAGGAGATCGAGGCGAAGCGCAAGGAGGCGCAGGAGCAGGGCGAAGGTTGGCGCTACGACGGCACCTGCCGAGAACGCTCGCAGTCGGACGTTCAGGCGATGATCGATGCCGGCGCCGCCAAGGTCGTCCGCTTCAAGGTGCCGACGGAGGGGACCACCGACGTTCA
This sequence comes from Acidobacteriota bacterium, assembly GCA_965216935.1. GTDB lineage: Bacteria > Acidobacteriota > UBA890 > UBA890 > UBA890 > CBDCGW01. The sequence goes on from OZ244217.1 coordinate 5,720,213, forward strand.
GGACAAGGTCCACGGAGACGTCAGCTTCGACAACGAGAACCTGGAAGACTTCGTCCTCCTGCGCTCCGACGAGAAGCCGACCTACCACCTGTCGAACGTGGTAGACGACATCGAGATGGGCGTTACCGACGTAATCCGCGGCGCCGACCATCTGCCGAACACCCCCAAGCAGATCTTGGTCTACGAGGCGCTCAACGCGAAGCTGCCTTCCTTCGCCCACTTGCCGCTGATCCTCGGCCCCGACAAGAAGCGTTTGTCCAAGCGGCACGGCGCGACGTCGGTGACGCACTTTCGCGACAAGGGTTATCTCGCCGGCGCCGTAGTCAACTACCTGGCGCTGCTCGGCTGGTCCCCGGGCGACGACCGCGAGGTGTTCACGCTGCACGAGCTGACCAAGGAGTTCAGCCTCGAGCGGGTAAACAGCGCCAACGCGATGTTCGACGCCGAGAAGCTGTCCTGGCTCAACGGCAAGTACATCTCCGAGGTGCCCGCCGGTGAGCTGATGAACTCGGTCCGTGATGCGCTGCGCAATCGCGGCTGCTGGCAGGAAGAGCTCGACGTCGAGCGGCGCGACTACATCTTCGCCCTGATCGACCTGTGGCAGTCGCGTTCCCGCACGATCAACGAGCTCGCCGACAACATCGCCCCCTTCCTGACCGAGGCCTTCCCTTACCTGCCGGAGGCGATCTCGACCTACATCAAGGGCAAAGATCTGCTCGGCCCGCTGCAGGCGCTCAACGAGGCGTTGTCGCGCTGCGATCCGTGGACGCAGGAGGAGATCGAGGGCACGCTCCGCCAGCTTGCCGAGGGACTCGACGTCGAGGCCGGCGACCTGATCCACGCGGCGCGCGTCTCGGTGCTCGGCAAGCCCGCATCACCGGGGATCTTCGAGGTTCTCGAGCTGATGGGCCGGGAGAACACCCGGGTGCGAATCAACCGCATGGTGCGCTACTTGACCAAGGTGGCCAACGCCCAAACTCCGGTGGCCATGTAGCAGGGTCGCCCCGTAGCGACGCCGCGATCAGAAGCGGAAGTTGAACACCGCCCTGACGCGAAACGGAACGCTGTTGCGAAACTCACCGAAGGCCGGGTCGGCGGCGTTCGCCACCACCTGGCGTGGGTTGTCGTGCCCGGTCAGGTTGGTGATCTTGACGCCGCCGGTGATCCGGTAGCCTTTGATCTCGAACGCCCTGGCGACCTGCAGATCGAGAGCGAAGAAGCTCGGGAACCGCTCTTCGTTGGGCGCACCGAGGTAGGACTGGTCCTCTGCCAGGACACTGTACGGAAACCCCGACCGCCATTCGATGGCCGGGGTGACGACGAAGTCCCTCGGCATCTCGATGGTGCCCCAGGCGACGATGCGGTGCGGTGCATCGAACTCGCGCGACGCGCGGCGGTTCGGGCGAATGATCGCGCCGGGAAACTCGGCCGTCATGATGCGGAAGTCGTTCAGGTCGCCGAAGCTCGACGAGCGCACATAGGAGACGACGAACTCGCCGCCTGTGGGAATGCGCCGGGCCGCGGTCAGCTCGACGCTCCAGGAGTCCGCCGAGCCGCCGTTCGAGAGCAGCAGGGTTCCGGCCGGCTCGCTGTCTTCGAACCCGATCGCGACTCGGGGATCGACTTCGGGATCGACGTCCAACCCCGGGGCGTCCATCCGGTCGACGATGATGTTGTTGTCGGTGCGACGTTGCGAGTATCGCGCCCGGAACATCCATCCCGACTCGAGTCGATGACTGACGTCGCCGCTGAAAAGGAACGTCCGCGGCGCGTCGAGATCGTCGCCCTCGACGCGGGGTACCAGGGCATGTAGCGTCGCCGACCCGTCGGGGTTGAAGGTGGTCTCCAGACGCGACGGCTGCTGCGTCCAGGCGATCTCGCCCAGAAAGACCCTCCGATAGACGATTCCCGCTCCGCCTTTCAGAAGCGTCCGCCGATCCCCGATCGGATCCCAGGCGACGCCGATGCGGGGCGCGAAGCGATGATCGGCCGTGTAGGAGTCCGCCGAGTACCGCACGCCGATGTCCGCCCAGAAGCTCTCTGAGCGATTCCACCGATCTTGAACGAAGAAAGACCACTCGTACTTGTCCTGGGAGAGCTCGGTCTCGCGGGAAAAATCGATCCGTTGCAACACCCGGTCGTCGACGCCCTTCACTAGGATGGTGCCGTCGTTCTGGATTCCCTCGAGGCTGAGCGCCTGGAAGTCGCCGCCGATGTGCAACACGTGCGAGCTCGGCCCGTCGCCGGCCAGACGACGCTTGAGGATCATCTGGGCCTGGGTATGGCTCGTCTGCCGATCCTCGCCGTGGAAATGGTTGCCGCCGAACCCACCCGTTCGCACCTCGTACGGGTCGACTCCCTGGGCTTCCGACCGGACGCCGATGCGATTGTGCTGCACGACGATGTCGAACGACCGGTCCGAGTTCTCTCGATAACGGTAGCGCGCGAGAATCGCTTCCGCGTCGCGCTCGACGTTGAGCGTCGCTTCGGGGGGTGTCAGGCCGTTGAGTCCAACGTACTTGTCGAACGACGGAAACACGAGACCCGCGACCGTCAGGTTGTGCTGGTCGCTCGGCCTCCAGTCCACCTGGGCGAAGGCGTTCCACCCCTGCTCACGCACGTGATCCTGCGACGGGTCACCGGGAACGTCATACACGCGAACGCGATCGAAGTGGTATTCGCCGGCCATGGCGAGATACGTCTCGCCCGGTTTCAACGGGCCGCTGACGTTGAGACGTGGAGAGGCGTTGCCGATGCCCTGTAGGGTGCCGTCGCGAAAGTGCGGCCGCGGGAAGACGCTCGCCACGCCCCAGTCCCAGCTTTCGCCGCCGGGGAGCGTGGTGACGTCGATGATGCCGCCGGCGATGTCACCATACGAGGCCGGCGCGACCCCATTGAACAGATCGACCGAATCGATCGCCTCGACCGGCAGCCGGACGCTGTAATCTCCGGAATAGCTGTCCATCAAGTCGATGCCGTTGAACAGCAACACCGAGTCGGTGGGCATCGTGCCGTCGATCGCCAGCTGTCCCTCCGGACCGCGCACGACGGTGGGCAGCCAGGGGAGCACTTCCAGCGCCTGCTCTGCCGGAAGCGGCAGGCTCTCGATCGTCGTCCCCGGGACCACCCGCCGACCGGACGTCGACTCGGAGTCGGCCAAGTCGGTGTCGGCAACCGCGGGCGCCTCGGCGCGGACGACGACGTTTACCGTCGTCCCCTGGAGGCTCAAGACGAGGGTCGTTTCGGTTCGCTGACCCGGATTCACGGTGACGTCGACGTCGCTCCCGGCGCTCAGGTCGGGCAGCTCGATCGACAATCGATAACGTCCCGGCGGCACGTTCGTGAAGACGAAGGCGGCGTCGCCGTCGGCAACCGAGATGCGCCGTGTGTTCTCCGGAAACGGCCCGACCAGCTCGACGCCGATGCCGGGAAGCGGCGTACCATCGAAGTCCACCACTCTGCCGGCGACCTCTCCGGGACGTGCTTGGAAAGGGAGCGCTTCGACCGCCGTGACGACGAGGAGAAACGATCCGCAGACCCCCAGAAAAACAGCAACACACCGTCTACGCATGGGCCCATGATCGCCAAAACCTGCGTCGCTTTCCAGCTGACCGGAGTCGGAATTGCAACCGATCGTGAAGCCTCCTAAGATTCATTGTTTCTGGCTGGGACGTCGTCCAATTGGCAGGACATGCGGCTCTGGACCGTAGAATCGGGGTTCGAATCCCTGCGTCCCAGCCATTTCTCTTGCGCTCTCTCCGGTGCCCCGCTCATCCGTTCGCGCCCGCGCCTTTGCCCCTCCTCGGGGTTAGAATGCGGCCCTGAGATTCGACCCCGGCCTACGCCGCCGGAAGGAACGGAAATGGGCAATTGATCGGCGCTCGGCTCAATCACTACGAGATCGTCCGCAAGCTCGGCTCCGGAGGCATGGGAGACGTGTACGCGGCGCGCGACACCAATCTGGGCCGGGAGGTGGCACTGAAGATCCTGCCGGCCGAGATGGCGCGGGACGAGGAGCGACTCGAACGATTCCGCCGCGAGGCAACCGCCGTCGCGGCGCTCGATCATCCCAACATCGTGACGATCTTCTCGATCGAACAGGCGATCCCGAGCGACGGCGAGTTTGCCGGCGAGAACCCCGAGGCCTTCCATTTCCTCACCATGCAGCTGGTCGAGGGTCGCACGCTCGATGAGTTCATCCCTCGTCGCGGCCTCTCGCTGGGCAACTACTTCGACATCGCCGTGCCACTCGCCGACGCGGTCGCCGCAGCACACGAGAAGGGCATCACGCACCGCGACCTCAAGCCGACCAACATCATGGTGGCCGCCGACGGCCGGGTGAAGGTCCTCGACTTCGGCCTGGCCAAGCTGGCCGAAGAAACCGAGGGCTCTCCGTCGATCCAAGGCGCAACCATGGCGGCCACCAGGATCACCGAGGAGGGCAAGATCCTCGGTACGGCCGCGTATATGTCGCCCGAGCAGGCCGAGGGGCACGCCGTCGACCATCGAACCGACATCTTCTCGCTCGGGATCATCCTCTATGAGATGGCGACGGGGGAGGCGCCCTTCCAGGGGGATTCGCGCATCTCGGTGCTGTCTTCGGTCGTCAACGACGAACCCGAGCCACTGACCGAGGTCAACCGCTCCGCCCCGCGGCACCTGGGACGCATCGTCGGGCACAGCCTGGAGAAGGACCCCAAGCGTCGCTTTCAGTCCGCTCTGGATCTGCGTAACGAGCTCGCCGCCCTCGAGCGCGAGATCGACTCCGGCCAGCTCGACCGCGGCGCAGCCTCGCTCAGCGGCACGTCGACGGGCGGCCACGCCGCGGTTCGGCGGCACCGGAATCTGGGGCTCGCCGCCTTCGCCCTGCTCGGGTTCATCGCTGTCTTTGTCGCGTACTCGGTCTTCTCGGGTGACGAGGAAGAAGGCGCCGAAGGCGATTCCGCGCCGGGCTCGGCGACCTCCGCCGATTCCTCGCCGCGTGCGACCCCGATCTCCGCCGTCGACAACCGGCCGAGCATCGCGGTGCTCTACTTCGACAACGGCAGCGGCGACGAAGACCTCGATTGGCTACGCACCGGGCTTCCCGAGATGCTGGTGACCGACCTGTCCCAGTCGCGATCGATCCGTGTGTTGACCACCGACCGCGTCTACTCGGCGCTTTCGAGCGCCGGCGTGCTCGAGGCCGGCAGCAGCGAAGCGTTGGCGGCCGTCGGCGGAGATCTCGATGTCGACCGTGTGCTGCTCGGCAGCATCCTGCGAGCCGGCGGTCGCATCCGTATCGTGGCGCGGCTGCAGGACATGGAGAGCGGCGAGATCCTCGCCTCCGAGACCCTCGAAGGCGACAGCGAGGAGGACCTTTTCGACCTCGTCGACGAGCTCACGAATCGCATCCGGACGACGTTCACCGGGCTGGCTCCGGGGGCCGAGGTTGACCGGGACCTGACCGACGTGACGACCTCTTCGGTGGAGGCGCTGCGCCTGTGGATCGAGGCCGACCGCTACGCCAACCTCGCGCTGACGGTCGAGGCGCGCGAGGTGCTGCTGCGAGCGGTGCAGATCGACCCGGAGTTCGGCATGGCATACGCCAAGCTCGCCGCCATCACCGGAAACATGGGCGACGTCGACGAGCGGCGTCGCTATAGCGAGCTGGCGCTGGAGCACGCCGACCGGCTCACCGAGCGCGAGCGACTGTACATCGAGGGGGGCTACTACTACGGCGTCTACGAGGAGGCCGAAAGCGCCGTCGCGGCATTCCAGCAGATGCTCGATTTCGACCCGTCGTCTACGGCGGCACGCAACAACCTGGCCTTGTCCCTCCAAAGACTCGGTCGCTACGACGAGGCCATCGCGCACTTCGAAGTGCTGGTCGAGAACGAGGCGGACTTCATCGGAACGTGGACGAACCTGGCCGACCTTTACGCTGACATGGGCCGCTTCGACGAGGCCGAGGAGGTCCTGTTGCGCCTGGCGGAGCACCAACCCGAGAGCGCCTGGTCGTACGACGGCCTGGCTCAGTTGTACCTCCGGCAGGGCGACTACGCGCGAACCGAGGACGCAGCGCAGGAGGCACTGCGGCGCGGGGGCGCGATCGCCCGGCGCTTCCTCGCGGGGATCGGTATCCTGACCGGCGACTGGGAACAGGTCGAGAGCATCATCCAGATCGGAGCGCTCGAGACCGAGCCCAGCCTGCGCTTCGGGGCCATCCCCTTCGGCCGCTCCGACCTCGCCCTCTACCGGGGCGACTCCGCGGGTGCGATCGCGATCCTGCAGGGGGCGCTCGACGATGTGCCGGAGCGCGGCACGTTCTCGGCCTGGCTGACCGAGCGGCTCGCCTACGTTCACGAAGGGCGCGGCGACATGGGCGAAGCCGCCCGCCTATACGAGCGCGCCCTGGAGGACGCCCGCACCAACCAGGACCTCACCTGGATTCTCTCCGTGCTCGGCCGCGGCCGAGCCCTCGCCGGCGACCTCGACGGGGCTCGAAGCGCACAGCGCCGCCTGGAGGAGCTCACCGCGAGCTGGCCGGAGACACTGTACGCGCTGCAGCGGGATACGCTCGCGGCGGCGATCGCCGTGGCGGAGGGCGATTTCGCCGGCGCCGTCGCCTTGCTCGAGAGCCAGGCCGCGTTGCTGACGCCCTCGGGCGCCGATGACCCGCCCCATTGTTACGTGTGGATCGATTTGGCCCAGGCCCACATCGCCGCCGGCAACCCGGATGCCGCGGTTCCGTGGCTGGAACGCATCGCGACGTCGACAACCGAGCGTACGGGTACACCGCTCGAGTACGTCACCGCATTGCGACTCCTCGGCAAGATTTACGCGGACGCGGGCGATACGGACGCCGCCCGGGACTACTTCGAGCTCTTCCTCGAGCACTGGGGCGAAGGCGACCTGGTCCGCGACGAGGTGGCAGCCGCGCGAAGCTGGCTCGCCGAGCATTGAGACGATTCGACGACAGGCCCAGCCGCAGAGGGCCGTCAACTTCAGGGAATCGGTGATGGGATCGAACAGATGGCTTCGGGTCGCTTCAGCGCTGGCCATGGTCGCAGCTTCGGCGGCGTCCGCGGCGTCCGCGGCGTCAGTAGGGTCGGTAGGGCCGGTATGGTCTGTAGCGTCGGTAGCGTCGGCAGTGTCCGCCGGTGAACCGGCCGGCTTCGGGCAGGCGCCCGACCCCACCATCGCCGGCTTCCTTTCGGCCGTCGACGAATCCTATTCCGGCGAGCGGGCCCTCGACGTCGTCGCCTTCGTCGAGCAGTTCTGGCGGGTGCCGGGGAACACCGGCTTCGACGCCAGCATCGACCGGGTCGTCGAGGTGCTCGTAGAAGCCGGATACGTCGCGGAAGCGGTCGCCCCGGCCGGGGCCGCTCTCACCTACCGCATCGAGCGCCGTCCGATGGACCGGCCGACCTGGGAGCCTGTCGACGCCAGCCTCGAGATCGGCGGCGAACGGCTGCTGTCCTACGAGACCAATCGAAACATGCTCGCGGCCAATTCGTTCTCGACGCCAGCGGAGGGAATCGAGGGCGAGGTGGTGTACGTCGGCGACGGCTCTCCCGAGCAATACGAAGGCATCGACGTCCGCGGCAAGATCGTCTTCGGCGAGACCAGTGTCGGCCGCTTGTTCCGCGAGGCCGTCCAGGCCCGGGGGGCCGCCGGTGTCTTGTCGTACAGCATGCCCTCGTACACCCGACCGGAGCGCAACCGGGACTCCATCCAATTCAGCAGCATCCCGCTCGACGAAGACACCGAGGGGTGGGGCCTGCGGTTGTCGTTCGCCGCCCGTGAGCGCTTGCTGGAGTCACTCGCCGCCGGCCCGGTGCGAGCGCGCGTGCGCGTCGAGACGCAGATCTACGAGTCCGAAGAGTTGACGCTGGTGGCCGATGCGCACGGGACTCGGCGACCCGACGAGCGCTTCGTCTTCAGCGCCCACGTGCAGGAGCCCGGCGCCAACGACAACGCCTCGGGCGTCGGCGCGCTGGCCGAGATCGCCCGGACTTTGGCTTCCTTGCTTCGAGCCGGCGACTTCGAGCCGCACCGCACCGTCACCATGCTGTGGGGCGACGAGATCAGCTCGACCCGGCGTTACCTGGAAGAAGATGCGACCCGCACCGCCGGCGTTCTTTGGGGCGTCAGCCTGGACATGGTCGGTGAGGACACCGACAAGACCGGGGGCACGTTCCTGATCGAAAAGATGCCCGACCCGTCGGCGGTCTGGACGCGGGGCGAAGACCAGCACAGCGAGTGGGGAGGGCGCCCCCTGTCGCTCGACGACATGACGCCGCACTACCTGAACGACTTCGTCCTGCGTCGCTGCCAGGATCGAGCCGCGTCGACCGGTTGGGTGGTGCGCACGAACCCGTACGAGGGTGGCAGCGACCACGTTCCTTTCCTGCGCGCCGGCAGGCCCGGCCTCCTGCTGTGGCACTTCACCGACCAGTACTACCACACCGATCAGGACCGGATTGACAAGGTGTCCGCCGACACGCTGAAGAACGTCGGCGCGTGCGCGCTCGTCTCGGCCATGACCCTGACGTCGGCCGACGGCGACGTCGCCCGCTTCGTCGTGCAAGAGGTACGGCAGGCCGCCCTCGCTCGCCTGCAGGCCGAGGAGGCGCTGAGCATCGCGGCCCTGGCCGGCGGAGCGGACGCCGCCGAGGAAGTCCGTATCCTCGACGCCTGGACGGGCTGGTATCGCGACGCCCTGCGCGCCACCACCGACATCGAGGTCGGGGGCAGCTCACCCGCAACGACGGCGGCAATCGATGCCGCGGTTCAGCAAGTCGATGCGGTCGGCGCCGCGTCGAGCCGCCGGCTGCGCCGGGAGAACGCAGACACGCGAAGCCCGAAGCGGCGCCGTGAGGTCGGCGATGCCCGGAGCCTGCCGGCACATCGGTAGGCGGGCCGGTACCCGACCCGCGCATTGATCCGTCGGCGTGGATGAAATAGCTCATCCGGGCGCGCTCCTGCGCAGCCAAGGCCCGACCTGAGCCCCCTCTCCTACGCCCGGAAGCCCTTGCAACGGCTTGGATACGGATAGCGAACGCGATTTCGGCGCCGGTGCACTTGCCTCTCGCCTTTGCAAATCCGGCGTGCTATCCGTAGTGACTCTTGCTCGCTGCGCAGCCCGCGGGAGCGCCTTTCCAGGATTCGGCGGTGGTCGCCCCGCAGCCCTCGAGGAGTCTCGACAATGCGCGAACGGTTGGTTGCCTTTCTCCTTCTCGGCATCGGTACGGGGGCGGTCGCCTTGCCCCATCCGGGGGAACGCGCGGTGACGAGCGGTGCACCACCCGCAGCGGTATCGACCGCGGCATGGGGGCGAATTCTGGAAGGTATCGAAACCGATCGGTTCGCCTTTCAACCGGGCGAGCCCGGCAGCGTGGTCGCCGACAATCCCGAACACGAGCTTCGCTTCGAGCTCTCCGGGAGCGGCGTCCGAGTCCGCCCTGTCGATGGCGCGGGGTGGTCCTGGAAGCTCGAGCTGGTGCGCTTCGGCTATGCCGGAAACGCCGAGGCCGTCACGCCGGCCGTCCCCTCGGCGGAGGGCAACCGGACGGAGTATCACCGGGGACGTCTGACGGAGTGGTACGTCAACGAGCGCCGGGGACTCGAGCAGGGCTTCACCGTGTCGGAACGCCCGTCGACTTCGCAGCGCGCCCACGATTTCTCCGGGGCACCCGAACCACTGGTGGTGGAGCTACGCACCGAGGGCCTGCAGCCGCGCCAGGACGTTCCGGGAGAATCAATCGTCGTCGTCGACGAAGACGAGGCGACGATCCTACGCTACCGCGGCTTGCTGGCCTGGGACGCGCACGGCAAACACCTGCCGGCATCGATGTGGGCCACGACCACCGGAATACGCATCGAGGTTTCCGACCACGACGCGGCCTACCCGATCACCATCGACCCGTTCATCGAAAACGGGCTTCTGCGCGCCTCCGACGCGCAGGCGGACGACAGCTTCGGCATCTCGGCGGCGGTCTCCGGGGACACCGCGATCGTTTCGGCGTGGTTCGAGAACGGCGGAGCGGGGGATCCGCTCGCGCTCGCAGGCGCAGCGTACATCTTCCAGCGTGACCAAGGCGGCCCGGGCAACTGGGGCGAGGTCAAGAAGCTAGTACCGTCCGATACCCATGCGGACCAGTGGTTCGGCACATCGGTTGCAATCGAAGGCGACACCGCCGTGGTCGGTGCTTTCCACGGTGACGACGGGCCCGGCGGCACGCTGGACAAAGCCGGCAGCGCCTACGTGTTCGGGCGCGATCAAGGGGGAGCCGACAACTGGGGAGAGGTCAAGCGGCTCACGGCATCCGACCGCCAGCCGGCTGACAACTTCGGCGTGTCGGTGGCGATCTCGGGCGACACGATCGCCGTGGGCTCCTACTCCGAAGAGGGCGGCGCGGGAAACCCGCGGCCACGAGCCGGGGCCGCGTACGTCTTCGAACGCAACGAAGGGGGGGCGGACAACTGGGGAGAAACCAAGAAGCTCGTCTCCTCCGACACTCAGAAAGACGACCGGTTCGGCATCTCGGTGGCGGTCTCTGGCGACACCCTCGTGGTCGGCGCGTTCTTCGAGGCCGGACCTTTCGCCCCCCTCAGCAACACCGGCGCCGCCTACGTCTTCGACCGCAACAACGGAGGCCCGGGCAACTGGGGTGAGGTCAAGAAGCTCACCGCTTCCGACACGCAGCAATACGACCGTTTCGGCGTCGACGTGGCGCTCTCCGGCGACACCGCAATCATCGGCTCGTACCTGGAGAGCGGCGGCCCGGGGAATCCGCTGTTCCAATCCGGTGCTGCCTACATCTACGAGCGTGATCACGGCGGCGCCCACAACTGGGGAGAAGTCCGAAAGCTGACCGCCTCGGACGCGCAGATCGACGACCAGTTCGGCATCTCGGTGTCGATCTCGGGTGACACGGCCGTCGTCGGCGCCCACATGGAAGGCGGCGGATTCGGCAACCCGCTCCCCGGGGCGGGCGCCGTGTACGTCTACGAGCGCAACCACGGCGGGGTCGGGCGGTGGGGCGAGAGCGGCAAGATCATGTCTTCGGAGGCCCAGGGCGGCGACGGATTCGGCGAGGTTGTCGGTCTGAGCAACGGCGCGCTCGTGGTCGGCGCGCGGTTCGAGGACGGCGGCCCCGGCGACCCGATCGCCGACACCGGCGCCGCCTACGTGTTCGACCGTACCCACTGGGCCTACGTCATGGACGTGTTCGGCGGCATCCACGGAATCGGAACCGGTGTCACGACCATCTCCCCGGCACCGCCCTATTTCGGCTTCGACGTGGCGCGCGACCTGGAGTTGACCAGCGGCGGAGGACACGTGCTCGACGGTTTCGGCGGCGTGCACGCGGCCGGCAGCCTGGCGCAGCTCAACCCGGGACCGCCCTACTTCGGCTTCGACATCTCCCAGGATCTCGAGCTCGCCGCCGAGGGCGGCGGCTATGCGCTGGACGGCTTCGGCGGTATCCATGCGCTCGGCGGAGCACCGGTCCTGAGCCCGCAGCCCCCCTACTTCGGCTTCGACGTCGCCCGCGACATGGAGCTCGCCGGAGCCGGGCTGCACGTCCTGGACGGGTTTGGAGGGTTGCACTCGGGGGGCGGCATTGCGGCGATCTCTCCCGGATTGCCCTACTTCGGCTTCGACATCGCCAGGGATTTCGAGCTCACGACCGCCGACAGCGGCTATGCGCTGGATGGATTCGGCGGCGTGCACGCGCTCGGCAGCGCCGCGGTGCTGAATCCGGCAGCGCCGTACTTCGGCTTCGATGTCGCCCGGGATCTCGAGCTCGAGCCCGGCGGCCCCGGCTATTACGTACTCGACGGTTTCGGCGGTTTCCACACCGGCGGCGGCGCCACGCCGCTCTCGCCGGCGCCGCCATATTTCGGCTTCGAAGCAGCGAGAGACGTCGAGATCCGTTGAACCCCGAAATCACCCGTCGCCAGGCTTCGCGTAGGCCTGCGGACGTCGGTGAGGGCATGTACGTACGCCGATGTACATTCCGGACCGCTCGTGGTCATCCGTGCGCAAACGGGTCGCCAGCCCCCCCATAGTGCCCGAAAAAAGGGATCCCATCGGGCTTTCCGCCTCCCTAAAGTCATTCCCGAGGGCAGGCGAGAACAACCTCCCCGGCACTCACGCGTTACTCGACTCAGAGAGAAGAAAGGAGACCACCATGCAATCCACCGCCCTCGCGACACCCACCGTCCAGACAACGCCCGGTGCCGACAACCGCCGCGAGTTTCCCCGATCGGCGCAGTGCTACCAGGTCCGCGTGCGAGCGCAGAAGCCGGGAGACGGCGTGGTAACGACGCACGGAACGCTGGTGAACGTCAGCATGGGAGGCGCTCTCGTGCGGGTGAAAGACTACATCCCGCGCGACTATCCCTGCACGGTCGAGATCCCCGGGGCCATTCACCGTGTCGTACCGAACCAGGCCAAAGGCCGGGTCGTCGGCACGTCGGTCGGCGCACGTGGGGATTTCCTCCTCCACATCAAGTTCGTCGAGCCGCTCCAGGCGATCAAAGAACCCGGCGAGATGTAGAAAAGTGGGCCAGACACTCGCGAGGATCCGTGTGTGGGTCCGGATCCATGCCGCGAGGTCTGGCCCTCGGGCCGACAGGGCCCGGCAGCGGCCTGGGACTCAGGCGAAGCCCTGAAAGCCCGCGCAGCGAATCGACCCGCGTTGGGGCCGCTGGCCGGTGCCATCCTCCCCCTAGTGGCGGATCACCGGGGCCAGCGACTGCGAATCGTCGATCCACCGCTGCAACATCGCCATCGGAGGGAGCTTCCGCGTCAGGCGCTTGGCGCCGTTCGTGGCGACGATCGCCGCGTGCAGGTTCTCCGCGTTGCGGTGCCGCATCTCCTTGACGGTGTCCACGCCGGCGGCCTCGAGCAACTCGGAGTACTGCGTGCCGACACCGCGAATGCGCATGAGGTCGGCCAGGTTCGCCCACTTCAGCAGCTGCGTCTCCGAAACCCCGGAAATCTCGCTGGTACGCCGCCTGCCGCCCCGATCACAGCAGTGGTCGAGCAAGTGCTGTGTATTGGTGATTCCGGCGCCCTTCAGCTTGCTGGCGTAGGCCGGGCCGATCCCCTCAATGGACTCGATGGTGTAGCTCATGTGGCTTCCTTTCATCGTGGACGACGATTGGCTGCGGTCCTCGATCGGTGAGGTCCGCGTCCCCTGTTCGTGCAGACCGTCGCCGCACGTCATTTGTCACATCGGCTCCGGCGACGTCTGCGGGTTCAAGGCATGGGCGGGCATTTCCCGGCGTCCGGCTCCGGCGGAGAACGGCAGGCGCCGTCGTTTTCCGGCCAGAAGCGCGGTGAACCCGGCGTCGCGTGCCCGTGGGAAGTCGAACTGGATGGCCGACAGGGACTCGTCACCCCACAGGCTCGTGCGCAGCACCTCGCCGAGCACGGTCCAGGCGCCTTCCGCTCCGGCGACGCGCAACCAGACCCTGTCCCCGGCATTCAGAACCGGCGCCGTGCGGATCAGTGCCCCGCCGGCGCCCAGGTTGACCACATTCCCGTCGCTTTCCACACCACCGAACCTCGCCACCCGGGCAACGATGCCGCTGCTGGTGAAGAACCTCGAGCGCCGATGCGCGCGTCGATCGCCCGGGAATGTCCCGTCTCTCATCGTCTTGCCTCCCCTCCAGGGACCTGGTCTCGCGCTTTGCTGCAAAGCGCTCTTTCTTGCCCGGCGTCGTGCGGAATCCCGGAGCCTGGGTGCCCGCGAACGGTTCGCCGGGTTAGGTTTCTGCTCTCGTAGACAGTCGTTCGGCGTCCGGGGTCACATTCGGGCCGTCGGGCGCGAAACCATGTGACCGGCAGGCACGGTCGGTGGTCTGTGCAGGAGTGGAGGGCCGATGGTCGGAGATGAAGCGACACTGACCGACGAGGATCTCGTCAAACGGGCGCGGGAGAGCCCGGAGGGTGACCTGCGCTCGTTCGAGCGGCTGGTGCGACGCTATGAGAGTCGAGTAGTGGCCAACTGTCGTCACCTCGGGGGGCGACCCGCGGACGCAGAGGATCTGGCGCAAGAGGTCTTCGTGAAGACCTACTTCGGCTTGCGACGCTTCGAGGGTCGGTCGACGTTCAAGACGTGGCTGTACCGGATCAAGGCCAACCACTGCATCAACTTTCTGAAAAAGTCGCGGCGGGCAACGTTCGTGGACGTCGAGGAGGAGGTGCCCGGCACCGACCCGCGGCTCCATGTCGAGCCGGCCGCCGAGGCCAGAATGAGCAACAGCGACCGTCGGCGTGAAATCGAGCGGGTGCTCGACGAGCTTCCGGACACCCTTCGGCTGCCGCTGATCATGAGAGATTCGGACGAGATGAGCTACCAGGACATCGCCGACGCGCTCGGTATCGGGCTGTCCGCCACCAAGATGAGGATCAAGCGGGGGCGGGAGGAATTCCGCAAACGCTACGACCCATCCCCCGATGCCCGGACCGCGGGCGACGGGGCCACGTATTCCGGAATTTCTGCGCATGAGTGATCGAGACGCCTACGAAGCATCGAACGACGCCGACGTCGACCCGGGCGAGCCCATCGAGGCTCTCGCCGGCCTGGCACGCTCTCCCGAGGCCGGCTTCATGGGAGGCCTACGCCGGGCAATTCACCGGCGCGTCCTCGTCTCCCAGGCGGCGGAAATGTCATGGAACGGCGTTCTCGTGGTGCTCTTCGAGTACCTCGACGCGCTCTTCGAGATCTTCAAGCCCGCGGACTCCAACCGGAGGTAAGCCTTCATGCTCGAGACTCTGCAGCAGAGACTGCAAGCGACTTTTCAGGACCTGATCGAAACCATCGTGGGTTGGGCCCCGTCCGTGATCGCCGGGATCGCTCTCATCATCGTCGCGCTCATCGCAGCGAAGGTGCTCGAGCGGATACTACGCACGATCCTCGTCCGCATCCGCGTCGATTCGCTCATCGAGAAGACGGGCATCGACCAGGCCCTCCACCGGATCGGACTGCGGCAATCGCTGAACCAGTTCCTGCCGCGCGTCGCCTACTTCCTGCTGCTGTTTCTCTTCGCCCGAACCGCGGCCGACGCGCTCGGACTGGAGGCGATCTCGGCGGCGATCGGCGGCTTCCTCGCCTACATGCCGAATCTGGTCGCAGCGACGCTGATCATGCTCCTGGGGAGCGCCGCGGCGCAGTTTGCCGGCCGGGCCGTTTCCGAGGCGGCGGAGAACTCGGGAATCGATTTCGCCCGGCCGCTCGGCAGCCTGGTGTCCGCGCTCATCCTGTTCGTCATCGGCATCATGGCCATCGGCCAGCTGCAGCTCGATACGGAGATCATCCGGTTGGTGACGACGGCGGGCCTTGCAGGCGTGGGCCTGGCTTTCGGCCTGTCGTTCGGCCTCGGCACCCGCGACATCACCCGCAACATCGTCGCCGGGTTCTACGCCCGCAAGGTCCTGGAGATCGGCGAGCCGGTAGAGATCAACGGCGAGCGCGGCGTGCTGCGAGCGATCACGCCCACCCAAACTTTGCTCGACCAGGAGGGGCAGCTCGTCGCCGTGTCCAACGCCGTCTACCTCGACGAGGTCGTCAAGCAGTAGGAGTCGTTACCGGGGCGCGAGGGCGGCTTCCAGCAGTGGCTCGAGCACCTCCCAAACTCCCTCGGCGACGATCCGCTGCCCCTCGGCATTCGGATGAATGCCGTCGGCGAGATTGAGCTCCGGGCGGGCGGCGACACCCTCGAGAAGGAACGGCATGAGGGCAGCATCGTTGGCCCGCGCCAACTCCGGAAAGATGTCGCGGAACTCGCTGGTGTACTCGGGCCCGAGATTCGGCGGAGCCAGCATGCCGGCAATCGCGATGCGCACTTCGGGGTAGGCCGCACGGGTCTTGTCGATGATCCCCTGCAGGTTCGCGCGGGTCATGTCGAGCGGCAGTCCACGCAACATGTCGTTGGCCCCGAGCTCGAGAAAAAGGACGTCGACGCGCCGTCGAAGCAGCCAATCGACCCGCCGAAGCCCTCCGGCCGAAGTGTCGCCGGGGACGCCCGCGTTGATGACCTCCCAGGGAAGGCCGCGCTCCGCCAGGCGCTGCCCGATGAGGGCGGGAAACGCCTGCTCCTGGGTGAGGCCATAACCGGCTGTCAGGCTGTCGCCGAGGAACAGGATAGTGCCGGGCTCCTGTCCCGACACGCCGCCGGCCAGGACCATCGTGATGAACAGGGTCGCGGCCAGCAAGGCGGCGCCGACGCCCCGCGGCGGGATCCTGCCTGGCATTGTCGTCACCCGTGCCCCCTTTCCTGACCAGCTCACGGCCTGCTCGAGGGGCCCACGGAGTGACAACACAGCGCGACTCCTCCGTCGGGGAGGCCGTGGTGAAACCGCATCCACCATGACCGCCTAGTATAGAGAGCATGGCGAAACAGGACGCGGTGCTCAGCGCCGAAAATCTGACCAAGGCCTACGAGAGCGCCGGCCGTCCTCTTACCGTGCTCGACGACGTCAGCTTCGCCCTCGGCGAAGGGACGAGGTGCGCCGTGGTCGGTCCTTCCGGCAGCGGAAAAACGACCTTGCTGGGCCTGTGCGCCGGGCTCGACCGCCCGACAGCGGGCTCGGTCCGGCTCGCCGGCTTCGCGCTGGAGGAGCAGGGCGAAGACGAACTGGCGGAAATCCGCAACCAGCATGTCGGCTTCGTCTTCCAGACGTTCCAGCTCATCCCCACCCTGACCGCGCTGGAAAATGTCATGGTGCCGGCCGAGCTCCGCGGCCGGCGGACGGCGCGTGAACGAGCTCGCGAGCTGCTCGACACGACCGGGTTGGGCGACCGTCTCGACCACTATCCGGCCCAGCTGTCCGGCGGCGAGCAGCAACGGGTCGCGCTGGCTCGTGCGTTCATCAACCAGCCGCACGTCCTGTTTGCCGACGAGCCGACCGGCAACCTCGACGACGAAACCAGCCACCTGGTAGTCGAGCTTCTGTTCGATCTCAACCGGATGACCGGGACCACGTTGATGCTGGTCACGCACGATCGTGAGCTGGCCGCGAGAGCGGACCGGGTCATCAGCCTGCGCGGCGGGCGCGTCGAAACCGACACGGCGCTGAGTCCGGCCTCTACATGAGGGACCTCGTTTCGCCCTGGGTCTGGCGCATGGCGTGGCGAGACAGCCGGGGGAGTCGACGGCGGCTGTTCCTTTACGTGTCGTCGATTGTTGCCGGAGTGGCCGCTCTGGTGGCCGTCGCCTCGTTCCAGGACAATCTGGCCGCCGCCATCGACGACCGGTCCAAGGCATTGCTCGGCGCCGACCTGCGCATCGACAGCAGCCGACCCTTCCAGGGTGATTCCGTCGATCTTCTCGCTTCGCTGGGAGGACGACAGTCGCGACAGGTCGAGTTCTCGTCGATGGCGTATTTCCCCGCTGCCGATGCAACCCGGCTGGTGTCGGTCAGAGCCCTGCAGGGAGACTACCCCTACTACGGCGAGCTCGAGACGCTCCCGGCATCCGCCGCCGCGGGCTTCCGCGACGACCTGGCGGCGCTGGTCGACGAGAACCTGCTGCTGCAATACGAGATCGAGGTCGGCGACGACATTCGAATCGGCCTCGTGACGTTCCGCGTAGCGGGACGACTGGTGAACGTTGCGGGTGAGATTCCGACTCGGGCGATGATCAGCCCGCGCGTGTACATCCCGATGCGGCACCTCGAGGCGACCGAGCTGATACAGCTCGGAAGCCGGGCCCAGTACACCGCGTTTATTGCCTTCGATGACCCCGAGCTCGATGTCGAGCAGCTGGCGGAGGATCGGCGGGCCGAGTTCCGCGCCCTTCGCCTCGGCGTCGATACCGTTGCCGAGCGGCAGGAACAGATCGGCACGGCGCTGGGGAATCTGAACTCGTTTCTTTCCCTCGTCGGCTTCGGCGCCCTGCTGCTCGGCTCCCTCGGCGTCGGCAGCTCGATCCACCTTTACGTATCGGGCAAGGTCACCACCGTGGCCGTCGTGCGATGCCTCGGCGCCCGATCCGGCCAGGCCACCTCCGTGTTCGTCGTTCAGGTGCTGGTGCTCGGCGTGCTCGGCGCCGGTCTCGGGGCGGTGGCCGGCGTCGGCATCCAGAAGTTGATGCCGGGCGTGCTGGCGAGCGTGTTGCCCGCCGAGATCCCTTTCTTCGTCTCTCCCGCGGCGATCGCCGAGGGCGTTCTCGTCGGCGCGACGGTGGCGCTGCTCTTCGGCCTGCTGCCGCTGCTGGCAGTACGACGGATTCCGCCGCTGATCGCCATCCGATCGCTCGGGGAGCCGGAAGCCGCCGCACGTACCGACCCCTACCGTTGGCTCCTGGTCGCGCTCATCGTGGTGGCGTGCGGCGGGTACTTGCTGGCCACCAGCCCGTCGTGGCGATCGGGGTGGATCCTGCTCGGCGGTATGGTGGGCGTCTTCGTGGCACTGCTCGTGACGGCGCGTCTGATGATGCAGCTGGCGCGGGCGCTGCCGACGGCGTCGTGGGCCTACGAGCATCGCCAGGGTCTCGCCAACCTCTACCGGCCGCGCAATCAGACCGCCCTGTTGATGCTCTCGGTCGGGCTGGGCACGTTCCTGATCCTGACCTTGATGCTGGTGCAGTCCTCGCTGGTCGCCGAGGTCGGCGTCGCCATCGACGAAAACGCCCTCGATCTCGTCGTCTGGGACATCCAGGTCGACCAGGTCGACGGGGTCCGACAGGCGTTCGCTTCGCAGGGACTCGATGTCGAGCGCAGCTTCCCGGTAGTACCCATGCGCCTCGCCTCCGTCGACGGGGTCTCCGTGCCGGACCTGCCCGACGAGCAGCAGTCGTGGGCAACCCGGTGGGACTACTCGGCCACCTACCGGCCCGACCTGCGCGCCTCGGAGAAGGTCGTCGAGGGCGATTGGATCGGAGCCGTCGAGCCGAACGCCGATCCGGTGCCCATCTCGGTGGACGTTCAGGTCACCGACGAACTACAAGTCCAGGTCGGCTCCCGGCTGACCTTCGACGTCCAGGGGATTCCGCTGGAAACGGAGATCGCCAGCATCCGCCGGGTCGAATGGGAGGAGGCGCCGCCCAACTTCCTGGTGGTGTTCCCGGAGGGAGCGCTGGAGGCGGCGCCACAGTTTCACGTCGTCGTCTCACGGGTCGAGACGCCGGCCGCGTCAGCGGCGATCCAGCGGCGGCTCGTTCGGGACTTTCCGAACGTCGCCATCATCGACCTCAAATCCGTCATGCGGACGATCGACGACATCCTCGGCGAAATCACCTTCATCATCCGCTTCATGGCGATGTTTTCCGTGGTGACCGGGCTCGTGGTCCTGATCGCCGCGGTGGTCACCAGCCGCCTGCAGCGCATCCGCGAGGGTGTGCTGCTGCGCACGCTCGGCGCTTCGCGCCGGCAGATCTACCACATCCTGCTGGCGGAGTACCTCTTTCTCGGCACTTTCGCGGCGCTGACCGGCTTGCTGTTGTCGATCATCGCCGCCTGGTCGCTGACCCGCTTCCTGTTCGAAGTGGGCTTCGCGGCGCCACCGGGCCTGCTTGCGGGCAGCACGGCGATCATCATCCTGGCGACACTGGCGGTGGGCATGCTCAGCAGCCGCGGCCTTTGCTCGCGACCACCGCTCGAGGTGCTGCGCTCGGAAGCGACGGGCTGACCGGCGACGGGCTGACCGGCGAATGGCTGACTGGCGTCGGGTTGACCGGCGTCGGGCTGACCGGCGTAGGGTTGGCTGGCGTCGGCTTGGCTGGCGTCAGATCGGAAGCGACCTACTATCCGCCGACCGATTGAACGATCGCGGTCAGCAGCGCACCGAGCGACGAAGGTAGCCGCTCGCCGAAGACGTTCCAGCTGTTGAGCACCGCCACGACGTCGTGCTCGGGAAACACCAGCAGGTATTGCCCACCGAACCCCATACCGGCCCACACGGTCGTACCCGACCGATCGGGACGCCACCACTGGTAGCCGTAGCCTGTGCTCCCGCCGTTCGTCGACTCGACGTGCCGCGCCGTGGCTGTATTGACCCATCCCTCCGGCAGGATTCGACGACCGTCCCAGACCCCGTCGTGCAAGTACAGGTAGCCGATCTTCGCCAGGCTTTCAGCCTCCAGGTAGAGACCGCCCTCGGTGTCCGGCAAACCGCGCGGGGTCAGCTTCCAGTGATAGTCGGTAATGCCCAGCGGGCCGAACAGGTGCTCTTCCGCGAATATGTCGATGGTACGGCCGGTGGCGTCGCGGACGACCGCCGACATCAGGTGGCTGCCACCGCTGTTGTACACCCATTTCGCCCCCGGATCGGCGTCCATCGGCTGGTCGAGCGTGAACTGCACCCAGTCCTGGCTGGCTTCGAGTTGAAGCGTCGTGTTCGTGCTGTCGAAGGGCCTGTCCTGCTCGTGCCACTCGATGCCGCTGCGCATCGTCAGCAGGTCTTCCAGCGTGGCGTCATGCAGCCTGGGGTCGACGCGCGAAAGGTCGTAGTCGGCGAGAAACGAGAGCAGGCCGGCTTCCGTCCCGGGAATGTAGCCGGCATGGATCGCCGCGCCGATCACCGTCGCCGCCACCGACTTGGTGACGGACTGCAGGGTGTGGACGTCGCGGCCGCGATGATAGGGATGGAAGGTGGGGTGGTAGTAGTTGTATTGCTGGACCTCGGCCGGATCCTCGCAGGCGTCGACACCGCAGCCGAGCGCCCCACGCTTGCCGCGGCTGGCCTCCTCGTAATCGACCTCGTAGCGCTCGTTCGCGATCACGTAGCCGTTGCGGACGATCAGCAACCGATCGATGTTGCCGAAGTCCCCTTGGCGGGCTCGACGCTCGAAGCGCAGCAGCGGGGCCGGATCCAGGCCTTGTTCCGCCGCGGTTGAAACTGCCCAGCCGGCGGTGGGCCAGGGGGCACTCTGTGGCGAGCCGGCGGCGAGAAGACAGCCGGCCGACAGCAAGGCGATCGCTCGACGGTTCATCCGCCCTCTGGCAGCCCGTGGTGAGCCCCCGGTCGGTCGGTGACCGTCGGCAGGCCGGCGGCTCTCCACGCGCCCATACCGCCCGTCACGTTGTGGACCCGGCGGAAGCCGTTGCGCTGCAGTATCGAGCACGCCGTCCCCGAACGGATCCCACCGGCACATACCACCGCGACCGTATCGTCCGGGCCAACGCCGATCTCGTCGAGATGCTGTTCGAGGATCTTGAAGCTCATCGACCCTGCCCCGGCGATGTGGCCCTCCCGATACTCGTCGGGCTCACGTACGTCGAGGGTCCGCATGCCGTTCCCGGACAGCCGCTCGTGCAGCTCGGTGACGCTCATTTGCGGCACCGTCGCACAGGGCATCCCGGCGGCGATCCAGGCGCCCATGCCGCCCTCGAGGGAGCCCTCGATCCGGTGGTCGAGGCCGAGAAACGCCAGCTTCTGCAGGGCCGCATCGACCGCGGCACTGTTCGCGGCCACCAGCACCACCGGAGCCTCCATCGGAACGACCCAGCCGAAACGCTGCTCGAACTCGGCGCTGCCCACTTGCAGGTTGTAAGCACCGGGTACGTGGGCGCTGCCGAAGTCGGCCGAAGAGCGCGTGTCGACCACGGCGCACCCGTCATCGATCCGATCTTGGACCTCCTGCGGTGACAGCGCGGGCACTCGGGGTCGCTGCATCGTCAGCGGAGCCTTCCCCTGGTTGATCGCGACGATGTGGGCAATGTTGGCGGGGCGCACCGGCTGGCCCTGATTCATGTAGTCGACGAACGCGTCTCGGTCGTCGAACTGCAACGCCGGGTTATAGCGCCGCTCGTAACCGACCGTAGTGGCAACCTTGCCACTCGTGACACGGCCTCACGTAGAGCCGGCCACGTGGCCGGGGTAGACCTCGACGAAGTCCGGCAAGTGGGCGATCGCGGGGATGGCGACGTCGAAGATGGTCTGCGCCCCTTCCTCGCCTCCCTGTGCCAGGTCGGGTCGCGAGACGTCGCCGACGAGAAGGAAATCGGCGGAGAGTAGGCACCACGGCTCGTCCCCTCTGCTGCCATCGATGACCGCCAGGTTGATCTGCTCCGGCCGATGCCCGGGGGTGTGGACGACCTCCAGGGTGACCTCACCGAGCTGCAGGCGGTCCCCCCCTCCTACCCGCGTCGCGGCATAGGTGATCTCCGCGAGCTCGGGCATCACCAGCTCGGCCCCGGTCGCCTCGACCAGCCGCCGTGCACCGGAGACATGATCCGCGTGGCTGTGGGAGTCGATCACGTAGCGGACCTTCGAAGACCTGCGGCGGGCGATCTCCAGATAGGGCTCGACGTCCCACAGCGGGTCGAAAACCGCACACTCGCCCGAGTCGGCTCCCACGACATAGGCGACGCAGCCCGTCTCTTTTCGCAACACTGACTCGAACCACATGGTCCTCTCCCGATCCACGGTCGGCGCTGGAGCGGCCGACGAAACCCGACTCGTCGCCGTCGATGATGTCACTCTGCCCGGCATGCGACAATGTCGGCTTGGGGCCGCCATTCACCCGGACGACCATGAAGGTAAGGGTCTACAGCAGCAGCCACTGAACGCCGTGCGATCGAGTGAAGGAGTTCCTTCACCGGCACGGAATCCCCTTCGAGGCGATCCAGGTAGAAGACCTCGCCGATCCCGTCGAGGCGATTCGCGTCGATACGGACGGCCTGACAGGAACGCCCGCCGTCGTCATCGACTCCGAAGCCCGCATCGGTTTCGACCCGGAGTGGATGCGTCTCCAGCTGGGAATCGACGGGCAAAAATAGTCGAAGAATCCTGTGACCGATCGGTCCTTTCCTGCATCCTTTCTTTAATAAGATAATCGGGGCCGATTTACGTATTTAACCCCGATCGGAAGGAGGTTCCACCCCATGGCCGGCCGGAAGGCACTTGTCATTCCTGTCGTCTGCCTGGGCCTCCTGCTCTTCGCCGCGTACCTCTCCGCAAAGCCGCCTCAACAGGCCGGTGACCCCATGGGGGACGATCCCATGCAAGGGGCCACCCTGGTCGGTTGGGACACTTGCGCGGAATGTCACGAGGACTACGCAGCCGGCTTCGAACGGACGATCCACGGTCGGATCGAGTCGTTCGAGCGCTTCGATCAGGCCGCTGGCTGCGAAGGCTGCCACGGTCCTGGAAGTCTGCACGCGGACAGTGGCGACCCGGAGCTCATCGGACGCTTCAGCGAGATGAGCTCGATCGAGTCGGCCGCCGCGTGTTTGGACTGTCATGAATCCGGCGTGGCGATGGAGTGGGCAGGCAGCAATCACGACAATGCGGGCATCGCCTGCTCGGATTGTCATTCCGTTCACCAGGGGCGTGAGCTGCTCGCCGCCGCGGTTCCGACGGAGCAGTCGGTGCCCCTCACCAATCGGTTGCAGACGCACGACGCAACCACCGGCCCTCCGGCCTTGTTGTCAGCGCCGGAAGCCGAGCTTTGCATCAGTTGCCACACCGATCAGCGGGCCGCGTTCAGCTACAGCTCGCACCACCCGGTTATCGAAGGTCGCATGAGCTGCAGCTCGTGCCATCTGGACGACGGGGCGATCCACGGCAACACCACGGTGGAGAACACGCTCAACGAGCGTTGTCTCTCCTGTCACCCGGCGCAGGAAGGCCCGCACATCTTCGAGCACGCACCGGTCGAGGAAGACTGCATGATCTGTCATGCCCCGCACGGTGCCGTGGCCGATAACCTGCTGCAGCAAAACGAGCCGTTCCTGTGCATGCAGTGCCACGAGCAGCACTTCCACGCCACCCGAGTAGGCGGCACCAACCCCTACTACCTACCCAGCGGAGGCTCCGACAATCCGTTCGGTCGCGAGGGCTTCATGCGCTCGTTCAATACCCGATGCACACCGTGCCACCAGATGGTGCACGGATCCGATCTCCCGTCACTTTCCGTGCCCGGCCAGGGCAAGAAGCTCATAAGGTGAGAGAAATGTTGCGCCATAGACGCTTTCTCCCGGTCCTTTGGGTCTTGCTCGTCTCGCTGGCGCTGCCGGGGTCGCTGCTCGCCACGAGCGGTCCTCCGGCAATCGGTGATCCACCGGCGACCGAGGATCCACCGGCAGCCGAAGATCCGCCGGGAGTCGACGACAAGAAGGAGAACGAAGAGAAGGAAAAGAGCGGCGAACAGCCGCAGACCGCCGCGCCGGCGCCGAACCTGCCATCGGCCTTGAACGGCGTCATCTTTTTCGGCGGTATGTACAACGACAACGACGGCAACCTGTATCGGGTGGGCAAGTACAACGCCCTCGAGCAGGGTGGCGTCCCCCGGCTCGGCATTGCTATGGAGGGCAACACCGCCGACGGGATTTTCTACGACGTAGAGGGTAGGTACGCGGGCGACGCGAGCGACCAGAGCTATTCGCTGGACGCCGATATCAAGCGCTACGTGGACGCCTTCGTCTCCTACGACCGGTTCCCGGTTCGATTCGACAACGATCCCCTCACCTACGCCGATGCAGCGATCGGCAACTTCGTCGTCCGCACGGACCACTTCGACCCGGGGCGCGAGCTCGACATGACGCATGCCGACTTCGAGGCCCGGGCGGCGGTAACGGTACCGGGTGCGGAGGCGTTGAAGATCTACGCCGGCTACCACCGCGATGTTCGCGAAGGGCACGACTTCGGCATTACCGCGTCGAAGTGCTCGAACTGTCACCTGGAGGCGGAGCTCCGGCCCATCGACCAGGTGACGAACGAGTACGACGTCGGCGCCCTGGTGGAGCAGGCGAGGTGGGCCATCGAGTATCAGTACCGGCATCGCACGTTCGAGGAGCGCGAGAACGCCCCGACGACCACCTACGATGATCCGGTCCACCCGGTGTCCCTGGCGCCCGTGTTCGGCAACCGCATCTCCTACAGCACCGTGGACGGCGAGCTGCCGTTCTTCCAGATTGCCGACACGACCAAGAACAGCCACCTCTTGCGCGGGCGCGTCACGCTGCCGGCCGAGGTGAAGGTCACCGGGAACTACTCGCACATCGAAACCACCAACGACAACACGGGTGTGAAGGCGACGTCGAAGGGTTGGAAGGGGCGCGCCGTCATCCCGGTGGCCCGAGGTATGAGCCTGCAGATCACCGCGCGCGGCTACGAGCTCGACGTCGACGATTACTTCGTCGACATCGTCGAGCCGGTTTCTGCCGCCGGCCCCACCGCGGGGCGCACCTACCAGGAGTTCTATCCGGCGGTCGGTAGCATCGACTTCCTGCGGCGGTCCGCTCGCGACCGCAGCCCGACCGAGTTCATCGTCAATTACAACTACAAGCCGTTTCGCCGCACGTCGCTCCTCGTGGGTTATGAGCACGAGGTGGTCGATCGGGAGAACTTCGATATCGACCGCACCGTCACCGACGTGTTCCGGGTCAACTTCAACACCCGGTTCGGACGTCGCGTGAGGTCCCGTACGACGTTCGATACGGCCTGGATCGACGATCCGTTCGCGGCCGAGCACGCCGCCCTACCGGCGGTCGTGCAACCCGGCAACAGCCCCGGGAACGTGCCGTTCTTCGGCCTGCAGTACTTCAGTATGTACGACGCACGGCAGGCGACGCTGACCGCGTTGCCGGATCGCACCAATCACTTCTATCAGTCGGTGAGCTGGTCGCCCTCGAGCCGTTTCTCGGTCGTCGGGCACTACCGCTACCGCGGGCGCTCGAACGACAGCTTGAACTTCTCCGACTGGGAAAGGACCCACCATCTGCCCGGCGTCGAGCTTTGGATCGCCGCCGCCGAGCGCTGGCACATCACCACCGGCTACAACTACATGCGTGACCAGGCAAAGACGCTGTACACGGTCCTTGCCTTCGATGGCTGAGCCGGCGGAATCACGCGGGGCCAGTATGGCTCCGTCGCCGACGAGGTCAGCTACAAGACCGAAACCAACTCCTTCTTCTTCAACCTGCAGGTGTTCCCGAACGACGAGCTCGAGCTTTACGGGAACGTTCACTACTACACCGGCACAGCCGGATCGTTCGACATCAACCTGGACTCGAGCAATCTCGTACGACAACCCCTCGGCATGGACTACGACCTCTTCAACGAGGTGGTGGCCGGCTTCTCGGACATCGACGTCGACCAGGTCTCGCTCGCCTTCGGTGGCAACTACCGCTTCACCGACAGCTGGCTGATCAACGCCATGGGCGGGTACGACGACTTCGGTGACAACGATCCCTACCTGTTCAACACGACGGGGAGGCGCTTCTACTTCCAGCTGGGTGCGGGGTTGATCTTCTGATCGCGTGACTCCGGACCCGACAGGGTGAACCCCGGGCGCCCCGGCGGCAACGAAAGCCGCCGGGGCGTTCGTTCGTCTGGCCGTGGTGCGGGCGGCAGGGTCCCGAGCCGGATCGCGACCGACAGCTTCGGAGGCGGTTCCGCGGGGCTCCCGCGCTTGCCCTACCCCTCGAGAGAGCGCCCCTCGAAGGCTTCCACCAGGGCGCGGGTGTCGTCGCTGATCGGCAAGGTCTTCTTCGTCGCGTAATCGAACATCACCTGCACCGAGCGACCGCGGGCGATGGGCTTGTGATCGGCGTCGCGGACGAGGAAGTACTCGAGGTCGAATGATTTGTTCCCCATGCGGGCGATGCGAATCCCCAAGGTCATCTCGTCGCCCACGTGCGCCTCGGCGAGGAAATCGATCTCAGAACGGGCCAGGATGAAGGGCCAGTTCTCGAACGAGAGGCCTCCCTTGAGCTGCGACCAGTACTCCAGCCGGCCGGACTCGAAATACGTCGAGTACACGGAGTTGTTCACGTGGCCGAGCAAATCCGAGTCGCGGAACCGGGCCTTGACCCGCATCTTGACCGGGTAGTCGTCCAGCACGCTCAATACTCGGAGGGAAAGAGCAACCGGATCCAGCGCTCGCCGTAGGTCACCGGATGCGGCTCCAGCTTGACGCGCAGGACGCGACCATCGGGGTCTGTCAGCAGCTCACCCATACGACCGCTGCCGTCGAGCTTCCAGGCATCGACGGTACGCGGCCCGAGCTCCGCTCCCTGGACGTAGTCCTTCACCTCGAGATCCGTCTTCTCGTAGTAGCGCGTGAAGTTGCGCAGTGTATCGCGCTCGCGGCGGAGCCACCCGTTCATGTTCATCAGGCCGGAGGGCAGCGTACCGACTCCGGCCGGCATGAAGAAGAGGAACTCTTTCTCGTTGACCTGCTCTTCCCACATCACCGGGAGGGCCAGGGAGAGCAGGCCCGGGTTGGCAAAGGCGGGCTCCCCGGAGGCGCACCGGGCCGGCCGACCCGGCGTCCCGCGGTTGCCCAGGCAACCCAGGCCGGTCGGCACATAGGCGTACATGCCGTACGGCACCTCGAGATCGAGATCATCGTGGTTCGCGATCGATATGTTGAAGCTCCACTCCCGCCCATCGATCCGAACCTGCTTGACCATCCGCTCGCCGTCGAAGGTGAACAGCGTCGTGCGGATCTCGCTTTGAGAGCCGGTTTCTCCCGACAGGTCGTGCTGCTCGCTGATCACCAGCCGTTGCGGGAATCCGAAGCGGTTGACCGTCAGACGGCCGGTCACGTCGACCACCTGCATGCGACCGCTGGGACCGCCGAAAACGTCGCGGATCAGCTCGCTGCGTTGGTGCTCGAGATCGAAGACGATCCGGGTGTCGTCCCCCTCGCCGCTGATGTCATACAGGATGATCGACCAGGAGGCGCTCTCGCCGGGGCGCAGCGAGCTCTGGGGCTCGAGGACGTATCGGCGCTCCTCGCCGAGCTCGTAACCGAAGGCGCTGTCGTATTGCACCGCCGGGCGCGAAACGGAGTCCTGGCGCGCACCGGGTGACCCCGTGGCAGCCGGGTCGGGGCCCTCGATCGGCGAATCGAGGCGTCCGGAGCGGCCGCCGGGGAGCAGGTCCCCGGCGGCCGTGCCTCCGGCAACAATCAGGAGAGCGCACGGAAGGACGGTGAGAAGGCGCCTACTCGCTCGGGTACGGAGCATTCCTTCCTTCCGGCATCGTCCGCCACATCGCCGATCAGTACTCCGACGGGAAAAGCATCCGGATGTGGCGGTTCTTGTTGGTGATCGGGTCGGGGTCGAGGTCAATACGCACGACCCGGCCGAAGTCGTCCACATAGGCGGCGCGAAGCGGCCCGGAAACATCGATACGTCGGACGTTCAGGACACGCGAGCCGATCTCCAGCTCGGTCATGTCCGCCGCCTTCAGCGTGCGCTTGACGAAGTTGCGCCGTACGGCCGCGAGCTTGTCGCGCTCCAATCGGGCGAATCCGGAGCCCGGATGGCGGACGGGATACGTCGGCCGGAAGAACAGTCCGCGCAGCTCCCAATCGTCGGTAAGGACCTCCGGCAACGCCATCCCCAGCAATGCGGGATGGGTGAAGAAGTCGATGCCCGACGCCCGCGGCCGGAACAGGTACATCCCCTCGGGAACATCCAGATCGAGCCCGCCGTGGCTCGCGATCGGCACCGAGAACTCCCACTCCTGGTCCGGCACCCGCACCGTCTTGACATATTCGCCGTCGCCCAGCGTGAAGCTCGTCGACATGAGCTCGCCGCGCCAGGCGGACTCGCCGGTGTGCTCCTCGTACATCGAGAACCTCAGCTCCTCGGGGAAGCCGAACTCGTTGATGCGCGCCTCGCCCGAGTACTTCCAGTGGACGAAAATCGAGCCGCTCAGGCTGACGCCCCAGCGCTTCTCTTCGTGCCCGAGATCGAACACGCCGAGGGCGCGCCCGTCGACGATCTCGACCCGATCGAGGCGAATGCTCCAGGTCGCCTCTTCCCCGCCTCTCATGGCGTCGTCGGGAGCGATGACGTAGCGACGCTCTTCACCGACCTCGTAGCCGAGAAAGGAGTCGAAGCCGGCGGCAGAAACGATCGCGGCGGGCCCCGACGGCGGAACAGATGCCACCACCGCGGTTGCCATTACCAGCGCGCCGAACAGCAAGACTGCGATACCGAGAGAACGTCGCATGACGAACCCTTTCAGCTAGGGGGGACCCCGCGGGCCCGGAGGAGCCGCGCCCGCGTATATAGAAAGAGTGCCAAGGCGCACCCGCGGAGTCCAGAGCAACGCCCCGGGCCGGGCGTGGCCGACGGCACGATTCGCCACCACGCGTCACGCGAGCGAAGGGCTACAATCGCCCCATGACTCTGAAAGACTGCTGCGCGAAAGAAGCCGAACGCACGATGCGAAAGCACCGCGATATCTCCACCTGCGACGGCTGCGGACGCCTGTTGCTGGCGTACACGGACGAGACCACGTTTCAGCTCACCGTGGACGAGTTCGACGCCAAGGACATCGGGTACCAGACCGGCAATCACGGCGGTCTTTGGATCGTGGCCAAGGAGCGGTAGCGGCCGGCGTCAGTCGGCGTCCACCCCAGCCTGCTCTCGCAAGGCCGCGATGAACCGAGGAATCGTCTCGCGAACATCGCCGACGATCGGATGGACGACGGGGCGGGCGCGCTGATCGTTGAGACGCATGAGGGGCGCATCCGGGTCCTTGTTGAAGGACAGGACGACGGCTCCGTCACCGACCCAGTCGATGTGCTGCGGCGCGCCGGAGACAGCCAGGGCGACCATCACCTTGGGATCGACGCGCGTGCCTGTTTGGCCGATCTGGCGGTCCATCGGCAGGACCTCGAGGTCCTGAGTTACCTTGCGGGTGGCGCCGATCATCGACTTGGTCAGGCCGAGCTCGTCGACCAGGAGGGCGAGCAGGGGCTCGGCCAGCTCTTCGAGACCCTCGCGGCCTCCGGCCCCATAGCCGAAGTCGACGACGAATTCGGCGTCGGCAAGGGTCAGCTCGCCGCCGCCGAGCTCATGGAGCAACGCCGCGACGCGATCGGTGGCGACGTCGTACTCGATGCGGGGCTCGTAGAGGAACACCTGGGTCGGCTCGGCGACACTCCGGCCGCGATCGCTCAGCTCGACCTCGGCATCGGGAGCGAATGTCGCGATGCGGAGGCCGCCATCCGGCGGAACGGCGACGATCTGCCCGGCGCCATCGAAAATGTTGCTCCCCAGCCGAATCGCGCCGCCACCGTTGCTGACCGTTTGCACGTGCAGCCACGGCGAGCACCGATTGACACCCGGCGGGCCCTGGCCGGCGAAGCGGGCGAGCAGGTTGCTGAGGCCGTCGGGGCCGAGCAACCAGCTGACCTCGCCTCGATACATGCCCCAAAGCTCCTGCAACCACTCGAGATGCCCACGGGGGCCGAAGCCCGTCAGCCCGGGATTCTGAATGACGTAGAGGCGACGCGGCTCGATCTCGGCGATCATCCGGCCGGCCACCTGCGGGAGAAGCTCGGGGTCGGCAAGCGGCAAGACGACGTCGAGCGGCAGGCCCGTTCCCTTGGCGAAACGGGCGGCGGCGTCGAGAGCGGATGGAACGTCGGCGGCCAGCTCGCCCGTCGTCGCCGGGTCGCATACGAACATGCACGTCCGGGAAGGATCGTCGGGCTGCTGGCCGAAGCCGGCGGGGTCGCCCCGGTAGGGCTCGACGTCGGTGCTGCCCGCGGTCTCGGAGAGCCCGGCAACCTGTAGCAGCACCGCCGCCGCCGCCTCGGGCGTCGTGGCGATCTGGGCGCCTTCGTCGCCGGCGGGCACCGGACGGGGTCGATGCGACACGGGCATGTGCTCGACGGTGACACCCAGCTCTTCGATCGCGGCGACGGTCGGCTGTGCCGTGGAAGCGGAAACCAGCTCGCCCAGACCGGTGATCGATTCCACCTCCTCGGTCGGAGGATCGACCGAGACGACACAGGGGAAGTCGACTTCCAAGCGATGGCCCTGCCAGCCGGCGGCCGTCACACGTAAGCGTGGTGAGGTGTCGGCGGCCCCGACTTCCGTGGCGCGGTCGCTCTCCGAGCCCCACGCGGCGTCGTGCGCCCGCTCGATGTGCTCGACACCGAGAAGCCCGGACAGGATCGGTGCGACGCCTCCCTGGGAGGTGTCGGACGCCGCCGCGCCGCACAGGACGAGTTCCGCCGGCTGCTGTTCGACGCAACGCGCCATCACCCGGGCCACCGCGCTCGAATCGTGCATCACTTCGGCACCGCCGGGCGGATCGATGCGGTGCACCTCGTCGGCCCCGAGCGCGACGGCCTGCCGCAGGGCGTCCGTTGCGGCGGCGCCGGCAAACGCATACGCGGCGACCGTCACCCGCTCCGGGTCCCGACTCTTGAGCGCCAGGGCCATGTCGAGCGATCGGAGATCGACCGCGTCCAGCGCATAGAGGGACTCCTCGAAGCTCCCCTCGCCCAACCGAGGTCGCGGCGCGACCACCGGGACCGGTTTCACCATCACCGCGATCCGTACGTCTCCGGCCAATGGTTCAGGAGCGACGTCGGGCCGTAGCGCGTCCGGCAGCAGGCCACGGCACTCCGCCGCGGCACCCTGCGGGTCGAGCGCCAGGAAGCCGAGCGTGACGTCGGGCGGGTATCGGCCATCCGCAAGATAGCCGTACGAGGCGGCGTAGCGGCGACCGAGCGCTTCGGCGCGAAGCGCACAGCGCTCGAACGACAGAATCGACGCGGCTGACAGCCGCTCACGGTAGCGGTCGGGCACCTGGCGCGAGGCGATCCACTCGAGGCGATAGAGCATCGCGTCCATTACCTTGATCAACCCGGCGATCTCGGCAAGGCGGAAAAAGCACGGCTGCAGGTTCACGTTCGCCCAAACCAGCGCACCCAGTTGCTTGTCGGCTGCATCGAGGCGCGACATCAGGTCGTGCTTGATGCTTTCCAGCTTTTCGCTCAACTCGGGAAAGGCGCCGGTGGGGCCGCCCGCCGGTGCTGTGTCCTCGGCCGCCCGCCACGCCGGCAGCACCCGCTGCGCCAGGTCGCGCAGCAGCAGGTAGCGCTGGATCTCGTTCGTTCCCTCGTAGATGTTCACGACGCGGGCATCGCGGCGGGTCTTCTCGATGCGATGCCGGTGGGTCAGTCCATCGAGGCCACGCAGCCTCTCCATCCACTCGATGCCATCGTGCTCGGCCTCGCTGTTGTAGTACTTGCCGATGGCGGACTCCATGCGGACGTCCTTGGTGAGCGGATGGTCGAAGAGGCCGACGAGCTCGTGCGCTACCGCCGCGGTCGCCACGAGCTCTTCCATCAGGCGACCGGTCCAGTAACGCTGCAGCGGAGTGGGCGCCGTGGCTTGCCGCGGGTACGGGCTACCTGCAGCTTCGCCACCCTCCTGCTGGGAGGCGCCATCAGCGCCGACCAGGTTGCCGGCGGCGGCCCCCACGTCGTCAGCGTCGCCGATGGTCTGGCCCGCCTCTCCGATGAACCCGACGGCGTCCTCCATCATCTCCTGGATGGCCGCCCGGCCGGCAACGGAGAGGCCGGTCCGCCCGGTATTGAGGGTTTCCAGCGCGTTGACCTGTCCGCGCCCGCGGAAGCCGATGATCCATTCGCGCGGTACCCGTACGCCGGTCAGCGAGAGCTCGTTGGTCGGTGAGCCCCGCTGACCGAGCTTCTCCTCGTCCGAGCCCACCACCATGCCCTCGGCATGACGGTCGACCATGAAGCCGGTAACGCCCTCCGGCTCGGTCTTCGCGTACAGCGCCATGATGTGGCAGAAGCGACCGTTGGTGATCCACATCTTGGCGCCGTTGAGCTCCCAGAATTCGTACCAGCGGACGCCGTCCGCACCCGTGCGGATCTGGGCGATGTCCGTGAAGAGAGTCTTCGCCCCGGCGTGCTCGTACGTGCGCCAATGCCCGGGACGGTCCTTCTCGTAGTCGTATTCGTCGTGGCGGATCTCGCTGGCGGGGTGCTCGTCCGACCAGCGATACAGCATCTTGTTGCTGTCGAAATCGAACTCGACCCGGTCGGCGTCGAGCAGATTGCGGCGCTCGTCGGCGTTTTCCTCGTCGAGGTAGAAGTAGAGGACGCCGCTCTCGTCCTCGTGCACGCGGCGCCTCTCGGGCCTGGCCGAAGTCTTCACCCCGCCGGAGTCGGAGCCTGCCGTCGGCTCGGTGAGGGCGAAGGCCGAGATGTACCCGGCCGAGATCATCTTCAGGCAAAGCTCGTGACCGCGCTCGCGGCGGGGATACTCGACCAGGCGATCCTCGACACCGCCGAGTATTCCGCCGATCGCCTCGCGGGCCTCGCGCAGCTTGGCGCCGAACCGATCGAGGTCGTCCTTCTGCCCGGCCTTGCCGGCGGCGAAAAACGCGCGCAGAAAGCCGGCGCCGATGTACTTCAACACGCTCGACTTGGCGATGCGTTGCTTGACCAGCTTCGACAGCTCCAGGTAGTCGCGTTGCAGGCGGTCGGCGTTCGCGGCGCTGACCACGCGGCCGCCGTTGCCACCGCCGTTGCCACCACCGTTGCTGCCGCCGCTGCCGCCGCTGGAGTCACCACCGAGGGCGGCGATGAGCGCATCGAGCCCGCCGCGGATATCGCCGAGGATGGAGGGGTCCTCCTTGACCTTTTCCAGCTCCTTGCGGGCCCGCGGTAGATCCTGCTTCAGGCCGATCATCATCGGCGTCGTGCCGATGCTGGTGTTGGCCATGATGGCGAGCGAGAGTGCCGAGTCGCCGTAGCGGCTGGTCATCTCGCAGACGATGTAATACATCGCCTTGAACGCTTCCTCGCCGCCGTACGCGGCGGGGATCGGCATGCGCATGTAGCCACGGTCGACAAGATA
Organism: Acidobacteriota bacterium; assembly: GCA_965216935.1. Lineage (GTDB taxonomy): Bacteria > Acidobacteriota > UBA890 > UBA890 > UBA890 > CBDCGW01. Next base: position 5,753,805 of record OZ244217.1, read on the forward strand.
CGAGAGGTCTTCGTCCGGAACGATGTGGAGCTTCTCGAGGTAACGGTTGTAGGTCAGCCCGTCGAAGCGGGCGCCGACGTAGCGCGGCCTGAGCTCGGCCTCGAGACGGCAGCGGAATTCGCGCAAGGCGGGATCGTTCCACGTGGTTTCGGGGATATAGCGCGGCCGCTCCGGGTCGAAGGATCGATGCAACCACTCGCCGGACTGGGCGGCGTGGTCGCTGGCGAGAATGACCTCGTAGCTTTCGGCATCCGCGATCCGAGCGCCGGGCTCGAATTCCCCCTCCGCCAGGGCCGACGATCCGACGTCGAGCACCTCGGCCAGCAACCCGGCGTCCCCGATCATGGCCGGCGCGTCGGCGACGAGTCGATCGGCCCACAAGGCGGCGGCCGTCGTGGTGGCCTCGGCGACGAGGCCGCTCTCCAGCCGCCAGGCGGCTCGCAGGATGCTCACCTTCGCCGCCAAGGCACGACAGACCAGCTCGCCGCTCTGGAACTGCACGAGCTGCTCGAGATCGGCGCTGCGGGGCTCGGAGGCGATGGCGTTTGCCCACGACTCGATCTGCTGGCGTGCCGCGTCCCATTGCCGCACGGCGCTCGACAGCGGCTCCTCGGTTCGGCTCGCAGCCAGCCACGCCGTTTCCTCCGCGGACAGCGGCACGAGGTTGCCGCCGGCGCGGACAGCATCGAGGCGCCGCCGGCCGATCTCGGCGCGCAAGGCATCGTCGTGCGCGGCGAGGAACCGGAACGGGCTGGCGTCGCGGTAGTACTTGGCGATGCAATCGTCTTCGGAAAACGCGGTCCCGCCGAACACCTGTCCGCAGTTGTAGGACAGCGAGCCGGAACGTGGGCCGAAGGCGTCGGCGGCGGCGACCTTGCGAACCGCGGCGCCCAACCACGGGTCCTCGGCACACGGATCGATCATGCTGAGCGATTCCACCAGGATCCGCTGCGCCTCCATCTCGGCGAGCATCTGCTTGACGGCGCCGAACTTGGCGATGGTGTCGCGCCCCGCCTCGTCCTGGAACCCGCCGGGAAACTGCACTCTGCTGCCGGCGTGCTCGCGCGCCCGCTCGGTCAGGTACGCGCCCACGCCGCGAACGATGGCGAGAAGATCACCGACGGCGAGCTGCAGGGTGTCCGCGAACGGCTCGCCCGCGGCCGGGGCCGTGAAAGCGGAGCCCGACGCGACAGACTCGATCTCGAACACTCGTCCCGCGGGCACCACACAGCCGTCGAAGGCAACCCGACGAACCCCCGCTCCAATCAGGCCAATGGACCCGACGTCGTCGAGCGACACGCCGGGATCGTCCACCGGGACGAGGTAGCCGAGGTTGTCGCGGACCACCAGCATCCAGTCGGCCGAACCGGCGAGTACGAAGGGCGCGTCGCCGTGTAACTCGGCCCCGGACCCGACCGCAGCAGACGTGTCTCCCTCGAGCGCACCTGCGGCACCGATCGGACGATTGCCGATCGACCCCTGGGTCACGACGGTCGCCAGTAGCCGGCCTTCCCGCAGCGCGGCCCCGAGGTCACCCTCGATCTGTGCTCCTTGCAGGCAGTCGACGGCAAGCAGGTGCTGCGCGCCGATTGCGGCCAGCGACGGGTCGACCGCCGCGAGCTCTTCGAGAAGAACGTCGCGCAGTCCGTAACCACCGGCAACACCGGCGCCGGCGGACGTGTGGCGACCGTCGCTTGCCGCAGCCGCCAGCTGATCGGCCAGCCAACTCCGCAACTCCTCGCCCGGCGGCCGGCCCTCTTCGAGCATTCGCAGCGTCGGGCTGTCGATATGGTCGTCGCACCACTGCCGGATGCGTTCCCGCTCGCCGTCGTAGCGAGCAGGGAGCCCCTCGGCATGGATCCAGGCGGATCCCCAGGCGCGCGCCATCGAGGCCGCGAGCGGGGATAACGTGGTGTCGGCGGCCTCGAGGGGAGGTGACGTGGTGTCGGCGGCCAACAGCGGAGGTGACGTCGCGTCGGGCGCCTCGACACCGAGGCGATCGAAAAGCACGGCGAAACCGGCGAGATGATGGTCGCGAAGCTGGCTGCCGACGACGTCAGCCCAGAGGAACCGCTCGGCGTCGGCGTGAGCGCACACCTCATCGACCCGCGCCGCGGCGTCGGCCCACAACTCGCCGGCCCTCTCGACGGTGCTGGAGACCGCCGCCTCTTCCCAGAGTGTGCGGGCGCCGGCAAACCGTCGGGCGGCGATCCGGGCGAGGTCCCGCAGGTAACGCCGTTCGCCGCCATCCATCGTCAGCGGCGTCGCCGCAACGGCGCGCCCGTATCCGTCGATCGCTGCGGCGAAACGCGCCAGCTCGGCGGCCGACGCCGCCAGCAACGATCCCTCGGCCGGATCCACGATCGGCGAGGGGACCCCGCCCCAGAAGTCGTCCCAGAACGGGTCGGCCGACAGTAACCGCGGCGCCGGCTGTTGCCGGTTCATCAGATAGTCGCGTAGCTCGGCGTGCGCCGGCGTGTAGGTCTCGTAGATCAGGCGGTGCCGCGTGGCGCGGCTCCAGTGGACGTCGTCGGTGGCCCGCCAGCAGGTCTCGCACTTGACGCAGTTGTCGAAGTTCACCACCACACCCGGCATGCCCATGGGGTGGCGCTGCACCTCGTAGACCTTCGCCGGGCAGACGCTCCACAGCGAGGAGCTCGCCAGCTCCTGACGATCGGCCAAATCGTCGGGCCACATCACCCGGATGTGTGAGCTCTCGCCCTCGTGATAGCGGATCGTCCCCAGCTTGTGGTCGTAGGACGTGGTGATCCGCACCGCATCGTCATCGAGGCGCAGGCGGTCACGATTGTCCGACAGGAGGCGGCCCAGGGTGGCGTCACCTTTCGCTGCCGCACCGCCGTTCGCCGCGACGCCGCTTCCTCCGAGCCGATCCGTAATGGCCTGCAGGGCAAGCATCGGGAGGAAGACGACCATTCCCAGCAGGTCGACGATCGGGTCCCAGATCGAAAGCTGCCCGATCAGGCGCCCGAGAGCCCGGGGAAGCTTGCCGTCGAGCGGCTCGTCGTCGTTCGTGTACACGTCGGCGAACGCGCCGGCCAGCGCCGGCCCGAAGCGCCTCCAGTACCAGCGTGCGAGCAGGGGCATTCGTCCGGGCTTCTCGGCCCCGGCCAGCACGCGGAAAACCACACGGAACCGCCCGCCACCCGGCGACGGCGCCTCCGCCACACCGGTTTGGTCGTCGCCGCCAATGGTGGCCTTCCCGCCCGGCAAGATCGCCGTGATGGTGTTGCCGATCCACTTGGCCAATGTGCCGGCGCCGATCCCGGCGGCAGCGGCCCGGCCGAGCCCCAGCGCCTTGGCGCTGCCGCTCATGTCGCGGACGAAATCGCCGACCTGGCCGCCGATGACCTGCCTTCGGAGCCGCAAGGCGTCCCACCAGCGCCGCGGCGCCGACACGTCGGGGCGTGAGAGCAGATAGGCGGCGCCGTTGATCAGGTCGAGCTGACGGCCGAAGAAGAACCGGGTGCGCTCGATGTATTCCGGCCAGTCGGCCAGGCGCTCCACGTTACGGTAGTAGTGGGTTTCCTTGACCTGCTTCAGATAGCTGGCCTCGAGCGCCGCACCGGTGAACGGCCCGGCGCCGATCTTGCCTTTCGCAGCTCCCCTGCCCGGCCCGCCGTTGTCCGCCGCAATCCCGGCCACGGCCCGGGCGAACAGCAGCCCCATGGACGTGGCCGGCCCGGTGAAGTTCGGGTACGGAAAGTCGATCCCGATGCCGCTGGCCGCACCGCCGATCGCCAGCCCGTCGTCCACCATCCGGGGGATCTCACGGATCCCGCCGCTGCGGATGATCTTCGTGCCGTAGGACGTAACCTCGCCGCCCTCGATCCAGCGGGCGACCTCCGGCAGTCCCTTGAACCACTCCATCAGCAGGTTGTGGTCGCCGTCGAACTCGCGCGCCAGGTTGTCGACCGGAAGCACGAGGCCGAGCGACACGCTGTCGCGGTTCGTGTAGATGAAGCCACCCATGTTCAACCGGATCGTCCGGCCGTCACGGCTGCCGTTGCGCAGCAGCATCTCGTAGGCCCCGCCGGCGCCCGCCTGCAGGCCGAAGCGCTCCTCGATGATGTGCGGGGGCAGGGAAACGACTTCCTTGACGCCTTGCAGAAAGTGCGGTCCGGAGCCGGCGCCTTCAGCGGCGGCCTCTCCGCCGGCCTCGGCATCGCCGGCGCCGCGTCGGGAATCGCCTGCACCGCGCCGGGCATCTCGTCCGACGCGCTCGTAGCCCTCCTGGGTCACCAGATGGGAGGCGTCGCCTTCGGCAAGGAAAACCACGTCGGCATAGGCCGGACCGCGCTCCGTGTGCACGCCGACGACACGCCCGGCGTGGCGGATCAGACTCTGCACGGTCGTCTCGTTGGCCAGCACGACGCCGTGCTCGCGGGCCAGCTCGGCCAGATAGCGATCGAAGACCGGGCGCAGCACGGTGTAGCAAGAGCGGAAGACCGACTCGTCGCGCATCGTCGCGCCGAGCAGCGAGTGGCCGTTGTACATGTAGAAACCGCGCTCGGCCAGGCGGCGCTCGAAGGGAGCCTGCTCGATCGCCTGCCGGCCGAAGGCATCCTCGGCCTCGAGGTTCTCGGTGAAGTAGACCGCTCCGGACCAGTTCTCCGCACCCGGATAGACGGCCGCCTCGCAGACCAGAACCGAGAAGCCCTGCCGCCCGAGCGCCGCGGCCGCGGTAATACCGGCCGGGCCGCCACCGACGACGATGACGTCGAAGCGATTGTGTTCCATCGGGCTGCCCTTCATTTTGACCGAGTGCTGAAAGACTCCCGAGAGTGCCGTGGCGGGCACCATGGGGGCGGACGCAAGGCGGCGCGAAGCAGGCGATATCGGGTGCCTCGTCGCTCAACGCCCACAGCGAGCCTGAACCCTCATGGTATACCCTGGCGAAGCCGTGCGATTCCGAACTCTTGCCATCTCCACGCTCCTGCTTTCCCTCATCGCCGGGGGGCAGGAACCGGCCGATCTGGTCCTTACGAACGCCACCATCGTCGACGGCACCGGCCGGCCGTCGTTCGTCGGCGACGTCGGCATCGTCGGCGACAGAATCGTCGCGGTCGGCCCGCCGGGGAGCGTTCAGGCTGCCGACGGGGCGACCATCGATGACCTCGACGGCTTGATCCTGGCACCGGGCTTCATCGACATCCACAACCACTCCGACCGCGCCATCGTCCGCCAACCCCAGGCGGAGGTCCTGCTCGCCCAGGGGCTGACGACGATCCTGGTGGGAGCCGATGGCGGCTCGCCCTGGCCGATCGACGACTACCTCGACGACGTGGATGCCGCCGGGCCGGCGCTGAACGTCGCGGCCACCGTGGGTCACGGCACCGTTCGCCGGCAGGTCATGGGTGATGACAGCTCTCGCGAAGCGACGGCGGCCGAGATCGACGCGATGGCCGAGCTCGTATCCGGAGGCATGCGGGATGGCGCCTTCGGCCTATCCAGCGGGCTGGAATACGACCCCGGCCGGTTCTCGACCACCGAGGAGCTCATCGAGCTGGCGCGAGCCGCGGGTGAGCTCGGCGGCTTCTACATCTCCCACATGCGCGATGAAGAGCTCTACGTGATGGAGGCCGTCGACGAAGTGATCCGGATCGGCGTCGAGGCAGGTCTGCCGGTGCAGATCTCACACATCAAGATGGGCGATGCGACCGCCTGGGGCCGGTCCGGCGAGGCGCTCGAGCGAATGCGTGCGGCGCGCGCCGCGGGCATCGACATCACCGCCGATTGGTATCCCTACGCCGCCTCGGCAACCACGCTCGCTCTGGTCGTGCCGTCACGCCGATTCGACGACCCCGAGCAGGTCGCCGCCGGCCTGGAGGTGCGCGGCGGCGCCGATCGCATTCAGGTCACCGGCTACCGGCCCGACCCGGCAATCGAGGGCCTGCGTCTCGACGAGATCGCCCGCCGGTGGGGCACGACGCCGGTCGAGGCCTACATGCAGATGATGGAAAACGGCGGCGGCCGGATGATCAGCCACAGCATGCGCCTCGACGACGTCGAAGCCTTCGCCGTCGACCCGCTGGTGATGGTCTGCTCCGACGGCGGTATCGGCAGCTCGCATCCCCGCGGCGCCGGAACGTTCCCCCGGGTACTCGCCTACTACGTGCGCGAGCGCGGCCTCCTGGACATCGAGACCGCGGTCCGCAAGATGACGTCGATGCCCGCCGCCCGGCTCGGGCTCGGCGATCGAGGGGTCATCGAGGTCGGCGCAATTGCCGACATCACCGTGTTCGATCCGGACCGTGTGCAGGACAACAGCACGTTCGAGGAGCCGGAGCTGCGGGCTTCCGGAATCGAGCGTGTCTGGGTGTCGGGAGAGCTTGTCTGGAGCGCCGGCACACCGACGGGTTCCCGCCCCGGCCGAGCGCTTCGCCCCGGCGGATGAGCCCCGGCGGATGAGCCCCGGCGGCGCTACTGCAGGGGCAAGTCGCCGTTGGCGTGATCGAGGGTGGCCATGTCGAGCAGCGAGAGGATCAGCCGGTTGCGCTCGGTCAGGTCGCTGGCCTCGAGCAGCGCTTGCTTCTCGGCCGACCCGAATGGGCACGACATCGCCAACGAGTTGATCAGGCTCTCGTCGCTGGCGTCATCCAGCACATCCCAATCGGTGTCGAGGTCGCGGGCCTCGAAATAGGCACGGAGCGAAGCATACAAGCGGCCTCGATCGATTCCGCCGTTCGCCTCCTCGATCAGATCCTGCCGATAGAGCTCCCACGCCGGTACGACCTGCCGGTATGGAGTGTCGACCTCGAGCTCGGTAGCGACCTCGAAGCGGCTCACGCCGGTAAGGATGATCAGGATGCGACCGTCGTCCGTCTCGCTGAAGGAGGTGATGCGACCGGCGCAGCCGGTCTCGAACAACACCGGGGCCAACTCCACCGATTCGACGTCGCGCGGCTGCACGATCCCGACGAGGCGGTCCCCGGCGAGCGCATCCTCTGTCATGCGCAGGTAGCGGGGCTCGAAGATGTTCAGCGGCAGCCGGCAGCGGGGCAATAGGAGGGCGCCCGAGAGCGGAAAGACCGGCAAGCTCCCGGGAAGGCTTTCGAACGGAGTGTCAAATGGCCCCGGCATGTCGTCGCCCCACGCTGATGCTACCCACGAATAGTGCGCGCGCCGCACGTGAGAGGCAAGCACGTCGTGCGGATGCCACCGCTCGCCACCCGCCAGTCGGTCGCCGGGGTGTTCCTAGAAACCGCCGAAGCCGCCACCGCCACCGCCGCCGCCGAAGCCGCCGAAGCCCGGCCGATTGTCGGAGAAGCGAGGATTGACGACGTTGTTGAAGATCGAGCCGAACTGGAACGTGATGCCGAAGTTCACCTCGTAGACGGAGTCGGTAGCCAGCGCCCCCTGGCGCAGCAGGATCTCCTCGTCGGTTTGCCCTTCGGCCGGTAGGTAGCGCTGGTTGCGAACGGCGGCCCAGTTGCCCCGGACGTTGAAGCTCAACCCGCGGACGATGCGGAACTCGACGCGGCCGTTGAGCCGGGCGCTCCACTGGTCCGGGTGGTTCAGGTACTGCAGCAGGTCGATGCCACCTTCGAGCTCGCCCCAGGGCTGGACGACGTCGAGGTTCACCAGCAGCGAGTGGTCGTACAGCATCTCCTCCGTCTCGAAGAAGATCGTCTCCTCGAAGTACTTGTCGTGGCTGAAACCGACCTCGTAGGTGAAAGTGAAGATGCGCCGGGAGGACTCGTCGTAGGGAAAGATGTTGTACTCGATGCCGGGCGCGCCGACGACGACCAGCTCCCGGTTCGTGAACGACGCTTGCCATACCGCCGCCTTGGCGGAAATGCCCCAGTGATCGTTCAGGCTCTTGACCGTCTGGTGAGAGAACGACCAGCTCCGCGTCGTGCCGACCGACTCACTGCCGTCGTTCAGAATGAACGTACGCTCATCGTGGCGGAAGTTGGAGTTGAAGCGGATCTTCCAGGCGTCGGTGGTCCGGTTGGCACTGCCGCTGTAGCGAAGGTTGTAGTTCGAACGCCGGTCCTCGCCGCCAATCTCTCCGTTGAGCGAGAAGCGGAACACCCAGAAGTTCCACGGATCGTCCTCCGGGCTGACGGCCAGGAATCGCCGCTCGGCCTGCTGCACCTCTTGGCGGATCTCGATGTCGTGGATCATCGGCGTCTTGGCGATGTAATGGATGACCCCGGCGCGGATCATGTGCGCGATGCCCTCGCGGCGCTCGTCCTGCGTGTCGGTAAAGCTCGAGGTCCACACCAGACGGAATTCGTCGCCTTCGAACTCCTGCAGACCGATGAAATCGAAGGTGTACTCGATGCTGGCGCCGCCGAACTGGGCCGTCACCAGGATATGGACTTGCGAGTCCATCCGGTCACGCACGTAGTTGATGAACGTGACCTCCTGGCGGAGGTAGTTCTGGTCGCACGTCCGCCGATCGCAATCGAGAAAGACGAGCAGACCGGTCTGGTCCTCCTCCTGCTCGGGTTCCCCTTCCCCCTGCCCCGCACCCACCTGCTGCTCAGCTTGCCGCTGCTCGGCCTGCTGTTGCTCGGCTTGTTGCTGGACGGCCTGCTGTTGCCCGGAGACCTGCGGCCGCCAGGCCGATTCCGTCGCCGGCTGGACCGTTCTCCCCGCCTGCCCGGTGAAATCGGACGGCACGATGTGGGGTCGGGCCCAGGTCTGCGCCTGGGCCGGGAAGGATACGAACGCCAGCGCGCACAGCGCCGCCAAGAGGCAACGAACGACCTGCTTCATCCTGAGATACCTGTGCCGGTGTGTCGGGGAGTTCGGTGGGGATGCGGGAACCTTCAGGATGGGGTCGTGAGGCTCGCCTCGGGGAGTGTCTCACGGCGTCCGACGACCTACAAACCTTGTCTGTAGTATCGTCCGCCAATGACCGCCCCGGACGACAAAAAGCTCGGATTGATCGGCTTGGGCGCGTTCGGACGGCTCGCCGCCGAGCACCTCCGGGACCACTTCGAGATCGTCGCGGCAGACGCGGTCGACCGCTCTTCCGAGGCCGAGCAGCTCGGCATTCGTTGGGGTTCGCCGACCGACGCCGCGGCTCTCCCCCACGTATTGCTGGCGGTCCCGGTGCAGAGCTTCGAGGGCGTCCTCGAGCAGGTCCGCGGCGTGGTTCAACCGGGCGCCCTGGTCGTGGACGTCGCCTCGGTCAAGATCGGCCCCGTGCGGCAGATGGAGCGGCTGCTCCCCGCAGGTGTGGAGATCGTCGGTACCCACCCGATGTTCGGCCCACAGAGCGCCGCCGAGGGTATAGCCGGGCACCGCATCGCCGTCTGCCCGGTGCGAACGGAACGGCTCGAGGCAATCGAACGATTCCTGCGAGACAAGCTCGGGCTCGAGGTCTACGTCTGCGATCCGGAGACCCACGACCGCGAGATCGCCCACACCCAGGCGCTGGCCCAGTTCGTCGGCCGGGCCCTGGCGCAGCTCGAAGAAAGCGCATCCCCCGTGCGCACGCCGGGATACGACCATTTCCGCGAGGTCGCCGATACCGTCGGGCGCGACACCTGGGAGCTGTTCACCGCCATCCAGAACCTCAACCCGTACGCCGCCGAGATGCGCGCCGAGCTGCTCGGACACCTGAACGAGCTGCAGGCACGGCTCAGCGAAGAACCGGCAGCCGCGGCCCCCACCGCAGCCGGCGACGCGGCGGAAATCGCGCCCGACTGATCGGCATGCTGACGGATCTCGAGCACGGTGAGGTCCGCTACTTCACCCTGGCGCGCTCGTGGGCCGGGCGGACGCTGATGACCTCGGGCATCTACTTCGTCGATGGCACGCTGATCGACTGCGGCCCGGCGAACGCCCAGGTCGAGTTCGCCGCGGTGCTCGGCCGTGTCGACGCCGAGCAGCTCGTCATCACCCACCACCACGAGGATCACATCGGCAACGCGGTGTTCGCCGCCAACCATCTGGACCGGGCGCCGCTTGCCCACACCCTGGCCTTGCCGCTGGTGCGCAACCCCCCGCGACTACCGTTCTACCGCCGGTTCACATGGGGCCAGCCGGCCGGGTTCCAGGCCGAGCCGATCGGCACCGTGTTGCACACCCGCGAGAGAACTTTCGAGGTGATCCACACGCCGGGGCACGCCCCGGATCACATCGCCCTGTACGAGCCCGACAGAAAGTGGCTGTTCGTTGGCGACCTGTTTCTCTCCCCGGCCCTGACCGTGGTCGGCCGCGACGAGGACGTCTCCAGCTCGATCGCCTCTATCCGGCGGCTCCTGGAGCTGCCCGACTGCACCCTGTTTTGCCAACACTCGGGACCTCACGAAAGTCACCAGAAGAGCTTCGGCGCCAAGCTCGACTTCCTCCTCGGGATCCAGGACCGGGCGCGGGTGATGCACGATGAGGGCTGCTCCCCAGGCGAGATCGTCCGCCGTCTGAAGATCGAAAACCCGGCGATGAAGCTCGCCACCCGGGGCGAGTTCTCGGCCGAGAACCTGATCGTCGGACTGCTGGCCGACGACGGAGCGGGTAACGGCGGTGGGTAGGAAGGCACAGGCCGGCAAGAAGGCGCCCGTCGGCAAGAAGGCACCGGCCGGCACGAAAGCACCCGCCGGCAAGAACGCACCCGGCGGCAAGAAAGCAGTCGCCGCCGGCGAACCCGCACCCGCTGGCACAAACGCCCCCGCCGACAACGAGTTCACCCCTTGTCCCCTACCGGCGGAACTGGTTGCGGCGATGCTCGCCTGGTACGAGGAGATGCGCCGCGATCTCCCCTGGCGCCGAACGCGCGACCCCTACGCCATCCTGGTCTCCGAGATCATGCTGCAGCAGACGCGGGTCGAAACGGTGCTGGGCCGCTACGAGTCGTTTCTAGCCCGCTTCCCCGGCATCGCCGAGCTCGCCGCCGCGCCGCTGGACGATGTACTGGCGGAGTGGTCCGGCCTCGGTTACTACCGCAGGCCGCGCGGGCTCCACGCCCTCGCGCGGGTCGTCGTAGACGAGCACGGCGGCGAGATTCCCGACACCCTCGATGAGCTGCTGGCCTTGCCGGGCCTCGGCCCCTACTCGGCGGCGGCGGTCGGCTCGATCGCCTTCGGCATTCCCGCTCTATCGGTCGACGGCAACGTCGGCCGCATCCTTTGCCGGCTCGGGGCGCTGGAGGACGACCCGAAGCGAGCTCCCGTGCGCCGACAGCTCGAGGCGATGGTCGCGGAGGCCATGCGAGTCCACCCTCCCGGCGAGATCAACCAGGCCATCATGGAGCTGGGCGCGCGGGTCTGCACCCCGCGCTCGCCCCACTGCCACGAATGCCCTTGCGCTCCCTACTGCGAGGCCCATTCGCTCGGGATCGAGGAGCTCATACCACCGTCCTCGAAGGAGGTCGTGCGCGCCGTCGTCGAGTACGCCGCCGTCATCGAGCGGGACGGTCGATACCTTCTCTTCCGCGGCCAGCGCCCCAGCCTGGTGGCCGACATGTGGGAGTTCCCGACGCTCGACTCGCGCCTCGCGACGCGCCCGTCGAAGGCCGCTCTCGGCCGACACCTCGCCGACCTCGGCTATCCGGTCGAGCTCGGCTCAAAGCTCGGCGAGATCCGCCACGGTATGACCAACCGACGGATCTCGTGTCGGGTCTACGCGGCCACCGTGCGCGGGGGTGATGACGACTCCGATTCTCTCGTCGTTGCCGAGCCTGGAATGGCGGTGTCGCCGTCGGCAGCGCCGGCAGCGGCCGGCTGGTTCGCACTCGACGAGATCGCCGACCTGCCGCTGGCCGCGTCGGCACGAAAGACGCTCTCCGGGTTGCTCGATTTCGAGCTCGAGCAGGCTGGACCGTTGCCAACGCGCGAAGCGTAGGCGGAGCGCCGGGTAGTCGACTTCGCCCAGCGCGGCACTGACAATCTCGCGGTCGCGGCCATCTAACAGGTCAGGGACCTTGGTTTTCGCGCATTGCCCGTTGGTAAGATCGAATGGTCGCATCCACTCATCAATACTCGAGTAACGAAGACCGCTCGCACCCAGAGGCGCACGGCATGCGCAACCAGTTCACGGCCATTGTGGAGAGGGACGGGAGCTGGTTCGTCGCCTACTCGCCGGAGATGCCGGGGGCGAACGGGCAAGGCAAGACGAAGGCGGAGTGCCTTCGTAGCCTCGCCGATGCGATCGCTTTGATACTTCAAGATCGTCGCGATGACGGGCTCCGCGGTCAGGCACCGAGAAGCTGACTCGGCCCCCTCAATGCCGACTTGACCGCCCCTCGGATCCCCGACTACAGTTTCCGGGTCCTGGGAGCCTGTTCAGGCTCTAGATCTCCGGCGGCCCTATCGTCTAGCTTGGCCCAGGACACCGCCCTCTCAAGGCGGAGACACGGGTTCAAATCCCGTTAGGGCTGCCTTTTCCTTTTCTGGCCCCTTCGAGCGCCCGTAAAGTACTGAAAACACTGGCCGCGCGGGGTGTTCTAAGTCGTCCGTTCTGGACCGGCACTCCCTCAGGAAACACGAGTCGCTGCAAACGTCGCCGTGGTGCCGCATCCGCTTGGCTCCAGGCTCCTCCGAGGTCAGCAAGCAGGTGTTCACAGCCGCGGACGATGGATTCCGAATCCAGCGACTCCTGGCTACATCGTCGTAGCGCGGCCTCAAGTTCTGCGCGCCTTTCTTGCAGGGCTACCTGCTCCTCCTGGTAAACGTCGCCGCCGATCTTCTCGTCGTAGATGTAGGCCCGCCTCAGCTTCTTCTCGCGTTCCTGGAGGCGGTTGAGCTCGCGAGAAAGCCTCCCCTGCTCGGCTGACCGTCGGGCTCGGCGCTCTGCCAGGCTGCGCGCGGCCACCTCTCGGAACAACGGCACGTAGCGACCGCATCTCGGGTCCCCGTTTCGCCGTTTTCAGACCCGGGCCGAGTGACGGACACCGGACCGTGAGTCCGGCGCGCCTGCTACCAAGCGCCCTCGAAGCCCGCGGTTCTCGCCATCATGGGCCAGCGGTACACACGCCTGGTACACAGGCGGACCTCGCAGGTCGCGGGAAGGCTTCGAAACCCAGCCCAACGGACTACCAATCCCGGAGCCAAGGGCGTGAAAGCCAGCAGGGGTAGGCGTTTCCGGAGATCGCCCCTTCCGTTACACCGGTTCTTTCATCAGGGGGGCACGTGGAAGATGATCGGCGAGTGAGTCGCCGAGGCGAAGGGCCGGCCCTCAGAACCCCATCGAGTCTTGTGGTCCGATTCTGTCGAGCTCGCGCTGCGTTACCTGGCGGAACTCTTGATCCTCTCGGACAAGGTCGTAGACCAACGTCGTCGCCTTTTGGCGGATCCAGTCGACCATGTGAGCTTCGCCGTTGAGCCCTCCAGGTGACGCGTTGTAGCCGACAATTACGGATACCACTTGGTCGGCCTGCTGCCCTTCCCTGATCCGCTGGATGCGTGACACGGCGGCGTCCGCATCGCGCCGAGCGTCAGCCGCAGCGAGATTCACGCCTTCGACAATCACAATCCCTCGCCCACCGCGCGCTCCGCGCGAGACCGCTTCCTCAGCGCCACCGAACGCGTTCACGGACATCCGGCCCTTGAATCTGCGGGCCAGGGGCCGGCCAAGCGCCTCTCTGACTACCCGATCGATTCTCTTCCGTCGCCTGGACTCCGGCACCCTCGGCTGAACAAGAGCTTCGTAGAGGCTCTCCACGTCCTCCTCAGTTGCAACCCCCGGGTCCATGGCGCGTGGGGCGTCTATCTGCACGGCTGTTGTCATGAACTGCTGCGCCGCGTCCCAGAATCGGCTCTCCCACGGCGCGGAGCTTTCCCGCGCGTAGGGCACTTTCTGCTCGGACGCCCACCGCTGAAGCTGCTCGGTGGCCAGCGAGAGGAAGGCACGGTTCGCGCCCGTAACACCCTTCGCCTTTTCGCCGCCCGCGAGGAGTCGAATCGAGTACCAGTTCGCGAAGGAGTTCCATGCGACGACGCCGACTGGGACGGACTCCGTCCCGCGATCGTCGAGAATCATGCGAACAGTGGAGTACCCGACGTCCACGTTACTCGAAGTCGAGGACACAACCACCTCCTACGGCGCCGCGAATACCGTTCCAGTGGTCCATCCGGGCGAGTGCCCAGAGATCGTCGATGCGTTTCCCGAGGACATCGCGCAGAGCGTCGGGGTCGATCTCAGCTCGATCGTACCACTCGTCGAACGGTGTGGTGACGCACTCGAGAAGTTCCTCCTTTAGCCCCTTCACGCGGTTGAACTCCTCGACGATGAAGTCGTCCTCCGCGAGGATGATCCCTTCCATACCGTCGGGAGTGTCGTGTACCTGCCTGTTGCCCAGCTGCGCCAGGGCCTCCGGATCGCGAAGCGTATCGGTTCCGCAGAAGCAGTCGCTCTGGTCGATGGGGATGAGATCCATCCCAGGTCCGGAGCTCGTGATGAGGAGCACGTTGCCTTCCGTGCTCCGATCACGATGCGCCAGGATGACGTCTCCTAGGTAGAGTGTGAAGACTCTCTGCGGATCGTTCAACATGCTGATGGTGTCCGGGGAAAGGGTCGACGCGTAGGCGTCCTTCTGGAACCGCCGGGTCCCCCAGTGTCGTCCGGGTGCGACCGGCGGTTCGAACTGAAACTGCTTCGTCAGCTGCTCGGCGAAATCCGCGCCAACGGACACTGCGAACGGATCCGCCATCGTGAAGCCTAGCTTCCGGAACACGCAGTGCGAAACGGATTCCGACACGCACATCGCCGCGTACCTCGGGCCCCGGACGAGCTTCGTCTTTATGATGACTTCGTCATCCGGGTCCGCGAGTTCGCCACACCCGACGCAGGCTAGATCGACGGGCTCCCACCTCGACAGAAACGCCGTCTCCGAGAGCGAGTGTTTTCCCGTGGCTTCCTCGATGGTCCTAGCTCCGGCTCCAGGTTCCAGAAGTGTGCCCGATCGCCCTCCGGAATCTTTCCCCCGGCGACAATCTCACAGAACGCAGCCCCGCCCAATGGCCGCGATCAGCGAGGGCGTCACGGGTCAGGGTCAGCTCATCGCGCCGTGCACTTCGGTGAGCGCGTCGACAAGCGTCGGAATCACGCTCGCGAGAAGCTTGATCGACTCGCGCTGCTCCGAGACTCCCTCGGCGTCCCGGACCGTGACGGTCGTGCCGCCGTCCGGGTCGTAGACGATCTCGTAGATGGGTGTGCCTCCTGCGGAGATGGTGTAGGTCTTCTCGACCATCGAGTTCCTCTCCCGTCGGGTTGGACCGGAACCCGGCTCAGCGATAAACCTGTTCAATAGACCAGGTTGTGTTGTTGCCTTCCACTTCGACTTCGCCGGGGGTGCCCGACGAAAATGGCGTCGGGACTGAGAAGATCCCGGAGAGCGTCGGGTTGTTCCCGCAGCAGGTGCCGATGACCTCGCTCGCGACGATCCTGCCACCGATCGTTACTCGGAAGATCTCGGAACTCTCCGTCGTGGTCCCCATAACGCGCACTCGGCGGATGTCGACCGGCCCGTTGAACACGGTGGCCCCGGATCCGGACACCAGCCACGGCGCGCCGCGGTTAAGGGAAATCGTGATCGAGGAGTTCGTTGGTCCGACTCCCCCCCGAGCCGACAGGTACCCGGTCGCTGTCGCCTCCAGATTCATGTTCCCTTGGGCATTCGAGATCGCGATTGTCCCGTTCTCCCCCACTGTGAACGCCTGGCCCGCGAACTGGCCATCAACGACGCGGATCCCGGCGAGTGCAATGCCGATCCCCGACGTGGCGTCCTGCACGGTGGCATTGATCGTGTAGGTCGTCGGTGTGGGGTTCGGCGCCGGTGCCGGCGCCGTCGGCGAGTCACCGTTGCAGGATGGCAGCAGAGCCAACATCAGCACGGCGACTGTGACTGCGAGGGACCTTCTCATTCCGACCTTCCTTCACTTCCGCCGTTCAGGCGGACTTTGACGACGGACATCGCGCTCGGCGTCGGTGTGGTCGAGCGACACCGCCCCGCCAATCGAGATCCCCGACTTGAGGGCAGGGGCGATGCGCTCGAGATCCGGCGCTCCCGTACCGGATCGACTTCCGCAGCCCCCGCCGATGGGCTGGCTCCAATACCAGTGCCGCACGAACGCCGAGTTGGGATGGAACGTTCAGCGATCCGACCTCCGTTCCCAGGGGGATAGGAATTGGCTTCTGACAACCACCCCCTCACTTAAACCAATCCCCGAAGACGGATTTTTTTCGTCGAAACTTGCTCGGGTGGCCGTATCGGGTCCGTCGACTTGCCCTTAATCTCTTTGACATCAGTCACTTGCGGCTATTTGAAAAACTTCAAAAAGGTGCGGGGGGGCCGACTCTCCGACCCCCCGCATGGGCTACCTCAGTTGGTGCAGATCGTCACCGGGACCGCGGCCTCTCCGCAGAACGACTCACCGCTCTCGCCGCCTTCGCACAGCCAGTAGCAGGTGCAGCCGGACGAGTAGGCGTTCTCGCAATCGCCGTCGCACTCCTGGTTGCAGACATCACGGCACCAGTCGGCCTCCACGAGCGTGAAGGCTACGGCGCCAGGGACAGCCGGCGCCGGAGGATCGCTCGTTGCCGACGAGTACTGGGCGATGCCGAGCACGAGACCGGCTATGGAGAAAGACAGCGCAACCGCGCGTGTGTGTGACATGTCGCCTCTCCTTTCCGAGAGGTGATGCGGCGATCGGAACCGCCGCGGTGGGACATGTCACAAACCAGGGTGGGGGGTCGTGCGGAGCTCGCACGCTGCAGAGTCGGATCGCGCGATGCGTTTGCCGGCGACCAGGTACGGGCTACGGGCTCTGGTGGCTCCGCCCCGTAATGGCTCAGCGCTCCCGGATTCTCCTGATCGCTTCGAGGGTCGCGAGCGCCTCTCTGCCGAGCCGCCCTTCGAGGTCCGCGACCATCTCGAATACGACGACGGCTTCGTCGACCCGACCGACTCGCAGGAGATAGTTGCCCAAATACCACTCCGCGTAGATCGACGCGGGTGTGCGAGTATCTGCGGTCCCAACGCCTGCGGCGAGCAACTGCGCAACCTCGGGGGAATCATCGCCACTCAGGTACCGGGCGATTCCCAGATACGTCGACGCGAGCCGCGACTCAGGATCCGCCGAGTTGTCGCGTTCGAGCGCCATGATCGCGGCGTCGTACTCCCCGGCTGCGAGCAATTCGCCGCCCTCACGGATCCGCGGAACCTCTCGACCGATAGCAACGGGCTCCGATTCGCTGAGCCTCACGTGAAACTGCACGGCAATGCCAGGAATAGTCTCCGTCGTTGCCAAGGCGGCAAGCTCCCGTTCCTCGCCGCTGCGTGGATCCACGAAGACCGTCCGGGAGAGAATGACGACGGCGGCCACGAGAAGGAGGGTCGCGGCCATTGCCCCAACCAGCACCAACTTCCTACCCGCGTCGCCCGGTCGTGATGACTTGACGCTGGTCAGCGCCAACATTGCGGCCAGCTTGTCGCCGCACTCTACGCACGTGCGGCAGTGCTCGAGCCTCTCGGCCTTCTTCCCTGGGCGTTGTCCTCGGACAAGCTCTCGTAGCTCGTCCAGCGTCAGATGGCCAGTCATTGATCGAATTCCTGTAGTTCCTTGAAGAGGATTCGCAGCGCTGCTTGCACGCGCCGATGTGCAGTCGTAGTAGAGACGCCTTGGCACCGAGCGATCGCTTCGAGCGTCAGCCCAGGCTCCTCTATTAGATACAACCCGATCGCCTCTCGATTTTCCGGATTCATTTTCTCGAGGGCTTCGTTTACGGCGCCCTCGATGTGTGCCTGTTGCTCCGCCGCCATCAGCTCCTGAAGGGCGCTGGAGGCGTATTCCTCCGGCTGGCTCCGGAGTTCGGCGAGAAGCGAATAGCGACGCTCGCGTGCCCGTCTCCACTTGATCGACGTGTTTCGGATCGCCTTGAGGATGTAGACGTGAACCTCTTTCTCGCTCCTGAGGCCCGGCTCCGCACGGAGAGTGCGGACTACGGCCTCGTCGACGAGATCCTCAGCGTCGGCGTCGTTTCGCGTGAGCGATAGCGCGAATTGGCGCCAATCCGAAAACCGCTTCCCCCAGGCGGCTCGGAGCAGCGATCTGAGCGATTTCTTGGTCATCGGCGTCCATTCAAGGTCCCCAATTCCAAGATAGATGCCGCTCCCCCGGAAAAAAACCGCGGCTCGGGGGTTGTATCTAGTGTAAGGGGAACGAGGCGACGTGCAGCAGTCTGCTGCGAATCGCAAGGGGGCCAGAAAGGAGACCTACTCGAGAAGCTTTTGTCAGATCTCGTAGCCGCCGGCTTCAGTCGGCGGCCAACCATTCACGCCCAACAATGGGGGTGCTCAAATGGACTTCTTCAGGCAAAGATCACTGGCCGGGGCGTTGCTGTTGTCGATGGTGCTCACCGTGGTCACGTTCGCCATCCCAGATCCTGTCCTTGCCGTTGCCTGCGAGGACGGCCCGTGCAACTACGAAGGAAAGGTTGGTCACTGTGGCCCGTGGGACGACGAATGCGGATGCTTTCCGAACAGCGGCCCGGGAGGGGAATGGGAACCGGCCTGCATAGACGAGGAAACGTAGGCAACGGCCGCGTCCTCGGTGCGGAGACGTCCTCCTGCATTGAGGTCGCGCGTCGCTGCGCAGCGCCCGTCCATCATGCGCACGGCATGATGGTCTAGGTTCCAATCTCCTCGCACAGTAGTGCCGAACGGCGGCGGATTCCTCCGTTCGGCACTGCGTGCCCTGTTGCAGCTCACGGTAAATCGTATGAACCACTCATCCCGTAGGCCCAATTCTCACGCTGTCCTTGCCCTTTGCCTAGTACTGCTGACCGCTACAGCAGTTCGTCTTTATGCATTGAACGCCCATGAATTCGAACTGGACCGGCGTCGCGATTCGACGGACACCCGAGCAGCGCAATTGTCGTTCGGCAGCCTCACCGGTGTGGACACCGGAGGGAAAGTCCGCGAAGCCGACCCCAACGGTGCTTCGCGTTTTCTGTTATTCGTGATCCGCGCGGAGCGCGCAGCGAATGACGTCGAGTTCTGGAACAAGGTAGTGCGCCAGGTGGCGGCCAAGTCTGCGTCGATCGACTATTGGGGAATCTGCGACTCCGGCGCCGAATGCGACGAGTATCAGTCAGTTGCCACGTTCGCGATCCTCGGGCACCTCAATCCATATCAGATGCGAATCGTGGCCGAAGCCCACGAAGAGAGCGAGGTCCTTCTGTATGACGAATCCAACACGCTCGTGAGTCGTATTGGGCGCGTGCCGGACGCTTCGACCATGGCGACACGCATTGTTCAGGAGGGAGAATAGCCAAATGGCCTCAAGGATGGTCCGTCTCGGAAAGGTGGCGGTCGCTATCTTGCTCGCGGTCAATCTCGCACAGCTTGGCACTCTCATCGTCCTGCGTAGCTCGCGGAGTGGGTTGTATGCCGCAGACGAGACGTTTCCGGCGCCATCCGGATACGCATTGGACAACCAATACTTCGATGGGAGGAGCGGGCCCTGTTTTGTTCTACGTATAACTGCAGACGCCTGTCCCTACTGCAAAGAGGATCGACCGCTGTATGACGAGTTGGCCGTCGAGGCGAATCGCAAACATTGCCGAGTGATCGAGATCTCGCCGAAAACTGGAGACGTCGCTCCGCGCGAGCACCTGTCGCTGGTCCAGCTTCAATACGTGGACATGGAATTCGGACGCGCAATGAACCCCTTCATGACCCCCCAGACGATGATCTTGGACGACAAGGGACGGGTAAGGTGGCAGCATCAGGGAGCAATGGACGCGAACATTCTGCGGCGTGGGATAGCAACCATCAGAGCGTTGCCGTAGCACGGCGAACGGAGGCACCTCGTGAAAGCTCGAGCAGTCGCGGTATGTGTTGCCGTTGCGATCACATCCTGTTCCCCCATGGATGCGAGCGAGGAGGCCACAGATCATGGCGTCGCGCTGCAGAGTTCCGCCAACGAGGGAACTGTCACTATCGTGACAAACAGCGGGCCGCCGTTGTGGGAAGGAACGGCTAGACTAATCGAGGAATCGTCGATCGGCGTCCCATCGGGCGGTGACGAATACATGTTCGGCTACATCTACTCGCTCTACGCGAATAGCGAACGCGTGCTGATCCTAGACGACGCCGTCGAGATCGCCCGAATGTTCACTCGGACAGGTAGACACGTCTTTGACCTTGGGGGGAAGGGGCAAGGACCCGGCGAGTACAGCATCCCTATGATTGTGACGATGGACAGCGAAGGGCGCTCTTACGTGTTTGACCGAAGTGGGAATCGCGTGAATCTGTACACGTCGACTGGCGAATACGAGACTTCGTGGAGGATCCCTGACTTCGCCTGCTGCGCTTGGAACTATATGCACCCTCAGGACGCGGGAGCCGTGTGGTTCCCGGTACGAGAACGTCGCTCCGAGAGTGGCGAGACCCGTTATGGTGCTCGGCTCTACAACAAGGACGGAAGCGCCGGCCCGGTTACCTGGGTACAAAGGCCAGATTTCGACGCACCGACGTATGTTGCAAACGGCCGGGAATGGGAAACGCCGTTCAGCCCGCAGTTCGTGTGGGCGCCAACACCCACGGGCGAGATTGTCGCCGGGGCCGGCAACCGTTATCGCTTCCAAGTTCTCCACGCCGATGGCTCCACAACGATCGTGACACGCTCCTGGGACCCGATCCGTATCGAAGCCGAGGAATCGGAGTGGCATCGGCAAAGCGTCGTCTCGGCGTGGCGAAGCTCGGAGCCGGGATGGAACTGGAACGGTGAAGGGATGCCGACGCACAGGCCAGCGTTCAAATCCTTCGCGGGCTCGACTTCAGGACAGATTTGGGTTGGGCGCGAGATCGGCAGTGTGCGGCGCGCCGATTGTACAGAGAGCCCTCTCGGCAACGACGCGAACGGCGAACCGATCAGACCCTGCTATCTCCCTATTCAAGTGCTGGACGTGTTTGAAGCAGACGGCAAGTACCTCGGTGAAGTAAGGGCACCCTCCGGGATGAGACCGACCGGAATGTACGTCGATGAGGATTCAGTCACGGCCGTCGTCGAAGACGACGACGGCACGATCATGGTGAAGCGCTTCAGGCTTGTGTTCCAGGTCGACCAATAGCTCCGACAGAATGCGAGGTCCTCCCGGCAACAACGCCAGACCGAGCACTGTGACCCAAGTCGGTCATTGGGTGTCGACCTTGAAGGCTCCTTATTTGTCGCTGCCTCCTTCATCGACCTTGATCTCGCGGTCTTGAGAGTCTCGGCCGGGAGGATGGCATGGGTTACTTGCGGATAGGGTGTTGCGTATGAGTCACCGTGTTGCGTATGTAGTCTGGAACCGCCGCTCTCGGAACTTCATACTCGATTCGTACCGCCTCCAATCCATGCGCTCTCTTCTGTCGGGGCACTCGGGATCGCTGGCGAGCGCCGCCCCGGCGAGTCCGGCGAGAAGCTGATACGTCCAGGCTGGGTGACGCGAGCCGAGCACCGCGGCAAGTCGCTCCAAGGTGCATCGGCGCGCTCGCATTCTCGCCGACTCGAGCCGTGAGACGGTGCTCGGGGCGAGGCCAGCGCAACCAGCGAGATCTCTCATGGAGAGCCCGGCTGCCTGACGAAGGTCGGAGAGAGCAGCCGCGAGTGCCCGGGCTCCGGCTTCTTCCTCAGTTCCGATCGGAGGACGCGTCATCGTCGATGACCTTCACTACTTGTGCTTCGGATCGACGATCACCCGCTCGATCTTGGTGATCGGCAAGGGCCCCGTGAGTTCGTGCTTGGCAGGTGCCTCAAGGCCCAGGAGCTTGCCGAGGTAGGCAAGCGCCCGGTTCTTGTCTCCCGGCTTCACGTCCTCAGGTTTGATGTCCGCGAAGCCAATCCTGGCGAGCTCGCGAGCCACGCTCTCCTGGGTGATCTGGAGCTTCTCGGAAATGGCCTCGCCGCGGTTTCGGATCTCTCGGGCGACTTCAACATTCTTCAACAACCGCTGGCCCTGCGAATAGGCGCTTTTCTCGCTGTAACCGGCTCGTACTGCCGCTTGCGTGGCGTTCAGGTCAACGAGGTACTCATTGATGAATCGCGCTTGCTTGGGTGTGAGTCTTTTCATTGCTGACCACGTCCTTCCTTGCTACGCCTCAATGGCGTGTTCGCCTCCGTGCGGAGGCGGCTGGCCGGCGACGGTGAGAGGCCTGTGAACGCCAGGAGACCAGGCGCACGGGATTCGCAACCCCGGTGCCGTGCCACCGGAGCTCCGGTTCCGCCCCTTGTATTGGCTTTCGGCGCCGCGCCTTGCCACTCCCTTGCCACCCGACTCCGGCACATCACTAGACCGCCCCAAAGTCGGAGGAACCGGAGAGGTCGAGGCTAGCCAGGAATCCCGGCGCCAGCTCGGCGAACTCGATCAGCAACCCTGGCCAATGGTTGAATCTCGCTCCTACCAAGGCTGCCTTTCATTTTTTCCTTTAGAAACAGCGATTTAGGCGCCTCGCGACGGGCGGCCTCGTCGCCGGGCTGGGCCCGACCACTTAGGGCTCACTTAGGTTTCGGGATGCACCTCGGGGTCGCCGGCCTGAGTGGCGTTGCTCAGGTGTCATCTACGTCAGGAAGACGCTGTGGCGTGGTCGTGGGGCCATGTTTTCTCAGAACTTTCCGATCTGGACAAGTTCGTGAGCTTGTGTTCTGCCGGGCTCCAAGTTGGAGACGAGGCTCTCGGCGCTGTCGATGTTCGCCGCAGCATCGCGCGGGCCCTGGACGAGCCCGACCCGTTCCCGTCAGAGGGTGATTACTCTCGGGCAAAGCGCCGCGCCGAGGATATTTCCACGTTCGCCCGCGAGAGGGGGCGCCCCTACCTGTTTGGCACAGCGTGCATCGCGCTCTGGACGGTGCTCGAAGCAGCGGTCGACGACCTTGCGATGGGGCTCCTTCGGGATTCGGAAAACTGGACGGACGAGGACCTCATCTTCGGCCTTAAGGGCCCGCTGTTAGAGTTCGCCCACGCTTCCGAAACCGAGCGCGGAGAGTTTCTCTGCGCGGCAATGATTCGCAGCGCCGCCTGCACTCGCCGATGTGCCGTTGTAGGGGACGTGCCCTGACGATCAGCGATCTCTTTGAGCGTCAGTCTTGGGTCCTTTGTTAGATACAACCCAAAAGCCGCTCGAATTTCCGCCGGCATCTTCCCAAGGGCCTGCTCAACGGCAGTATCGATCTGCGCCTGTTGCTCGGTTTCAATGAGTTCCTGAAGGGCGCTGGAGGCGTGTTCTCGCGCCTGGTTCCGCAATTCCACGAGGAGCGAATACCGCTTCTCCCGCGCGCGTGCCCACTTGTTCGACGTGTTTCGGATCGCCGTGAGGAGGTAGGCGTGGACCTCTTTCTCGCTTTTCAGGCTTGGCTCCGCACGGAGTGTGCGCACGACGGCTTCGTCGACGAGATCCTCAGCGTCGGCGTCGTTTCGCGTAAGAGATAGCCCGGATTGTCGCCAATCCGAAAACCGCTTTCTCCACGCGATTTGGAGCAGGGATCTAAGCGACTTCTTGGTCATCGGCGGCCATCGAGGTCCCCATTTTCCAAGAAATATCGTTCCACCGCGGAAAAAACCGGAGGCTCAGGGGTTGTATCTAGCGTAAACGGGACGAGCAGACCTGCATCGATGGAGGCTGAGGTGAGCGTAGCCTTTGGCGATTGGAAAGCACCACCGCGGAGTAGCCCGAATCGCATCGAGAAGTTCATTGGGCCCGCAACATCCTCATTCGGCGACGCATGAGACTAGCCGAATATGATCCCGCCCGTTGTACCCGAGCCTTCGCACACTATCGTCGTCTGGGGCGAGTGCGGGAACACGTGCGTCGCAACATGGAAGCCCACTTCACCCTAACCGACGCCGCCAGTATCGCCGGCCTAGAGCAGAAGTACTTCTCGCGTTTCTTCAAGGAGAAGACGGGAATCGGGTTCTCGCTGTGGCTCAACGTGGTCCGTACTCACGAAGCCGAGAAGATTCTCTCTGATTCGAATGTTCCGATCACGGACGTCGCCGCTGCGGTCGGCTACCGAGATCTTCGGACCTTCCAGCGGAACTTCAAGAAACTCATCGGAGTGACTCCATTTCAGTATCGGCGCCGGATCCGTCGCAGTTTGGAGAAAGGCGCCGCAAGAACCACGAATCGTGCCACCAGAACGACGAATATTGCCGCGCGCGAGCGTAGCCCGAACGGTTAGGATCGCTGCTTCGATTGGGGACCAGAAAGATCGATAGCGTGAACTCTGCGGCTATCGCGGCGGCGCCCCGCACCACGCAGCGCCCGTCGGATTTCGCTTTCTACCATCGCCCTCCCCCTCCCCCCGAACAGATGAGGATTCTGGACCCAACTCTGTAGAGGGCTTCCATGTAGCCAGATTCCAGTTGAGGTGACCTAGAGACGGTTCACCCATTCTCAAGAAAAGTCGCGGTGTCCCCGGAAGGAAGGGTAGCGATGATCTTTGCTAGACAGAGGGTTTCGATGTGGTCGCTGATGGTAGTGCTCGGCATCGGCGTGAACCTCGTAGTCGCCAACGTCGCAATTGCAGCTTGCGGCACCTCCGCGAGTTGCCAGCTGTGCGTAATGGAGCGCTGCGAACAGTCGGGTTGGTAGCGGCAGACTGAAAAGGGACCGCGTGGCGGACTGAAAAGGGACCCCTCCAGAAGATGACAGAGACCCCCCTGGTGGGGTATCGAAGCGGATAGAGAAGACCGTTTCAGGTACCCCGATCCAGGAGGGTCAAGGAGGTGATCCGCGTGACGCAATGGGCCGAGATACGCCACATGCACATGGTGCAACAAATCCCGAAGAAAGAGGTAGCCCGCCGGCTGGGGTTGGACGTCAAGACGGTGCGGCGGGCGCTGGACAGCTCGGAGCCGCCGAAACGGAGATCGCCGCGGCGAGGTCGACGGCTCGACGAGCACCGGGAGCAGGTCGAGAGGTGGTTGAAGCAGGAGCCGAAGCTGACGGCGAAGCGGATCCGGCGGATGTTGATACCGAAGGCGGGCCGGGTGCCGGGGCGCACGGTACGGGAGTTCGTCGCAGAGGTGAAGGGCGAGCTGTTCCCGCGGGAAGCGTACGTGCATCGAACGGGGCGGATGGGCGAGAGCATGGAGGCGGACTTCGGCGAGTCGTGGGCGCTGATCGGCGGCAAGGTGCGGAAGGTGAAGTTCTTCGTCGCGACGCTGCCGTATTCCAACGTGTACTTCGCGAAGGCGTACCCGGTAGAGCGACTCGAGTGCTTGCTGGATGGGCTGACCGAGGCGTTTCGCTACTTCGGCGGCGTGCCGGAGCGGGTCGTGCTGGACAACACGTCGTTGGCGGTCAAGAAGGTGCTGGCGGGGCGCGATCGGGAGATCACGGAAGGGTTCGAGGGGTTCCGCGGGGCGTATCCGTTCGCGGTGGCGTTCTGCGCTCCGGCGAAGGGGTGGGAGAAGGGCTCGGTGGAAACGGGCGTGAAGTACGTGCGCAACAACGCGTTCCGACCGATGCCGCCAGCGGAGAGCTTCGCGGGGCTCAACGAGCTGATCATACGAGAGCTGGAGGCCGACCTGGATGCGCGGACCGTAGAGGATGGCCGGCCGGTGCGAGAAGCGTGGGCCCAGGAGCGCGAGCATCTGCGATCGTTGCCGGCGCATGTACCGGAAGCGTGCTTGACGGTATCCCGCGTCGTGGACAAGTTCGGGCACGTGCGCGAAGACGGGGTGCACTACTCGGTGCCGATCGAACACGCGTACCGAGCTGCGTTCGCGAAGCTGTATCACGACCGCGTGCGGATCGTGGTGCGTGATCGGGTGGTAGCCGAGCACGCAAGGTCGTTCAAGGTGGGCGACAAGGTGATCAACCCGTTGCACGTGCTACCGCTGCTGGAGCGCAAGAGCCGGGCGGTGGCGGAAGCGACGGCGATCCGGCAGTGGGCGTTGCCGGAGACGATCTCGCAGCTGCGCAACGAGCTCCGACCCCATACGCGCAATCCGGATCGCGAGTGGGTGCAGGTGCTGCAGTTGCTCGAGGATGTCACCGAGCAGGAGCTCGAGACGGCCGTGCAAGAGGCCATCGAGCGAGGATCGCCGCGACTCGAGACGATCCGGCTGTTGCTCAGGCACGCGAAGCAGGCACCGCGAACGAGCGTCGAACCGGTAGAGCTGAAGCGGTCGGACCTGGCGACGCTGCGAGTGGCTCAACCCAGCCTTGCCGCCTACGACGTGCTCTGGAGCGGCAGCTGATGGGGAAGGCAAAGATCCCGGAGCCCCCGCACCTGGTGGCTGATCTGAAGAGCATGTACCTGAAGAGCATGGCGTCGCAGTGGCGACGGCTGGCGGAGGAGGCGCGCAGCAAACGACAGCCCCATGCCGAGTACCTGGCGGACCTGGCGCGGCTGGAGGTCACCGGGCGCCGAGAGCGGAGGATCCAGCGGCGCATCAAGGAAGCGCGTTTCCCGATGCTCAAGACGCTCGACGCGTTCGACTTCGAGGCCCAGCGAGGCCTGGACCGCGACGACGTGCTGGAACTGTTCGGATGCGAGTTCGTGCCGCAGGCCGCCAACGTCGTGTTGGTCGGCGGGGTCGGTACGGGCAAGACTCATATCGCCATCGCCCTGGGGATGGCCTGCTGCCAGAACGACTACCGGGTGCGGTTCACGACCGCCGCCGAGCTGACCAACATGCTGGTGGAGGCCAAGAGCCAGGACCGGCTGCTGCGCAAGCTCGAGCAGCTCGCCCGCTTCGACGTCGTCATCCTCGACGAGCTCGGTTACGTACCGTTCGACAAGCAGGGTGCCGATCTGCTGTTCGGCTTCATCACCCGGGTGTATGAGCGCCGCAGCCTCGTGGTAACGACGAACCTGCCGTTCGCCAACTGGTCGGAGGTGTTCCTCGACGCCACGGCCGCCGCCGCGGTCATCGACCGGATCGTGCATCACGCCACGGTGCTGAAGACCGAGGGCGACAGCTACCGGCTCCGCACCGCCACCCGCAAGCGGCGCCGCTCCACCGCCTCGAAATCATCGTGAGGGCCGAGACCCGGAGGTACCGCAGGTCTGGGCCGACACGAGATCGGCGCTTACAGAGCGATCCAGCGCCTCGCCTTCTGAGCCTTGGCCGTCCAACAGGCCGGAGCTGTGGAAAACAGCCCCTTCCCCCGTACCCCCATCCCCGAGGCCAGGCCATGGAAAACGCTCCGCGTTTCCCACAGCCTGCCCCCCTACTACTACAACCAAAAAAGGAACCACGAACGTAGTTCCCATCCCGCATCAGGGGGTCCCTTTTCAACCCGCCGCAAAGGTCCCTTTTCTACTTGCCATTACCACGGGTGGCCTTGCCGAATGGGAGTGGGAGAGTGGGGAGTGCACGGGGTACTGCCAGGAAGAACCACACGACGACTGGTTCGACTGTGTTTGCGGGCAAACCTAGCCACGCCGAACCTCACCTGAATTGAGACTGCCTGACGGTGAACGAAGGCGGGGTCAGGCCGCAGCCGCGAGTGAGGAGATGACGATGACCCTAAACGGACAGAGAATCGATGTGGACGCTGATGATCGTGCTCGCGATCGGCGTGAACCTCGTAGTCGCGAGTGCCGCATTGGCCGCGTGTAGCAGCAGCGCGGATTGCTTCGAGTGTGTCGACGATTTCTGCGAGATCCATGGAGGCACGATGCAATGGGATTTCGCGTTCGGAGAATGCACCGGGAAATGCACCAGCGAGCCATACAACGACTGGTTCGATTGCGATTGTAGCGGAACCTAATCGCAACAGAATCTAGTGAGGAACGTGCTTCGTCGATTGTGATTGGAGGATAGCGACCGCAGGAGGGATGGTAGCCGCGAGCGAAAGGAGGGGATGAAGGGCGGCTGTCAGGGAGTATCGGAACCAACGTGAACCAACCATCTGTGCTGCGCTTGGCAAGCACAGCGAAAGACCGAAGGAGATGACGATGACCCCAAACAGGCAGAGAGTCTCGATGTGGGCGCTGATGATAGTGCTCGCGATTGGTGTGAACTTCGTCGTCGCCAACGTGGCGTTGGCTGCCTGCCAAAGCTCGGGGCAGTGCTATATGTGCGTCGCCCAATACTGCGAAAACCACGGCGGCTTCAGGAACTACAACTGGCTCGGTGGGGGTGAGTGCCTTGGCCAATGCCAAGACGAGCCCGAGGAGTGGTTCGACTGCGTCTGTGTATTCACCTAAACGCAACGCGGCCGTCGCGGAAGGAGCGGGGGTGTTGTACCGGCTTCTCTCGTGACGGCCGCGTGCATCTGCAGCGGGACACCATGAATTTCGGTTCAACGGCGTCACCAGCGGGCTTGGGATTCCGAGAAGTGGCTCTCGCGCTCGCAACAACGGTTGCTGTAGGCCTGATCACCGGTGGTCTGTACCGGGAAGCGAGCCGGACGGCCGCGGGGCCCCTGGCGGCGGACGGACTCACCGTTTCGAACAGGACAGCCGACATCGAGACCATATTAGCCCGGGATAGGCCAAACGCATTGCTGATCTTCGTATTCTCATCCAGCTGCGAGTATTGCGAACGTAACCTTCGCTATTGGCAATCCATAATCTCCGCGGTTGAGGCGCATGGTGACGAAAAAGCACCGGAGTGGTTTTTTGCCGCATTCGAGCCGTTCCAGACGGCAAATAGGTACCTGGCTGATGTCGGATTTCCGAACCCGCCACTGAAGCGCCTTTCCAGCGCCCTGCGGGAGGAACTGAATCTCGACCTCGTGCCCAGCACCGTTGTCATACCAAGCCATTCTCAGGAGTTTCGGACCTGGCGCGGGTTAATCCGAGAATCGGACCTTGTTGACATACTGGCACTAGCCGAGGTTGCTCCATCGAATCGGAGATGATGTGAGGAGAATGTACTCATCGGGACCCGCCCACCGGAGTGGTTTGCTTGCGTTGGCCCTCTTGGCTGCGAACGGCTGCGGCAGCCCTCCCGCCGCCGACTTGCCGACGGGAGACACCTCGTGGATCGCCCCCGGTACGATTGTCCACGAGATGGACCTCCCCTCCCGCGGGGCGGGGGAAATTGTTGTCGAGGAGGTACTGTCATTCGGTGGTGAACCCGACGCAACCGAAGCCTACCGGTTCTACTACGCACTCGAGTTGGCTGTTGATGATCGCGGGCGCATCTTTGTCTACGACTCCGGAAACCGGCGGATACAGGTGTTCGATCCCGCAGGCGCCTTCGTCCGCACGATTGGAGGATCAACGGGCCAGGGGCCAGGTGAGTTCGGTAGGGCCGGTCGAATCACCGTCACCGGCTCCCAGGTAGTCTACATTCGATCGAACAGCGGGATGTCAACTTGGAACCTCGAAGGAGACCTCGAATGGTCCGGGTGGGTGCAGCCTTCGCCGTACATTTGGAGGCTAGAAGGTTCGCCGAGCGGAGGCCTCGTAGCCTCATACACGACGCGTGTGGGCGCTCCCGGCTCTGACGTCACGCGTCTCCGAGCGGTCGCGCGGCTCTCTTATTCGGGGGAGGAACTCGTGCGATTTGCCGAACTGCCGGACCCCGGTTTGGTGATGGTGACGAGAAGCTCCGGCGAAGCTGCGCAAGGAAGAAGCACAGGGATTCCACACGGGGAATCCGCCTTCGCCGTCTCACGAACCTCGCAGGTACTCCTGTCCCACCCGACCGAGTACGAGATCCTAGCTGTAAACATGGACGGACGACAACAATGGGCCGTGAGAGTCCAGGATGCGCGAGCACCCATTTCCGAAGTAAGGAAACGAGAGGCGCTCGCGAGCGTCCGAGAAGACATTCCCGACGCAACCGCCGACGAGATCACCTGGCCCGATGGCTTCCCGGCGCTGTCGATTGTCGGCAAGTCGCTTCGGAACTACGGACACGGCTATCCGGTCCGAGTCGACGGAGCCGGCCGCGTATTCGTGTTTCCGTTCGTGCCCGATGAACTGGCTCGGGGGGAGCGCAGGCCGGTCGATGTCTATTCTCCACGTGGGGAACTGATTTTCTCTGGTTCCATGTCATCGATCAGTTGGATGGCTGCGTTTGGCGACCTCGTCTACGGGCTGGAGCTGGCCGACAACGGGGAGCAGCAGGTGGTCGTCTATCGGGTCTCGCTCCCCGGCGAGGATCAATAGCCTCGACCGTGATGCCGCAAGTGCCTCCCCGGCAAGCTCGACGAGAAGCTGATACGTCCAGGCTGGGTGTCGCGGGCCGAGCACCGAGGCAATCCGCTCCAGGGTGCAACGACGCGCTCGCATCCTCGCCAACTCGAGCCGTGAGACGGTGCTCGCGGCGAGCCCGGTGCGACCGGCTAACTCTCGCATGGACAGCCCGGCTGCCGGACGAAGGTCGGAGAGAGCAGCCGCGAGTGTCCGGGCTCCGGCTTCTTCTTCAGGACCTAACGGGGGTCGGGTCATCGCCGATGACCTTCACTTCTTGTGCTTCGGGTGCACGATCACGTGCTTGATCTTGGTAATCGGCGGAGGAGCGGTGACCTCGTGCTTGGCAGGTGCTTCGAGGCCCAGGAGCTTGCCGAGGTAAGCAAGCGCTCGGTTCTTGTCTCCCGGCTTCACGTCCTCAGGGTTGATGTCCGCAAACCCGATCCTGGCGAGCTCGCGAGCGACCCTCTCCTGCGTGATCTGGAGCTCCTGAGAGATGAAGTCGCGGCGCTTGCGGATCTCCTCGGCGACTACAGGTTTCTTCAGGTTCTCCTGGCCGGTCGAATACGCGCTCTTCTTGCTGTATCCGGCCCGTATCGCTGCCTGTGTGGCATTCAGGTCGATGAGATACTCGTCAACGAACCGGGCCTGCTTGGGGGTGAGTCTTGTCATTCTTGATCGTGTCCTTTCCGTCCATAATGCTCCGTCTTGTTCGCCTCCGTGCGGAGGCGACGAGCGGGCCCTTGCGCACGGATCCCGGTGTGTGGGTCAAACCGTCCCAAAGTCGGAGGAACCCGGACGATCGAGGCCAGCCAGAAATCCCGGCGCCAGCTCGGCAAACTCGATGAGCGACCCCGGAAGATGGTTGAATCTCGCTCCTACCCGGGCTGCCATTCTTACCCGCCTAAGCACGCTTCTTGTGCTCGACCCAGTCGATCCACAGAGGCGAAGCCCGAGGACGCTAGCGTTCGGGATCAGGTTCTGTCTGCAGCAGGCGCCCAGGGTTGTGAGACACACCACCCATGTAGACGGTTTCGATCAGTCGGCTATTGGCAATCGCAGCGAGGGGGTCACCCCTGAGCACAACGAAATCTGCTCGCTTTCCTGCCTCAATCGTGCCCGTCTCGTCGAGAATGCCGAGCGCCTGGGCACCGTTTCGTGTAGCAATGCTCAAGACGTCGAGCGCGGGGATACCCGCGGCCACTAAGAGCTCGAGCTCGCGATGGAATGCCACCCCTGGGGTCATCCACGGGTTCAAGAGGTCGGTTCCTGCGGTGATGAGGACGCCCCGCTCATGGAACACGCGGACGATGTCCAGCATCCTCGGCCAGGCCTGCTGAGCATCCAATAACTGCTCGTTAGTCCAAGCGCGAGACCATGGAAACGGCTCTGCGCGCCAGGTTTCGGCCTGCCCCGGCATGGCGAACTCCGGTTCTAGGCGCTCCAGGGCTGCCGGATCGTTTCCCCATGTCATCGCCTCGCCAAGAACTAGTGTCGGATCGACGTCGATGCCGCGCTCGGCCAAAAGGTCGGCCAGCGCCCGCACCTCCGGGCCGTCCACGTCCACCACTTCTCGCCAGCGAGCGAAGAGTTCGGGATCAAAGCCACCTGGGCCCGGAGGGATGTAGAAGCCCGCGAACTCTTCTCGATACTCCTCGGGGACGACGCTGTGAGCCAAACCGGCATACCAGGCATGAGTCAATGAATCGATACCGGCCTCGGCTGCCTCCGTCCACGTGGTCTCGCCGAGGTGCCCGATAACTCGAAGCCCTTGTTGGTGCGCCTCGTCGATCACCACTCGTGTTAATTCCGGCGGGAGGCCCGCATAGACCTTTACGAATTCCACTCCGCGCTCTGCGTCTCGGGCGACGATCTCCCGATAGTCTTTCTCGGTTTCCCCACTCTGCCCGAAAAACGAGCTCGGACCGTTGATCAAGGTACCGGACAGGAAGAGGCGAGGGCCCATCAACTCTCCGGAGCGGACGCGTTCTCGCAGTTCGGTCGACGGGTTGGAGGGCGCTCGCGCCGTCGTGATACCAAAAGCCAGAAGCTGAGCCAGGAACTTAGGCGCATATCGTCCGCGATCTAGGTGCGCGTGCATGTTGATGAACCCTGGAACGATCCACCGGTCGGCCAAGTCCACGACCTCTGCGCCCTCCGGAATACCTGGTGCTTCCGAGGACGTCCCCACGTAGACGATTCTGTCCCCCGCAAGGGCGACGGTCGCATCAGGAATGGGGGAAGAGCCGGAGCCGTCGACCACCGTAGCCCCGGCAAGAACGACATCTATTGACGAATCGACTACGACCTGCCTGCAGCCGATCAAACATCCGATCAGGAGCGCGACAACGATCACGCGAGTTTGGAGCATTGGGCGCGCCGGCAATTCAGAAGGGTTCAACGAGGCGGTAGCGGATGACCCTCGGCTCGTCGGTAAACCCGAAGGAACCCGTCAGTACATAAACGTGATCCCCCATGGCCGCAGCCCAATTGCCGCGTGGCGCGAAACCCGAGAACAGCCGCACACCGGAAGCCGAGTACACGTCGACGGGCGATAGGCCTTCCTCGATCGCCCCGTCCTGCAGATTCTCGATTGGGAAGACGTACACGTGACCATGGCCGTCAACGTTGATGCTCCGCAATGCTCGCTGATAAGGCGGCCATTCCACTTGCGACTCGCTGATCGCCGGCTCCCTTCTGCGGAACAACTCCATTCTCTGCGTCTTCCATTCCTCTGTGAACGGTCGACGCCGCCATGCCACCCGAAGCGCCCAATCCGCCCGGCCCGATGCGTCGGTCGCCAATACTTGGTACTCGTCTTGAAACGTTACGTAAACTGGCCCGAGAGGGCTGACGACGAAGCGGGGATAGGGCGCCGAATCGAGGGTCAGGGAATCCTGCAGGAGCTGGACATTTCTGTTGGGTCCGTCGGTCGCACGGTCGGGACGGGGAAGGCTAGCCAGAACTTGCAGTTCGTCTCCTTCCACGGACAGGCTCGAGATCACGAAGTGACGGGATCGATCCTCCTCGACTCCGGTATAGAAAGCGATCAAGGGTCCGCCGGCCCCACCGGCGCGAAGAATCCCTCTGCCGAGTTGGTGATCGGCCACGTGCTCGCCGCTCAGGCTCCATAAGGACAACCTACGCGCACCGTCGAGAACAATCAGGTAGTCCTCGGCGATCAGCAGGCCACCCGGGCGGGTGAATTCTCCCGGGCCCTGCCCTTCTCGGCCAAGCGAGGTCACGAACTGCCCGGAGGCGTCGAATACCTGCATGCGGTGATTGCCCGCGTCCAGAACATAGATCGTGCCGTCATCTCCAACACTCAGGCCGCGAGGCTCATAGAACCGGTAGTCCCCATCGTTCTCGTTGCCGACGACAAGATCCTCGATGAACTGGATCTCCTTGCCGATGCGCTCTTCCAGCGAAATCGCCTCGTATTCGATAACCCTTGCCCCCTCCGGAACCGGGATCGTCCAATCGGCGAATTCGAGGGGTTCGGAACAGGCACTCAGGACGATCGCCAGACATGCGAGCGGGACGGCCTTTCTCATCGCCCCTCCCCCGGCAGCACCAACCGGTAGCGCTTGACCATAATCGTTCCCGCTTCGTTTTCGACCATGGCCGTGAAACGGGAGCCGTCGACGTGGGGAGGCCATCGCAAACGTTCGAGGGGCGTCTCGATCGCACCGAGATATCGCCCATCGGCGCCGAACACGTCGAGAATCGGCTCGCTCTCCCAGCAGGCCACAAACGGGTCGCTGCCGGAGGCAAGCGGATCCTCCGTGCAATCATCCAGGCGCCGGCTCGGGCCGTCGCGGAGGACGAAAAGGCGGCCGTCCTGAGCACCGTAGATCCGGCTAAAGGCCGGCTTTTGACGCGGCACGTCAGCGCTCCAGCTCGGCTGCCAGTCCCCCGTTCGAGCGATGCCCTGGGCACGCTCCCGCTTCATCCAATAGTCCCATTCGTCGTCGCCGAGCCCCACCGCGACCCCCTCACGCCGAACGGATGTTACCGAGCCGTCTTCATGGTGGATCGAGAACTCGTAGCGGTTGTTCACCCCCGCGACCATCTCTCCGCTCGGTAGGAGCCGCCCGTATGCGGACGGCGCGTACTCGACCGGGGAGTAGAGACTGCAATCGGGGCGAAAACAGTTCTGCAGCGGTTCGAACTCGAGATCAGGCTGCCAGATCACGGGACCGAGGCCATCCCTATCGATCGCGCGCCAGCCCAGCCGCAGATCCTCGCCATTGGGCCACTCGTAATAGTTGAGGTAGAGCATCCCTTCCGGCCCCACGATGAGGGCGTGATGAAGCCGGGCCCCGGCCGCGGTCAGCTCCTCGGGATGTGGACCCCATCGCTCGAGATACGTTCGATCCGCATCGAAGACGTCGATCCAACCGGATTCGGCATTCGTCACAAGGATCCGGCCGTCGGTCAGAATGGCCGCCGAGAAGGGGTATTGATACTCACCAGGCCCCTGGCCGCTACGCCCGACGTCGCCCACATAGTTGCCCGCGCCATCGTATACACGCACCACCGGGACGCTCAGGTCCGGGTACACGATGCGGTTACCGGAGTCCCAGACTCCCCGGGCAGGGCCCAGCATCTCGTGCGGTGCACCCTGATCCACCCCGATCGACAGCTCTTCCACCAGCGTCGCGGCCCCACCCCACACGGTTCCCGACTCGTTGACGACGCTGGTTACGCTACCTTCCGTCGTGATCGTGCCGACCCAGGTGCCGTCCGAGCCCGAGGCCGGGGGCTCCGGCGAGCACGCACTGACGGCGAGTAGCGAAACAAAGAGAAGATGAACCCGAATCCTCATCCTCGCGTCATCGCCCCGCGGCTCGCTCAATTCGATACCGCACTGCCACCGACTCGTCGTCTTCGTTGGGTTGTACGGTCCAGATCCGCTCTCGGTGGAAGGACGCAACCCAGGTTTCGTTCGGCAGCTCCACCGAGCCCAGGAACTCGCCCTCCTCGTCGAAGGCATCGAGCGTGATCGGCTGCCACCAATTGAACGTCGGGCGCTCGTCGCCGCGCGGCCGAGGTGGTCGATCGCGCTCTCGCGCCTTGGCGTATCGCCGCACCCACACGGTGCCGTCCTCGCCTCCGTGCAGTTCCATGAAGGCAGGCTTGGTGTCTGGAATCGGCTCGTAGCCGGGGTCTTCGGTATCGTTCTCGCGCGCACGGTTGCCGAAGTACTGCCGCCAGGCCTCCCACTCGGCCTTCTCCTCGGGCTCGAGCGTCACGGGCTCCCACGGATGGGCCACCTCGAGCACCGTCGCGCCGTCGCGCCGAACCTCGTAGGTGTAGCTGGCATTGTGGCCGACGACCAGGTGCCCGGTCGATGTGAGCGTGTGCAACGTGCGATGGGTGAAGTTCGTGAGCCTCCCCTCGCGGGTGGCAAACACCCATCCAGGCGTCTCCGCGGAATCGTCGGGCACGGCGATCTTGTCGATCCGCTCACCCTGCGGCGAGTACTTCAAATACACCCTCGGTGAAAACTCGCCCTCCCGTCGCGGCGCAGTGCGATCGGTCGCATACACATAGAAGTTGCCGTCGTGGTCGACCTCCAGCCGCGACGATGAGTAGAAACCTCCCGTGCCGGCCTGAAAGCTGTTTACGAAGGCACCGTCCGGCGCGAAGATCGTGATGCGATTGTTGCCCGAGTCCCAGATGGCGAGGTTGTCGTCGGGCAGCCGCTTCATTCCCTGAATCCTGTCGGAATACTCACCCGGTCCCTGGCCCTCGCGGCCAATATCGTGCAAGTAGAGGCCGTCGGTGTCGTAGCGACGGATTGCGGGAAGCTGCGCATCCAGAATGGACACCGTCCCGTCTTCGTGCTGCACGATGCCGCCGATGTTACCGAAGAGGTACTCGTCGGGGCCCTGTGAAAGACCGATGCGCAGGTCCTCGGCAACGGTGGCTTCCCCCCAAGTACCGCCGGCTTCAGAGAGATTCTCCCGAGGACCGCAAGCAAGTGCGGCGACGGCTACCGCGGCTACGGCTACAATCCGACGGCTCATGCTCCGAGCCTATGGCGATCCCATCGACGCTTCAACGGGACAGGCGAGGGCCTTTGGCTGCTCTCGTTGCAGGACGGCAATCCCACCAGCATCCGTGCCGTGATCTCTGTTGCCAGGATTCGTCGGATTCCGACCTCCTCGGCTCTGCTGATCGAGCGACATCGCCCCGCCGATCGAGATCCCCGTCTTGAGGGCGGGGGGCGATGCGCTCGAGATCCGGCGCTCCCTTACCGGATCAACCTCAGCAGCCCCCGCCGCTGAGTTGGCTCCATACGCCTGAGGTGACGAAGCGCTTTCCGGGTCGCGCTCCTTTCCAAATACCAGTGCGTCATCAATGCGCCGTAGGCGCTTCCGACCAAGACACCGAGCACAAACGCCGAGTCGGGATGGACGTTCAGCAATCCGACCTTCGTTCCCAGGGGATGAAGAAGTGTCACTGACAACCACCCCCTCACCTAAACCAATCCCCGAAGCCGGATTTTTTTCGCCGGATCTCGCGCCGGAGGCGGTGTCGGGCCCATCTGGTTGCGCCTAAATTCCTTGAAATCAGCCACTTGTGGCTATTTGAGAAAAATCGAAAAAAGTGCGGGGGGGCTACTGCTGCCCCCCCGCCTCGGCTACCTTCACCCCGTAGTTCATCGCGTGGACGTAGTTGATGACCTCCTCGACATCCAAGGGACGGTCAGGATCGAGGATCTCGGCCTCGGCTGTCGAGGTATCACGAGCGCTACGACTCGGCACGCCAGCTTGTCGGTATTGACCTATCCCCCCGCATGGTCGCCATCGCAACTGCCAAGCTGGGTTCCAACGCAGAGATTCTCCTTGGCGACATGCGCAACGGAGAATCTCCGAAGTTCGACGGGGCGGTACTTACCGACCCGCCACCCAATCCATGAACCGGATCCAACCGGCGGACACTCCGGCTGTCGGAACCAGCACGATTGTGATCAAGATCAGGGAGCCCGCCACGATCGTGGCGCGGTGAAGCCCTCCCAAACGTCGAAGGTCGTAAGCAACGACGGCAACCACTCCAGCCACGAGGAACACGGGGGTCCAGAATTCGCTGATACCCAAGACGAGGCAAATCCTGAAGAAGGCCGGCACGAGCATTCGCACGCTGGCGAGCAGGAGGAAGCGCTTGTGGGACGCGGGGTCGCGCCAGGCCCTGAGCGCCATGGGATAAAGCACGCTGAACGTGACCATGGCACCGAGGCCCGCCATCGCAACAAGCCCATCACCCGACTTCTCGTAGCCCTCGACCATCACGGCCAGCCCAGTGGCAACAAGGGCGACGGCGAGCACGACGCTCGCCCGGCCAGCCCGCTTGTGGGAGGCGACGTTGCCGAACCGAACCAGCCCGGCCTGGGCGATGAACAGCAAGAACCAGCACATCATCACGACCGCATGAGTGACGATGATCCAGGAGAAGGGCGGCAGCGATTCGGGCAATACCGCCGCGCGTAGACCGAAACCGAGGACGACGATCACGAGCATGACCCACCCGTAGATCAGGAAAAACGGCTCACTTCGGGCAGGTCGGCTCGTCATGCTGGATGGGGTGGCACCAGGTTGCGCGGCTGGAACGACGCGCCGACCGTACCCTCGACTCGCCTCTCCATCAACTTGATTCCGCTCAGGCGAGCTTCGCACCTACTTGGAACCACCCGTCACTCACCACGGCCGGCGGGCTTCGTTGACACTCCTTCAGGAATCGGAGCGCAGCGCGCGGATGGGGTCGATGCGGGCGGCGCGCCTCGCCGGCACCAATCCGGCCACCAAGGCGATGGAGGCAAACGAGGCGAGCACGACGCCGCAGGTCACCGCTCGCCGTAGACGTAGCGCAGGCCGCGGCTGATGATCGGAGCGACCACCGTGAAGTGGGTCTCCCTTGCGAAGATGTGCGCCTCGATGTCGAGATCCGGGTGGGCTCGCTCGGAAAGTGTCGTCACGAGCCGATGAACGTCGTCGACGTAAGGCGGTGAGCCGGGGGTCAATTCGGGAGTTTCCCTTTCGCCCGCCGCGACGAAGATGCGCCCGGTCAACTCCACACCGGAACTCGCAACTGCGGCCTCCACGTCGAAGATCGCGGCGTCGCCCCACCACAGCGCCGGACTTCCGGCGACGACCCGCCGAAATGCCCCATCGGATTCCAGGAGCGCATAGACGGCGAAGAGGCCACCCAGAGAGTGCCCGTAAATCGCCCGATCTGATTCGTCCGCCCGGTGCTCGGCGTCGATTCGCGGTGCGAGCTCCTGGACGAGGAAGCGTAGGAAGTCCGGCCCGCCACCCGAGTCGCCCTCTTGGCCGCGATCTTCGGTCGGCGAGAGGTCCACAACCCGCTCCAAGAGCGTGTTCCGGAAGTACCCCAGCGGATACCCGATACCGACTACGATCAGCTCGGGAAACCCGGTGCCTTCCAAGTTGAGTAACCTGGCCGTTTCAACGACGGTCCCGAACGCGCCATTGGCGTCCACGACGTAGGTCCCGTCGGCCAGGGGATACATCGGCCAAACGCAGCAAAAGAAGTCCGACAATGGCCAGGTCTCGGTCGGCTCCCCGGTGGCGTCGTAGACGTTGATCCTACGCATGTTCGCGACGACGAAGACCCGGCCTTGCTTGTCCACCGTCACGATCGTCGGGAAGGTGTACTCGCCGGGGCCTTGGCCGCCTCCTCCGATGTTGCGAACGAATGCACCATCATGGTCGTAGACCCGTACAGCGGGGACTTGCGAGTCGACCACGTAGATTCGCTCGTCGGTGGCATATACCGAGTCGATCTGGCCGAACATGTACTCGTCGGCTCCCGCCTCCACGCCGATCGACGCCTCCTCCACCAACTTCGCCGTCCCACCCCACACGGACCCTGATTCGTTGATTACGGTCGTGACATCGCCCTCGGTCGTAATCGTGCCCACCCAGGAACCGACGTTGTCCGCCTCTGGCTCGGCCGGAGTGCATGCGCCAAGCGCAAGCAGCAAACCAATGCAGGTAATCCTCTTCATCGACCTTCGGGGCGCTTCGCGGAAGGCGCGCACGCGAGTGCGACAAGGGCTATAGCGGCCACGGCTACAATCCGAAGGCTCATGTTCCGAGCCTATGGCGATCCTCTCGGCGCTTCAATGGGACTGGCGACTGGCAGATCGAAGACAACCACGCTGCTGTCCGTACCA
Organism: Acidobacteriota bacterium; assembly: GCA_965216935.1. Classification (GTDB taxonomy): domain Bacteria; phylum Acidobacteriota; class UBA890; order UBA890; family UBA890; genus CBDCGW01. Next base: position 5,793,063 of record OZ244217.1, read on the forward strand.
ACATGGAAGTAGACGCGCTCGCGTTGAGCGTCCACAGACAAGTGCGACGCGGCGGGCACTTGATCAAAGTTGATTCTGATTCCACCCGCCGGGCGCGCGCGTCAGCCGTGTCCGTCTCATTCGATCGGGACGATGCAACCCGTAGATGGTGTCTTGATCGAGTTGTATTACAACTATTACAGTTGATACTGAACCTCACGAATGGCTTCCGGACAGCAACCAGAGGAACCGATCGTGCCGACTCGATCCGTCCGTCTCCCCGACGACCTCGCCGCCCGCCTCGACGAGATCGCCGCCGCAACCAAGCGCAGCAAGAGTTCGTTCATCATCGAGGCCCTCGAACGCTTCCTCGAAGAGCGCGAGGACCTCGAGGTGGCGCTCGCCCGCCTGCGCGACCCGGGCGCGGAGTGGGTCGAACACGAGGCCGTGCGCGATGAGCTGGACCCGGATTGAAATCCGGTGGGAAAGGCGGGCGCTCAAAGAGCTGCAAGCGCTGCCCGCCTCGGGCCAGCGGCGTGTATTCGCAGCGGTCGACAAGCTGCGCTCCGACCCGATGGCCGGCGCTCCCCTCTCGGCGGAGTGGCGCGGGCTGCGACGATTGCGTGTCGGCGTCTACCGGGTGATCTACGCTTTCGACGGCAAAGAACTGACGATCGCGGTGGTGCGCGTCGGGCATCGGCGAGAGGTCTATCGGTAGAGGCGTGTCGCCTGAGCGCGCTGCCGGGCGCCCACACCCCGTTTGATTGCCCGGCCCGCTTACAGTCCTGCCGCGCGACGGCCGCCTCTCGCAGCCGCTGCTCGAACGCGCGTCAGGACCTCGGGCACGGAGCCGGTCGTCGAGCGCTGAGATGGTCCCCGCACCAAGTTCCTGAACCGGGAGTCACCGAGACGTTCCCAAGAACCGGAGGGCGCAACACCGAGGGTTCCGTCTTCCATGATCTTCACGAAGAGCAGATACTCGTTCCCCACCTGCAGCGAGTGCGCATAGGGCACCACTCCAACAACTCGGGTAGCCCCAACGTCTACAACGCCGCCACTCTCCGCAAACAACATGTGAGAGCCCTCTCCGAATCTGTCATCCGGAGACTTGATCCTCTCGAGCACTCGCGCCGTAACGTCCGAGACCACCCAGTCGCCTCCTTCGGTGATCCGGCCCACCTTGCCGATCACGCGGGCTCGGACAACTGCGTCCGACACTTCGGCCAGCCACTCTGTTGCCGTGAGCCCAGCCGGCGGTCCCATCAGAAGCGGCTCATCCCTATTGGTTTGGACCTCGATAGTCCTGCCTGGAAACGCTTGGACAAGATCGGCAATCAGCCGCCCCTGTCGCACCTTCTCGATCTGCTGTGGCTGCTGAGATCGCGCCGTAGCGGCCGCACCCTCCGCGTTCGTTGGCACGGAGCCGGCGATCAGCATTGTCGGCAAGAGGACAGCGACGGCAGGCGTCTGGAAGCTCTTCAATCCCGGTCTTCCAATCCGGTTGCTGGAACTGACACCGCGGGTCAGGGCACGCCCCCGATAGAGGTCGCCTCGTTGAAGCGCCCACAGCATCATCGTAGCCTCGGGGGATGAACGTCAAACGAGACGTGGGCCACCGTGGAGATCAGATAGCTGGATCTTGCCACGGTGCCATGCGCTGCCTCCGGTATGCGCACGAACGCGGTGTCGACGCCGCGCAGCTTGAGGGCGGCGTAAAACTTTCGGTTTCGGACATCGGCGTGCGGTAGTCCAGCTCTCCGGTCAGCACCATGGTGGGTGTGGTGACGTTGCCGGCCGACAAGGGCTGGTTGAAGCCGGCGGGGCGGAGCGTAGCCGGTTCGATCGAATCCCTCAATCGGTTGCGACGCTCATCGATAGCAGCGCGATCGGTGTCGCCGATCACCTCTGAACCTCAAGGACCGGATCCTGGGCACGTCTTGACAGGAACGCCAGTATCTCGCGCCAAGCTGCAGCGGCTGCCGCCGGTTGAAAGCCAATCGTCCTACCGTTCCCGATGTTCAGGACCGGGGGCGCGTCGGCAATGTCGAATCCGTGCCGTGCTCCGGGATATCGGCGAACTGTGATCGATGTCCTCGTCGAGGAATTGGCGATCATCTCCTCGCATATCGAGGGGTCTGCGATGTCGTCCGCGCCGCCGAGGAGCACGAGCAAGGGGACCTGATTCGTCAGTGCTTCGCGATCGGAGCAGCCTGGATAAACCGCGACTGCAGACCTCACGGCTCGCGTCTGGCTTCGAGGACCACGGAGCCAGGCGAGCACGCCGCCTCCGCCCATGGACCAGCCGATTACGTGGAGCCGCGTCGCATCGACGAAATCCAATTCTCGAGCCCAATCTAACGACTCGTCGATGTACTCAGCGATGCGCTCGCCCTGAATCTCTCCTGCGCAGGCTGACAGCAGTCCTTCTCCCGCCTGTACGTGGACGAGCAGAACGGCAAAGCCTTCATCGCGGAGCCGCTCTGCCGAATGCATGTAATGGCTCCGGAAAAACCTGTCATCGTCGTGCAGGTCCGGATGAGCAGCCTCCTCTGCTGGGTCTTCGAACGCAATCCCGCTACATCCCGGTATGGCGACGAGCGTCGGAAACGGCCCTTCGCCTGGAGGGATGAACTGTAGATGATTCTCGATAATCCGCCCACGCAACTCCGGGGTTTGCGCGATCACCGGAGACCCGCAAAGCGCAAGAGCAATGGCGAGAATCGCTGAGATCCGAACCAAACGTCGGACGGTGACAGCCACATCACGGTCGAGCTTCGCATACCGCGCCCGATACACCTCGCCCACGCCGCCCGTGCCGAGCGGTTCGAGGATCTCGCGATGGTTGAGGGTTTTGCCGACCACGGGACGCTCACGGTTCTTGGGTGAGCCGGAAGCGTATTTCGACAAACTTCAGGGTATCAACAGGCGCAGGGGATCCTGTGCATCTCCGCAGTGATCATCGGTGAGTACATCGAGGTTGCCGATCGCCTTGCATCGAAGTTCCCCCCGCTCGCGTAGCTCGTCCGGTCGGGGGCCAGGGACCCGGCGAAGTAGATGATGTCGGCCCGGTTCGTAATCCGCGTGATGGCACCGGTGAAGTCCCAGTAGTCGTGATTCGTCAGGTTGACCGCGTGGTCCCAGTCGAACCAGCTCCCTAGCAACTGTCAGCTCCGGTTCGCTGGGGGACTGGCTCGCGAGCCGCGCGATCCGGATGCTACCCTCGCGCGCGGATTCGCTAACGACCTCAACAAGGGCACGCTCATGAATCAGATTCGCGATCTCGCGCAGCAATTCATCCACAACTGCGACTCCGGCGGCGGCTGGGAGGCATGCGCTCCCCTCTGTCATGCCGACGCCACGTTCTCCGTCGAGGCGCCGGCCTTGGCTGGCATCGACACCGTGGAGTCCTACGCTGACTGGGCGAAGGGGTTGCTCACGCCGATGCCCGACGCGGGGTACGAGCTACGTACCCTCGCCGTTGACGAGGAGCGCCAAAGCGCGGTCGGCTACGCGGTGTTCCGCGGCACTCACACGGGTGAGGGCGGGCCCATTCCGCCGACCGGGCAATCCGTTGCAACCGACTACGTGTACGTGCTGCAATTCGACGGCGACAAGATTCGTCACATGAGGAAAATCTGGAACGACGGGTTCGCGTTGCAGCAGCTCGGGTGGGCGTAGTCGCCGTCAGCCACTCGGCACCACCGTCAACTGCCCTTGCAACCGGTCAGTTGTCCCGTACAGCCGCCTACGGATAGATTGACGCCGATCCTCTCGATATCCCCTGACGACGAACGTTGATCGGCAAGTCTCTCGGTCCTTACCGGATCCTCGAACCGCTCGGTGCGGGCGGCATGGGCGAAGTGTACCGGGCGCGTGACACGCAACTGGACCGCGACGTCGAGCCACGCCGCCACTTTCCGTGAACAACATTTGAGAGCCCTCTCCGAATCTGTCATCCGGAGACTTGATTCTCTCGAGCACTCGCGCCGTAACGTCCGAGACCACCCAGCCGCCTCCTTCGGTGACCCGGCCCTCCTTGCCGATCACGCGGGCTCGAACCATTCGTCCAATCAAGATCATGGCAGCGAACTCAAAGGATCCGCTGGAGCATCGAAAAAAGGCGCGGTGGTCGCGTCCGGCGACCGCCTCACCTGGTCCCGGTCTCGGTGTCCGCCAGCGTCGCGCGGCACCAGAGGGGCAGGAAGGTATGAACCCCGGCCTGGTGCTCCCCCGGACCGATGCGGTCGCCCGGGTACGTGCCGCCACGCACGGTGAGCGTTGCCGGTGAAGCCCAAGCGTACACGCTACCGAGGCACTCGATCCGGTTGTACACCGTGCCACCATCCACGCCGCGCACGTACACGTCGTGATTGACGCCGAGGAGGCGGGCGATGGGCGGGCTCGATCTCGCGCTCCATGAGTACTCGAGACCTTCCCCGACGTTCACGCTGCCACCCCGCTCGGCCCCTGCGGGGTCGAGGGACGCGCCCACGATGGGCGAACTCGGCGTTCCCGACTCGATCCAGTGCTCCCGGACTTGCGGATTGTTCGACCCCGTGAACACCGCCAGCCATGACATTGTCGGCAGCGTCTGCTCCGCCCCGGTCACAGTGCGGATGTCCCCAGGGCCCACGATCGCGATCCACTGATGGATCTCCTGGGTAGCACCGAGCTCCTCACCGTTGAAGCGATACGTCGGGCAGTCCTGCACAACGGTGATCATCCGAACCCGGCCATCCTCGATTGCCAACGAGAACTCGTCGCCGGCCAGCTCAAGAAACGGCTCGGGATCGACGTCTCTGATCAGCACATCTTCATTGCACTGCTTCCACATGAAGTTGCGGACGGGCTCCTGCGCCGACGTGGGGATCGCCGCCGCCGTAGCGAGAAACACTGTGAGCCCTAAGATTCGCCTGTGCATGGCCCTCTCCGGTCGAACTCACCGTTCACGTCGATTCGAACAACGACGCTCAGGTGCCCAGTTCTCAACCTCTGGACACGGAAGTTATCCAATAGCCAATCGCGAATCCAGGACGGCTTCAGAGCGGTTCGCGGGGTCCTCGCGTCGTCAGGCGCCTTCCAAGAGGATCTCGACGTGTGCAGCGGCCGCGAGGGCATTGCCCTCGACGTTGTAGCCACCCTCGAGCAGGGAGACCAGCCGCCCCCCGGTGTAGTCCTCGGCCAGATCCATGGCCGTCCGGGTCATGCGTCGGAAGACATCGTCGGTCAGCTCGAAGCATCCCAAGAGATCTTCCCGGCGGCTGTCGAAGCCGGCCGAGACGATGAGGAAGTCGGGCTCGAAGCGGCTCACGGCCGGCAACAGCTGCGTATCCCAGTGCCGCAGCATGTCCACGTCGCGGGCGCCGCAATCCAGGTGGGCGTTGATGTTGAGGCCGGAGCCGTCCCCCTCACCTGTCAGCGAGGGGTCGCCGGTGCCCGGGTAGGCCTGCCAATCGTGCGTCGAGAAGAAGAGCACGCTCGGGTCGTCGTAGAAGGCGTTCTGGGTGGCGTTGCCGTGGTGGTAGTCCCAGTCGATGATCAGGACCTTTTCGAAGCCGTGTACGCGTTGGGCATAGCGGGCCGCGATGGCGGCATTGCTGTAGAAACAGAAACCCTCTTCCCTGCCCGTGTTGTTGGCATGATGCCCGGGGGGCCGGGAAGCGCAGAAGGCATTGCGCACCTCGCCGCCGGCCACCGCGTCCACGGCTCCGAGCACACCCGCGACGGCCAGCTCGGCGACGGGTCCCGTCACGTCGATGCTGCGTACCGATTCGACGTGTTCCGGGGTGTGATGGGCTCGGATGTGGGACAGCGGGTCGGAGGACAGCGGTAGACGGACTACTTCCTGATCGAGCCCGCGCTCGCCGAAGACCTCCATCATGCGGACCAACCGGAGAGGGCGCTCCGGATGCGTCTCGCCCCGGCGTTGGGGGAGAACGTGATCGAGGTAGCGCGGATCGTAGACGAGGCCGGTGCGGGCGCCGGCCTGCGGCCCCACAGCCCTCGCGCCAGCGAGACCTCGGCTCGCACCGATCCCCAGGAGTCCCATCGAGGTACCGGCGATGAATTCGCGTCGCGTTGTCACAATTGACCTCCGAGTCGTGCTCCGTCCGCTGGATGCGGACGCTGGGCCTCGCTAGATTCCAGGGCCGCTGACCTTGTTCCTGTAGTTCAGGGGCGTCCGCATCCGCACGACCCTGCCCCGCTCGTCGCGGTCGAAGATCACTCCGCCCCGCTCCAGACGAGCTCCTGGTCGTGCACGATCGCCGCCGAGATCGCGGGAAGGCGCTCGTAGTCCATCTGAGCATCAAGCCAGAGGCGGACGAAGCCGCCGGCAAGCTACCACGAGCGATCAGCCTCACGGGAGATGACGGCACGGTCGTTCGCGCGCCGGCGGGCGAGATCTTCCTCGGCAGTCGCGTACCGCTTCGCCAGCTCAGGGTCGCTGGGCAGGCCATCTCGCAACAAGAGCGTCGCCGTCCACTGCGGCCCGTCCGTTTCGACCAGGTGGAGGTGGTGCGTGCGTGGCTCACTCTTGACGAAGTAGTGGCGCCGCGCGACACAAACGCTAGACAAGCCCGGGCCGTTCGATCATTCTCTCGCGATGAACTCCGCAAAGCGTGCCGCCCTCTGAGCCGGGCCGATGTCACTCGAATATCTGCGCCGGGCCGTCAGCGACGACGAATTCGACAATCTGATCCGTTACGTCCGCTTGCACTTCGGCGACGGTGACGACCAGGTCGGCGCCCGGGAAATCGACAAGGCCTGGGTCGAGGCTCTCAAGCTGCTCATCGAACTGCCCGACACCGATCAAGCGGCCATCCACCGCATCGTGGAAGAACAAAGTCCCGAGACCCTCGCGCATCTGTTCTTCTACCTGCACTTCTATTTCGTCAAACGTTCGGATGAGTGGATCCATGACGGCGAACTCTGAGGCGACCAAGCAACTCCGTCCCGGCTTGTGGCACACCGTCAACGAGCGTTACCCGGGATCGATGATCGTGAAGGACGCGGGCGTGCAGCCGGCGGCGCTGTCGATGCCGTTGAGCGAGGCTCGTCTGGCCTTCGTGAGCTCCTCGGGGGTCCAGCTACGCGGGAGCCTGCCGTTCGACGTCGTCCACCCGGTGGGCGACTACAGCTTCCGGCGCGTCCCTTCGACCGCGGTGCCGGCCGATCTCGAGATCCATCAACTCAAGTACCCCACCGACGGCGCGCGCCGCGATCTCAACGTCATCTACCCGATCGAGCGGCTGCAGGAGTTCGCGGCCGACGGCACCGTGGGGTCGTTGACCGACGAGTTTTTCAGCTTCATCGGCTACAACATGGACCCCGGCCTGTTCGCATCGATCGTTGCCGAGGACATCGCGGCGGCGGTGCAAGATGCCGGCGCGGACATCCTGCTCGCCGCGCCGGCCTGACCGATCTGCCACCAGGGGGTCGCCCTGGTCCAGCGCGCCGTCGAGCGACGCGGTATCCCGACCGTGTCGATCACCGTGGCGCGCGACGTCACCGAGGCGGTCAAGCCGCCGCGAGCGCTGTTCGCGCCTTTTCGAATGGGACACCACTTCGGCGTGCCGTTTCACGTCGAGCTGCAGCGACGCATCATTCGCGAGGCGCTCGCCCTGCTCGAAATCACGCCGGACGAACCGCTCATTGTCGATCTCGATGTCACCTGGGCGCAGGCGCGCAAGGAAGGCAAGGCGATCGACGACGCAAGAAGCCACTAGTTCAAGGGGGCAGCGAACCCGCGAAATCAACTTGCCCAGGCGCCAATTCCCGAACATCGCGGTCGCGATAGCGTCGCCGAATGTATGATCGCCCAAGCATCCTAGACCATGGTTCGTGATCCGGATCTGGACCGACCCGCGACCGTCGATGAGTTGACCCATGCCGACGACCACTCCCGAGCACGATGCTCGCGTTGCGAAGTTGACCTTCTCTGCGGTCTATCCGCACTACGTGACGAAGGTCGAGAAGAAGGGCCGGACCCGGGAAGAGCTGCACCAGGTGATCACCTGGCTGACCGGCTTCAACGACAAGCAGCTACAGAGACACATCGACGCCGAATCGACCTTCGAAGAGTTCTTCCAGGACGCCACGCTCAACCCGAATGCACATCTGATCACGGGCGTCATCTGCGGTTACCGGGTTGAGGAGATCGAGAACCCCCTGACGCAAAAGGGCCGGTATCTGGACAAGCTCGTGGATGAGCTCGCCCGGGGTAAGGCGATGGAAAAGATCCTTCGAGCCGGGTAGCGCAACGGCCAGTGCGCCGCTGCGCTCTTGCGTAACGCAAGTACTAGCGCTACGCTAGTACCGCTCTCCGAGAAGGACGCCTCCAATGCGGCACCACGACGCGGCAGTCGACGGCCATCTTCCGCTTCGGCCGGTCGAGTTTCAGATCCTGTTGAGCCTCAGCGGTCGCGAGCTGCACGGTTACGGCATCATCGGGGACGCGAAGGAACGCGGTGAGGGCGCCGCCGTGCCCGGCCTCGCGACGCTGTATCGCGCCCTTCGCCGACTCACGAAAGCCGCGCTCATCGAGGAGGCAGGCTCCCCGGCGGGCGCGGCCGAAGGCGAAGTCGCCGAAGGGCCGCCCCGGCAAACGTTCCGCATCACCGACCTCGGTCGCCGGGTCGCCGCCGCCGAAGCGCGCCGGCTCGAGAAGCAGGTGCGCGCCGCGCGGGCCAACCGGTTGTTCGACGACGCGGGGTCCTGATGCCGTCGCGTGTGCCTACCGGCGTCGGATTCGCGCTGATGAGCGCGCTCTACCGCCTGGTCCTGGCCGTCTATCCCGCCGATTTTCGTCGCCACCTGGGGCCGAGTATCCGGCGCGACTTCCGCAGTGGTTGGTCATCGAGCAACGCACCCATGAGGTTCGCGCTGCGCGAGATCGCCGATGCCACCGCCAACCTGCTTCCCGAACGAATCGACGAACTGCGCGCGCCGCGAAAAGCGCCCGGCGCGCCCCCGGCTCCCCGGCAGCCCGAAAGGTCGTCTTACATGGAAACCTTCCTTCAGGACGTTCGTCACGCCCTGCGATCCTTGATCAAGTCACCGGTGGTCACCGGCGTCGCCGTGCTCACGCTCGCGGTGGGCATCGGCGCCAACGCTGCGGTGTTCGGCATTGTCGACGGCGTCTTGCTCCAGCCCTTGCCGTACCGGGATGGCGACCAGCTCACCTACCTGAGCGAGAGCGTCCGGGTGACCGGCTCCCGATCGGTGTCTTGGCTCAACTACACCGACTGGCGGGCGATGAACGAGACCTTCGACGACATGGCGGCGCGTTCCTACTGGGGTGGAACGATGACCGGTGTCGGCGACCCGCAGCTGCTCGGCGGCATGCTGATGACGCCCAACCTGCTTCCCATGCTCGGCGTCGAACCCGTTCTCGGTCGGGGATTCACCGAGCAAGAGGGGGTGGACGGCGGCGTGGTGATGATCAGCGCCGCGCTGTGGCAGACGAGCTTCGGCGGCGCCGACGAGGTCATCGGCCGCACGATTCAACTGGATGAGCAGTCCTACGTCGTGGTCGGCGTCATGCCACCCGGTCTCGAATTCCCCCTCCAGGGTTACGACCTGTGGGGGACGTTCGCCGAAATGAGCGAAAGCCGTCGCAGCAATCGTTCGAGCCACCCCGGGATTTCCGTCATCGGCCGTCTGCGCCCGGATGTAACGCTCGAGGAGGCGCGCCGGGACATGGACCGCGTCGGCGCACTGCTCGCGGCCGAGTACCCACAGGCCAACGCCGAGGCCGGCGTTTACCTTTCTGCTCTCCGTGAGGAGCTTGTGGAAGGCTCGCGATCAGCCTTGACCCTGCTGTATCTGGCGGTGAGCATCGTGCTACTGATCGCCTGCGTCAACGTCGCCAATCTGTTGCTGGCGCGGGCACACGAGCGCCAGGCCGAGGTCGCCCTTCACGCCGCGCTGGGTGCCGGGCGGCAGCGCTTGCTGCGCCGTTTCATCATCGAGCCATTGTTGCTCTCACTCGCCGGCGCCGTCGGCGGGATCATGCTGGCACAGGCGATGGTGGCGGCGTTCATCGCGGCGGAGCCACCCGGCATCCCTCGGCTCGAGAACATCGCGGTCGACGGCGGCGTGCTGGCGTTCACCATCGTGGTCGCTACCATTTGCGGCGTCGCCTTCGGCCTGCTGCCGTCCTGGCGCGCCTCCGCGGCAGATCCGGCCGAGGCGTTTCGCCGTGGCGGCGCCCGCGGCCGCACCGGCGCCGGCGGCGCGGCGCGGCACGCACTCGTGGTCGCGGAGGTCGCTCTCGCGTTCGTGCTGGTGGTCGGTGCCGGGCTCATGATTCGCAGCGTCGCCAACCTCCTGGAGGCGGACTCGGGCTTCGATGCCGACGGCGTTTGGGTGACCCGCATCGGCGCGCCGCGCGCGGACTATCCCGCCTCCCCGGATCGCGCCCTCTTCTATGACGAGCTGATGGAGCGTATCGGTGCGCTGCCGGGCGTCCAGGCCGTAGCCGGGGTCGAGCCGCTGCCCTTGTCGGGCACCGGACGGCAGAACTACATCGACGAGCAAGGCTTCGAAGGTCTCGACGAGACCGCCCGGTACTTCGATCAGATGGTTGCCACCCCCGGCTACTTCGAGCTCATGGGCATTCGTCTCGTCGCCGGAGAGGTCTTCAGCGGCGAGGAGACCATGGACAACCCGGTGGTGGTCATCGACGAGTTGCTCGCGGAGCGACTGTACGGGGGTGAGAGCGCCGTCGGCCGACGCTTCAAGTTCCGCGGAGACAATGGCCCATGGGTGACGGTTCTGGGTGTCGTCGACCACGTCAAGCATTACGGCGTTACCGGCGAATCACGCGGCCAGGTATACATCCCGCATCGGCTGCAGGTAGCGACGCTCAACATCGTCGTCGATGCCGGGGGGAACAACGAGGCCCTCCCCGGCATGGTGCGAACGGCACTCGACGGCATCGCGCCGAACGTGCCGTTCTCCTACATCACCACCATGGACGAGCTGTCGGCGGCCAGCATCGCCAACGAGACCCTCGTGTCGCGCGCGCTGGCGATTTTCGGCGGTGCCGCGCTGGCGCTCGCGTTGCTCGGCATGTACGGGGTGATCTCGTTCGCCGTCAGCCGCCGCACCCGCGAAATCGGCATTCGGCGCGCGCTCGGCGCGCGCGGCGATATGGTCGTCGCCGGGGTGCTGCGGCACGCGCTCGCTCTCACCACGGTCGGCGTGGCGATCGGCGTCGGCCTGACGCTGCTGGCCGGAAGCTTGCTCGAGTCGCTCCTTTACGAGGTTGCGACAATCGATACCATAGCGATGATCTTGGCAACGTTGGCCATGGCAGTGGTCGCGGTCGTCGCGGCGTTGATCCCCGCCCGCCGCGCCGCGGCGGTCGATCCGACCATCGCTTTGAGCTCCGAGTGAAACAAGAGGGGATGCTCCCTCTCGCAGCACGCCGTCAGGTAAACGTCCTGACGGCGCTCGACGGAGTTGCTCTTTCTACGCCGCAGCCTGCTTCTTGATCCAGTCGGCCAGCACTTCCTTCAGCAATGACTGATAGGGGACGTCACGCCGATTCGCTTCGCGCTCAACTCGTCGAGCAACCAGCTCGGCATCCGTAACGTTACCCGCGACGTCGAAGGCTTCAATCTGGGGAACACGGCCGGCCGCGGGTCGTTGAAGTCGATGAACTCCTCGAGTCGATCGGCCTGACTCTCCAGATGTTTCGCTTCGTCCTTTCGCTTCCTCATCGAACCCATCTCCTGTACTTGGCATACTGAACATGGACACCCGAATCTGCTGTCCTCGCCGTTGTTTCGCGCTGAGCACTGCGGATACTGTTGCTCCTCCGAATCAGCAGGAGGCACCAGCCATGATGCGTCGCGCCGTCGTCCTCTCCTCCATCGTTCTCTCCACCCTCGTCCTCTCCCTCGTGCTCGCCGGTCCGGCGGCGGCCCAATGCTCCGACTGCGTATTCCCCGGCGAGGAGTGGGAGATCGTCCGGCAGGCCCAACTGGCGCAGCACGGCTGGGACGGAGAGGCGCTGGGCGCGGTGACCGAGCACCTGCGCGACGACTCGAATTCGACCGGTGTGGTCGTCGTCGACAAGGGTCGCGTCGTGTACCGCTTTGGAGACGTCGAAGAGCTCTCGTACCTTGCGTCGGTGCGCAAGAGTCTGCTCGCGATGCTCTACGGCTACTGGGTCGAGAACGGGACCATCGACCTCGACGCGACCCTGGAAGATCTCGGGGTTGACGACGTCGGCGGTCTGCTTCCGATCGAGCGCCAGGCCAAAGTCCGGCACCTCATTACCGCCCGCTCCGGTGTGTACCACCCGGCCTCGAACAGCGGTGACGACCTCGCATCCGCTCCCGAACGCGGTTCGCAGGAACCCGGCGCGTACATGCTGTACAACAACTGGGACTTCAACGCTGCCGGCGCGGTCTTCGAGCTGCTGACCGGTCGGAACATCTACGACGAGATGCAGTCGCAGATCGCGATGCCGATTCAGTTCCAGGATTGGGACCGGTCCGTGCACCAGAAGAGCGGCAATCTACGGATCTCCCGGAACCCCGCTTACCATTTCCATCTGTCCACACGGGACATGGCGCGCGTTGGCCACCTGATGCTCAACGAGGGGAACTGGGACGGCCGGCAGATCATCCCGCGCGACTGGGCGCGCGAGATCCGCAGCGTCGTGACCCCACTCGAGGAGATGAATCCGGAGCGCCGACGCGACGGGTACTTCGGGTACGGCTACATGTGGTGGGTCTGGGACGGGCCACGGGCGGTCGGCCCCTTCGAGGGCGCCTACACCGGACGTGGAGCGATCGGCCAGTGGATCACCATTTTCCCGGCACTCGATCTCGTCATCGCACATAAGACGAACTCGGTGTATCGGCGCACCACGGGCTGGGAGTCGTGGCACCGGATGATCGAGCTGCTCTTCGAGGCGAAGGGCGTGGAGATGCCTGGCCCGTATCCGTGGAGGTAGACCGCTCTCGAGCCCTGAGCCATTCTTGACCTTCACCCTGGTCGCCCATCGGTCGAAACGTAGGATTCACGTTGATTCCAAGGAGGCCTCCCCGATGATTCCTCGATGTTCGAGCGCCGGAGACCCGGCGTGCAAGTTGTCGCCTCTGCTCTGCCTACCGGTCACGTTCGACATGGCACGGGCGCTACACGAAGCGCGGCCCAAACGGAGGTGATAGTGCAAGACCGACGTCACACGCGTTTCACCTGCACTGCGCTCGTCACGGCTGCGCTCGTCGTCGCCCCCGCCGAGACCCGCCTGTCCGCGCAGCAAACTGCAGGCACCCTGCTGTTGTCGATCACCGACGAGTCCGGCGCTCCTGTACCCGCGCGCGCCGAGGTCCGCGGCGCCGACGGCACATTCTACGTCGCGGAGGATGCCCTACCCGTCGGCGGCGACTGTGACATGAGTGATCTCGGAGCCGGCCTCACCGACCTTGCGTCGGTCTTGGCAACCTTCTCGGATCGCGTCGAGAACGGGTACACGGGATCCACCCAGTTCTACAGCGACGGCGCGTCCTCTATCCGCGTGCCGCCGGGGACGACTCGCGTAAGGATCTTCAAGGGGCCCGAGTATCGGGCAGCCACCGAATCGGTGGAGGTTCCTTCAGGCAGCACGACTCGACTCCGTGTCGCGCTCGACCGATGGGTCGACATGCCCGCCGCCGGCTGGTACGGCGCCGACGACCACCTCCACATCCCCCGGCCCGTTCCGGAGCTCAATCCGTATATCTCACGGATTCTGCAGGCCGAGGATCTCCACGTCGGCAACCTTCTGCTGATGGGCAAGGTCAGGAACTTCACCATCTCACCGCAGTACGCTCACGGGCCCGAAAGCTACTACCAAGAGGGCAACTACATCCTGGCCACCGGCCAGGAGAATCCGCGCACGCACTTTCTTGGGCACACCATCACGCTCGGCGCGCGTACGGCCATCAGCAACCGCGAGAAGTACCTTGTCTACCGGCTCGTGTGGGAAGAAGCTGCCCGTCAGGGCGCTCTCAACGGCTTCGCTCACGCCAACATGCCGGACGGCAGTCTTGTGCCCCCTCACGACGGAATGGCGGTCATCCTGCCCCACGACCTCCTGCACTTCATGGAGGTGCTTCAGTTCAACCGGAGCAACTACGAAACCTGGTACAACGCTCTCGCCCTCGGCTTCCGTGTCGCTCCCACTGCCGGCACCGACTTCCCCTGTGCTGAACAGACGTTGCCGGGGCACGAGCGCTTCTACACGCGTGTGGACGGTGACTTCACCTACGAGAACTGGCTGGAGGGCGTCAGGAACCACCGCACTTTCGTGACGACCGGCCCGATGGCCGAATTCAGTATCAACGGAGAGGACATCGGCGGCGAGGTGTTCCTCAACGGCGTCGGCAGAGTCGAGGTACAGGGAAGCATCCGATTCGACCGCGCGAGAGACGACATATCCGTCGTCGAGCTCGTTCACAACGGTACGGTCATCGACCGGTTTTCCCCGCTCGGGGGCGCCTCGAGCGTCTCCTTCTCCAAAGATCTCGTCGTGGAGCAGTCCTCGTGGTTCGCGCTCCGTGCCTACGGCGACACGTTGCTCGAGAACACGTTCGTGAGCCCACTCCACATGAGCTCGTTTGCCCCGCCGGCCAACGTCCACACTGCGCCCATCTGGGTCACCGTTCGAGACCAGGCCCCGCTTCGGCAGAGCGCGCAAGCCCGAACGATCGCTCGTTACTGGCTCGCGCGGTTGGAGAACATGGAGCGCGTTCTCGCACCCGAAAACATGGAGCAGCTCGCAGCCAGACTCGAAGTGCCGGATTGGGACGCGGTGCCCCGAGAGACACTCTTCAACAACCGAGCAGACCTCCTACGCGAGATCGAGACGGCGAAGGAGTTCTTCACTCAGTTGCTTCGGTAGATTCGAGTCCGGCAGCCTCGCGGAAAGTGTCAGGACCGCGCCGCCCGGACGGGAAGCGGAGATGGCCTACCTGGAGGAACTACTGCAGGACGACGCTCGCATGGCGCGCCTCGGAGAAGCCCTGATCCGCTGTGATCAGTCGGAAGCTCTGGACCAGGGTATGGCGCACGCCTTCGGCGACCGGCTTCAGACCTTCTTGGACGAGATCAACGTCGTCGATGCGCAAACTCATGCGGAACACCTGGAATGGCAACTCGGCCATATCCGCGAGTTCGCGAACGGGTTGCGACGCTAGTCCGCCGAAAGCACTGCGGTAACGCTCTCCTTCCGAGATCCTAAGGGCGGCACGCAGTACGAGGACACCCTGCGCGGCGTCACATCCCGGTAGCGGGCGAGTCGACGAACGCCCACCAGCTCTCGTCCACACCCATCTTTCGGAAGCCGTCTTCGGCTTCGGTCAGCAGCTCGGTTGCGGCCTCGGCGACACCCTGTTGACGCAACATCCATCCGTGCCATGCCAACGTTTCGAGGCGTTCGAGGTGATCCGCCAGGTGATCGGACTGCTGTAGCGCCTTGTCGAAGTGCTCTGTCGCGACGTCCCACCGCGCCCCGGCGGCCGCGCAAATCCCGGCGAGGCGCTCGCCGAAGCCGAACCCCCACAAGCCGACGGTGCGGTTGTCCTCGATAAACTGCACCCACATCGGGTACAGCGCGGCTGCCGACGCCGGCTGTCCAAAGATTGCCGTTGTCTCCGTGGCTGCGGCGCAGACGCTCCACCCCCCGACCCCGCTCTTGGCACCCGGCCGCGGCAGCCGGGGCCCGAGCTCGTCCATTAGCGACGGCACTTTCTCGTCGCGCAAGCGGGCCAATGAGCGCATGACGACCGCCGCCTCGATGCCCGCAAACGTGAACGTCGGCAGGGCATTTTGCATCGCTTCGTCAAACAGCGCCTCGGCTTCGCCGCGCCGGCCGCGCATGCACGCCAGCTGGCCGGCGACGGCAACCATGAGCGAGACCCAAGGCATCTTCAGCTCCTTGCTGCGTTCGATCGCATGATCGAGAGCGTCGCGGGCCATCTCGAGGTCGCCGCGGGCCAGCTTGACGAAAGCATCCCCGTAAATCGCGTGAATCTCGCCGCCCGCATACCCCAGCCGGGTCGCCAGCGGCATCAGCTCGGCGATCAGCGCCGCCGTCGGCTGCCAGCCACGTTGATCCATCATGGCGAACGTGGTCGCGCCGATGGCGACGCTCAGGTCCCAGTCGCTGCCGCTCTCACGCGCCAGCGCAATGGCGCGCTCGCCGGTCTCGAGCTGACGATGCGTTTCACGCCAATGCTCGCCCTGGTAACAGCGGCCGATCAGTGACCGGCTGATGACCTGCTTGTCTCCCAGGTCCTCGGCGATGGCGATGGCCTCGCTGTTGTACTTTTCAGCGCTGGCGTAGTCGCCGCTGTTCGAGCTGGCGTGGCCGGCGGTGGCCAGCATGAGCGCGTGAGAAGCTCGGTCTTCTCGGCTCACGACCTGCAATCCGCGCTCCCCCGTCGCCACCGCGGCCTCGGTCTGATTGGCCCACAGGTACAGGCGCGCCAGTTCGTAGCAGGCGTCGGCGAACATCTCGTCAGCGCCGGCCTCCTCGAGGAACGTGAGCGCCTTTTCCCCGTCCGCGGCGGCCATCTGCCAGCGGCCGAGTGCCTGGTAGGCGCCGCCACGAAGGTGGAGCAGCCGGCCGAGCTCTTCCGCGTCGCAATCGTCATCGTCTTCGAGCGCACGATCGACGAGCGTCACTGCCTCGTCGAACGCCGCCGCTTCGATGCTCTGTTGAGCAGCGAGGGCGAGGTAGCGTCGCGTCTTCTCGGGGTCCGCAGCGGCCGCGGACTGGTACAGATGGTGCGCTATCTCGCCGGCACGCTCGCCGGCCGCCGCACCCCAGGCCTTCTCCATCGCTTCGGCGACGCGCAGGTGGCCGCGCTGGCGTCGCGGCACCGACAGGGCGTCGAGCAGAGTCTGCCGTACCAGCGCGTGGACGAACTCGTAACGCGCCGCGCGCCGGCCGGGACGCGGCGCGATGAGCTGTGCCGCTTCCGCCTCCTCGATGGCGTCGAGAACTTCGTCCGGGTCACCGACGGCGGCCTCTTCCAGGACGCCCAACTCGAAGCGCAGGCCGATGATCGCGGCGCTGCCGAGAACCTTCACGGTAGCGGGGGCGAGCCGCTCGAGCCGTCGACCGATGACCAGCCGGGCGCCCTCGGGAACCTCGAGCTTTTCGACGTCGAGGTCCGACAGCCACTCGCCCTGGTCGTCGAACAACAGGCCCTCCTCGTCGAGGTGCTGGAACACCTCGGTGACGAAGAACGGGTTGCCCTCGGTCTCGGTGAAGATCGCCTCCACCAGCGTTGGCGGAGGCTCGGATCCACCGAGCGCGGCGAGCAACGTCGCGACGTCGCCCTCGTCGAAACGGCGGACGAGGATGCGCTGCCCGAGACCGCGCCTCACGAGGTCGGCGCGCATCTTGGCGAAAGGCCGGCCGACGTCCAGCTCGACGTCGCGGTAGGTGCCGACGAACAGCAGCGGCAATCTGTCGAGCTGCAGCGCCACGTGCTCGAGCAGCAGCAGGCTCGACTCGTCCGCCCAATGCAGGTCGTCGAGCAACATCACCATCGGCAGCTCGCGGGTGCTGCGGTCGAGGAATTCGAGGACGCTGTTGAACAGGTAGCGGCGCTGCTGCTCCGCCGGCAGATCGAGGGGCTCGGGAATGTCGGGAAAGCGCCGGCGCAGCGCGGGCATCAGGCGGGCAATCTCCGACGCGTTGTCTCCCAGCATCGCCCGCAGCTTCTCTTGCGGAAGCACGCGGGTCATCTCCTCGAGGATCTCCGAAGCCGTCACGTACGGCGCGCCTTCGTCTTCGTAGGCGTGGCCTTCGAGCGCCAGCATGCCCCGCGCGGTCGCTTCGCGCAGGACCTCCTCGGCCAGCCGCGTCTTGCCGACGCCGGGCTCGCCCCCGAGCAGGACGAGCCCGCCGCTTCCGGCGAGCGCCGCATCGAGCATCTTGCGGATCGCGACGCGCTCGGCCTCGCGGCCGACGAAAGGACGGCGGGAGCCGGTCACGGCGCCCGAGACGAAGCCGGCCTGTACGGCGGCGATCTCGTCGTGGAGCTGGCGTGCGGACTCGAAGCGGTCGTCGGGCGCCTTCTCCAGACAGCGCCCGATGATGGCCCCCAACGCCGGCGGTAGATCGGCCCGCCCTTCCTGCAACGGCGCGGGCGAATCGCGCAGAATCGACGAGGTCAACTCGGCCGTGGAGTCGCCCTGAAACGGACGCTCGCCGCACGCCATCTCGTAGAGGATCGCCCCGGTCGAGAACATATCCGTACGGAAGTCGACCGACTTCCCGGTGAGCTGCTCCGGCGACATGTACGGCACGGTCCCCATGATCACCCCCTCGCGGGTGGCCATCTCGGTCGCCGCCTCGCTCACGTCTGCCTCGGCGGATCCCGCTCGCGTCAGCTTGGCCAGCCCGAAATCCAGGACCTTCAGATGTCCTTCTGTGCTCACCATGAGGTTGGCCGGCTTGAGGTCGCGGTGCACCACACCCTGCTCGTGCGCCGCCGCCAGCGCGTCGGTCAATTGCAGGGCCAGGGCGAAGATCTCCTCGACCGGCATGCCTTCGGCCGGAATGAGCTCGTCCAGCGATCGACCCTCGAGAAGCTCCATGGTGAGAAAGCACAGCGGCCCGCCGTCGTCCGGGTCGACCGCTTCTTCGACCGAGTGGATGGTGACGATGTGGGAATGGTTGAGCGCCGCTACCGCCCGCGCCTCGCGCCGGAAGCGCTCCATCGATTCGGGACGAGCGGCTGCGTCGGCGGGAAGCATCTTGAGAGCGACGTCTCGCCCGAGCTTGGTGTCGGTGGCGCGATACACCGTGCCCATTCCGCCCGAACCCAGCTTGGCGACGATGCAGTAGTGGAGAAGCGGCTTGTCCTCGAGCATCCGGGTACTCTACTCGTCCTCGAGCCCGGCGCCACGTTCGATTCTTGGTTTCGAAGCCGCCGGGACGGAGGGACTTGCCGACCGTGCGCAGCTCGTTGCCTGTGGAGTGCGCCGGCCGAGCAGCCGATCCGCTCGATCAGGTGTCGGAGAGAACCAGCCTGTAGCGCTTAACCATGATCGTGCCGGCTCCGTCCTCCGCCAGCGCCACCATCAGATCGTCGCGAATGTAGGGCGCGATGTCGACCCGCACACCGGCCGGCAGCTCGACGGCCCCGAGAAAACGACCGTCGGCGCCAAAAGCCTCGAGTGCGTGCGGCTGTCGCCAGCACGGGTTGGTCAGGTAGCCGTCGAACTCGTCGGGATCGGGCTCGCAGCCGTCGAGGCGCTCGCCGGCGAGCTCTCGCACGACCCACACCCGGCCGCTCTGGTCCGGTACGACGCTTATGTAGGCACGCTTGGTGGCGGGGATCTCCGTCCCGGACCAGGTGAATTCGGGCACAAGCTGGCGCCAGAAATCCGTCAGCCGCGATCGCAACCAACGGGCCTCATCGGCCTCCACCGGTACCGGCTCGATCGTGCGGACGACCCGCAGCTCGCTGCCGTCGAGACCACGGGCGTCGAGCTCGTACGTTTCACCGGCGCCCACGAACAGGGTCCCGTCACGGCCGAGGGCCCAGGCCTGCTGGGCCGCGAAGGGGATCAAGTGCACGTTGAACGACAGCCCCTGGGCGCGCGCTTCCATCGCCGCGACCTCCAGCATGCGCCGATCGACGGCAACGAAAGGTTGGTCGGCGAAATTCAGCGGCAGGCGCACGACCTCGCCCGTCGGCCCGTCGGGGCCGTGACCGATCATGGCGAAGCGGAGCTCGTCGTCGGGGCCGTCCGGCAAGCGGCCGTAAACGTAGGCGAGGCCGTCGTCGGTCACCGTTGTCGGCGCCCCGCCCGGGGCGTGCCAGTCGTCGAGCAACTCGCCGGTAGCGGGGGAAAACTCGTGGATGCGGCTTTGGCCGAGGTCGCGCACGATCAGGCGCGGCTCGTTGCTCAGGCCCAGTACCCATGGTCGGCGGAACTCTCCCGGGCCGTCTCCGGGGCGCCCGACGTCGAAAAGGTGCCGTCCGTTCAGATCGTAGACACGGACGATCGCCTCGGCCCGGTCGAGCACGTAGATGCGCGTCTCGTCGGCCGCCAACGCCCCCACCTGTGCAAAAACGTACGGATCGTCCCCGTCCAAGGTGCCGATGGAGGTCTCTTCGACCAGTTCGACGTTGCCCCACACCGATCCCGACTCGTTCACCACGGTGGTGACGTCGCCGTCGGTCGTGGTCGTGCCGACCCAGGTGCCGTCGGTGTCGGCCGCCTCCTCCGGGATAGCGCAGGCGGTGAGCGAAAGAGCAAGAACGGAAGCGGTGATTATCGGTCGGGTCTTCACGGCGATCGAGGCTAGTGAGGCTTGCTCACCGATGCAACTGTCGGCGCCGCCAACGGGATTGCCCGGGTCGGGAACCGACCGCTTGCCGCGCTGCCGGCCCAGCCAGCTCCGTGAACCTCTTGTAAGCGCCGACCTAATGAGTTACCAACTGGCTCAAACACCTGGGCAGGCTACCGGCACCATGGTCGGCCATCGTTTGTGGCCTCGGCCGTCATCGTGACCTAGCAGGCCGTGGTGAAAGTGTGATGGGTCTGGTTACGAGGAAAAGAGGCTGGATGCAAGGCGCCGCGACGAGGGCGATGCCAATGCGCATCGTCGAGGAGCGGGAACGCCGCAGACGGCCTCTTTTCCTCGTAACCCTTTGGGCGAAGGGGGGTTGCGCACGATGACCGCGTTGGGCCTCCTCGACGATGCGCACCGGCATCGCCCTCGTCGGCCCGCCTTGTCCTCTCACGCAACTCCCCTTCGCCAGACCCATCACACTTTCACCACGGCCTGCTAGCTGTTGTGGCCACCGGCCGACAATTTCGAGAGGAGTCCCGGCGATGCGCTTCACGACGCCCCCATTCAAGACAGCGCTCGGCACCGCCTTGTCGATGCTCCCCGGGCTGGCGCTCGCATCCACCGCGCTTGCAGTAGCCCAGCAGGAATCGATCCCCCTGCAGGATTCGACTGCCCGGCAAGAATCGGCTGCCCGGCAGGAATCGCCGGCCGAGATCACGTTTACCAAGGACATCGCGCCGATCCTGCAGCGCAGCTGTCAGCAGTGTCATCACAATGGCGGCGTGGCCCCCATGCCGCTCGTCGAGTACGACGAGGTCGTGGCCTACGCCGGGATGATCGCACTGCGCACCGGCATTCGCGACCGCATGGGCGCGATGCCACCCTGGTATGTCGAGAAGGACATCGGTATCCAGCACTTCAAGGACGATCCGTCGCTGAGCACGGAAGAGATCGAGGCGATCGCCCATTGGGCCCGCAACGGCACACCGAAGGGCGATCCCGCGGATGCGCCCCCGCCCCTGGTCTTCAACGACGGCACGGACTGGACGCTCGGGGAGCCCGATCTGGTGGTATCGACCGAGGAGTTTCTCGTCGAGGGCACGGCGCCGGACTGGTGGGGCGACATCACCCCGGTGCCGACCGGGCTCACCGAGGATCGCTACGTAGCGTCGGTGGAGATCCGCGAGATCAACGACGTTCGCGAGCAAGGCCCCAGCGATCGCGAGACGGTGGGCGGCCTGTACGTCTTTCACCACATGGTGTGGAGCACGGTCGTACCCGACGACCCCGATGACCGTGGCGTCGGCTGGCCGGTGCACGAGGTCGGCCGCAATCCGGACATCTTCGATCCCGAGGGGGGCCGGCTTCTGAAAGCGGGCTCGAGCATCGTTTCCAACTCGACCCACCTGCACTCGAACGGCTCCGACACGCGCGCCCGGCTCGAGATCGGCTTCCGCTTCCACCCGAAGGGGTACGAGCCCAAGTACCGTCCCTCGCCCGTGTTCCTGGGCAGCGGGCAGGACATCGACATCAAGGCCAACGAGAAGGACCAGGAGCTGCACGCCTACGTCGTGCTCCAGGAGCCGACGAAGATCGTCACCTTCGAGCCGCATCTGCACGCGCCCGGCGACCGCATGTGTCTGGAAGCGATCTGGGGCTTCAACGTCGAGACGCTCTCGTGCGTAGGCTACGACCACAACTGGGTCCGCGGCTACACCTTCGAGGACGACTATCAGCCGTTGCTGCCGGCGGGGACGATCCTGCACATCACCGGCTACATGAACAACACGCGGCAAAACCGGAACATCGTCGACGCGCGCAACTGGCAGGGTGCGGGGAATCGCTCGGTGGCGAACATGTTCATCGATCTGGGCATGCGGCTGTCGCTCACGCAGGAGCAGTTCGAGGCCGAGATGGCGCAACGCAGGAAGAACCTGAAGCTGACCGTGAACGACCATGTGATCGGGTGCCCGCTGTGCATGGTCATCCCCGAGAAGAGCCGATGAGGGGTCATCGCATGAAGGCAATCATCGGCGTGCTCGGCGTCGCCGGGCTGGCGTTTCTGTGCACACCGCAGGATGCGGTGGCGCAGATCTCGTACCAGTCGGGGCAAAACATCTCCCCCGCCTTCGAGGGCTGGCTGCCGAACGAAGACGGCTCGTTCAGCATGGTTTTCGGTTACCTGAACAGAAACTGGGCGGAAGAGCTGGACGTACCGGTGGGCGAGGACAACAACATCTCACCCGGGCCGGCGGACCAGGGCCAGCCGACGCACTTCCTACCGCGCCGGAATCGATATACGTTCATGGTCCGCGTGCCGGCGGATTTCGGCGACAAGGAGCTCGTCTGGGCGCTCACCACGAAGGGCAAGACCGAGTACGCCTATGCCTCGCTGCGTATCGACTACAAGCTCGACAACATCGTCATCGCGTCGGAATCGGGGGCGCTCGGCATCGGCCGCAGCGATGCTGCAACGCGCGCCAATACGCCGCCGGCCCTGACCGTCGAGGGCGAATCGACCCGCCGCGTGCGCGTCGGCGAGCCGGTGACACTGGTCGCCCGCGTCGAGGACGACAGCTTCGAGCGCACCATACGGCGGCAACGCAGGGCTGCCCAACAGGCCGGGGACGAGGAGGTCGAACCGGGGTTGAGCCGCAGGCAGCTCACGCCCCCGATCCGCATCACGGTCAACAAGAGGATCGGTTTGCACCTGACCTGGTTCGTCTTTCGTGGCGCGGGAAAGGTCACGTTCGATCCACTTCAGGTAAAGCCGTGGGAAGACACCCGGACCGGTGCGAACTCGCCCTGGGCTCCCCTATGGTCACCGCCTCCCGTCCCCGAGGACGGTCGTTGGGAAGTCACCGTGACGTTCGACCGGCCGGGAACGTACGTGTTACGAGGCCGCGCGGATGACGGGGCCCTGTACCACGATCAGGACGTGACCGTCGTGGTGGGGCCCGACAGCTAGGCGAGCTCGCAGCAACCGCGGCATGAACCGCGGAAATGCCGATCAAGCCGATCGACGACCAGGGGTGTCTCGCGCGCCTTGCGCGCCCGGCCTAAGATGTTCCGCAGCAGGATGGCGGAGCCGCCGGAAGACAACGACCGATCGAGTGTGCCCCCACGCCGCTCCCGCCTTGCAAGCATGGAGATCCGAGTCGGCATGAGACGCTGGATAACATCCTGTATCTGTGTGCTGCTCGCCGGCTGTTCCGGCCCCGATGAAGAGATCGCCATGGCGTGGTCCAACGCCTTCGTGGTTCAGGGCGCGAGCGTCTTCGATGGGGAGCGCCTCGTCGGGGTCCAGGACGTCGTGGTCCGCGACGGCCGGATCCATTCGGTCGGATCGTCGGAGGACGTCCCAGAGTGGGTTCCGCGAACGGACGGCTCCGGTGGGACGCTGATCCCGGGACTCATCGACGGTCACACACACCATTATTCGGTGGAAGACCTCCGGCGTAGCCTTCGATTCGGCGTAACTACCGTGATCGACATGCTCACCTTTCCGGAAGATGAGGCGGTGCTTCGTACGGCTGCTTCGGAGCGCAACGATGTCGCGGGCTTCTATACGAACGGGATCGTGGCGACAGCTCCGGGCGGGCACGGGACGGAGTACGGCATTGAGATTCCGACAGTGGCCGCGCCGGAAGACGCGGAGGCTTTCGTGGAGGCACGCATCGCGAACGGGGCGGACTTCCTGAAGATCGCGCTGAACGGCCAGCGAGCCATGATGGGCATGCCCACCCTCGATCTCCCGACGGCGAAGGCCCTGGTCGACGCCGGCAAGAAGCGGGGGTTGCTGGTGGTCGCGCACATCGAAACGCTCGACGACGTGAAGTTGGCGGTCGAGGCCGGTGTGGATGGGCTCGTCCATGTTTGGCGTGTGCCTGGCGCCCCGGACGAGATCGTGGCCCTTCTGCAGGAGCACGACGTTTGGGTCATGCCGACCCTGTCCGTCTCCGGAGCACCACCGGACCTCAAACACGCCGCCCTGGAGGAAACGAGCGTAACCGACTTCTTGGAGGATGAGCTGGAAGCCGAGTACCGCCCGGTCGCCCTGGAGGAGCTACCGCCCGAGGTGCGTGCCCAGGTCGAGGGCTTCCTTCAAGCCATGGGGCTCGAGGGGCTCGAGGACATCGTCGCCTATCATCTCGAGTCGGTCCGGGCCCTGATCGAGGGAGGGGTCGAGCTTCTCGTAGGAAGCGACGCTCCAGCCCAGGCCGTCGTTCATGGAATCGGAACCGTACAGGAACTCGAGTTCCTCGTCGAAGCCGGGATGACGCCGACTGAGGCGTTGTCGGCCGGCACGTCTGGAAACGCCGACGCTTTCGGGCTGACGGACCGAGGTCGCATCGCCCCGGGGAAGCGAGCCGACCTGGTCCTGGTCCCTGGGGACCCGACCACCGACATCACCGTCTTGCGGCGGCTCCGGAGCGTATGGCGGGGGGGCGTTGAGTTCGAGCGTGACCTGACGGAGCGGTAGGAGTGCGATTCACCTAGCCCGCACCAACGTCCGTCGCGCCCTCGAGCGTTCTTCGGGAACCTCCGACCCATTGTCGGGTCGAGTATCTACGGATACCGTCGCGGGGTCCTCTCGGCCGTCCTCATCCTTGCCCCGCGAGCCTTTGATCGGCGAATCGCGGGATGGATGCCGCAATCCCCGAGTTTCTCCATCGCGGGAGATCGGGCGGCGCTACTCCTCCGTCGCCAGTACCAGCCGGTAGCGCTTCACCATGATGGTGCCCGCCGCATCCTCCGACACAGCGATCATCAGGTCGTCGCGTATGAGGAATCGACCATCTACCGCGCCGCCCGCGCTTTCGAAGCGGGGGTGGA
Organism: Acidobacteriota bacterium; assembly: GCA_965216935.1. Classification (GTDB taxonomy): domain Bacteria; phylum Acidobacteriota; class UBA890; order UBA890; family UBA890; genus CBDCGW01. Next base: position 5,818,198 of record OZ244217.1, read on the forward strand.
TTGGCAGGCGGCGTAGAGAGCCTTTTCCGGGGGGCACAAGGAAAACGCTCGCACGTTCACGATCTTAGGTATTGCGTCGCCCCTCTCCGCTTCGGCACTGTCGTAGCAGATTCCGTCGCCCGTGGGCGGCCGGCAAGGAGGGGAATCGATGAAGACCAGAGCGTTTGTCGCAATCGTGGTCGCGATCGTTCTCACGGCTTGGCTCGCGCCCGCCGAAGCGACGCAGCGCGGTAAGGCCAAGGGAAATGCGAAGAACGGACCATCGTTCTGTCGCTCCGGCGCCGGACATCCGGTCTACGGGCGCCAATGGTGCATCGAACAGGGGTTCGGCCTGGGCGAGGCGTCGTGGCGCCGCGCCGGGCCGGGCAAGATCAAGTTCGCGCGCGTCCCGGAGGGAGCGATTCAGCCCGGCCGGCTCGGTTGGCGCGAGGTCGCCGGAATTCTTACCGACGCGGTGCTCGACGAGATCTTCCGCGAGAGCAGCTACGAGCTCGATCGAGAGCGCGTGGCGGGCGAGTGGCGCGGTGGCGCCAGCGAAGGATTGCTGGTGTTCGAGCTGACGCTGGGCGGAGAGCCGGTCGCCGAGCTGACCGATCTGGACCTCGACGGGAACGTCGACGTGCTCCTGATCGCCGAGCACTGAGCGACGTTCTCAGGCCGCTTGCATCGGTGCGTCGCTGCTCCACATCCGGATGGTGCGTGACCATCGCGAGAGCTCGTCTCTTGCCAGGTTAAAAACTTTGTTTTATACTTCCGTTCGTCAGCGAAACCGACCCGCTGCTTGAATTGCTGCGGCGACAGGGAGACGCGATGGGACGGGGCGATCATCTCGGCGAGCTCGAGGCTCTGGTGCTGACCGCCGTCATCCGGGTGGGGGAAGAGGCGAGCGGCACGGCCGTCTACCGTGAGATCTCGGTCCGGTCGGAGCGTGACCCGAGCTTGCCCGCCATCCACGTAACGCTCCGGCGACTCCAGGAGAAGGGTCTGTTGGGTTCCGAGGTCGGTGAGCGTTCTCCGCGGGGAGGACGGCCGCAGCGCTTCTACCGACCCACCGCCGAAGGTGTGCGGGCGCTCGAGGAATTCCGCGCGATGTGGCGCAGCGTGTGGAAGGGCATGGAAATGCCGGACCCGGAGAAGCTGGCGTGAAACCAGCGGAGCCTCGTCCGCCGGCCCTTTCGCGGCGCCTGCTCGAACGCGCCGAGCGGCGGCTCGCGACCGCCGGGCTGGCCGAAGATGCCGCCGAGTTGTTCCGGGAAAAGGCCCGCCTCCACGGCGGGCGCTCCGCCCGCGGTTGGTATCGGCGGCAGGCCCGTTCGGCCACGAAGCGAATCCTCCTTTCCGGCTGGCTGGCAGCGCGGCGGCGCGCCTCGCGGCCGAAGGGCTACTCCCTCGACGCCAAGCTCGGGATCCGAATGCTGGCGCGGTATCCGGGGCTGACCGTGGTCTGCGGCCTGGCCCTTGCCTTCGCGATCTTCGTCGGCGCCGCAACGTTCGAAATCCTGAGCCAGTTCCTCGACCCGCGCCTCCCCTTCCCCGAAAGTGACCGAATCGTCGGGCTCCGTTACTGGAACCGGGCGACCAACAAGGAGACCCTTCCCGTTGCCGCCGATCTCCGAACGTGGCGTGACCAGCTCGGCACCGTCGCCGATCTCGGGGGCTTCCGAGACGTGCATCGCAACCTGGCCGTTGGCGGTAGCGACGGCGCCCCCGTGCGCGTCGCTGAGATGAGTGCCGCGGGGTTTCGCCTTACCGGAACCTCGGCGGCAATGGGTCGCGCCCTGACCGAGGCGGACGATGAGCCGGGCGCTGCCGCTGTCGCGGTCATCGGCCACAGGCTGTGGCTGAGGCGCTTCGGAGCCGATCCCGACATCGTCGGTCGCACCATCCGCTTGGACGGCGTGCAAACAACGGTGGTGGGGGTGATGCCGGAGAGCTTTGCCTTTCCCCGCGACCACGATCTGTGGACACCGCTCGTCATGGCAGATGTCGACACGCAGGAGACGGTAGCCGCTCCGATGCGTGTTTTCGGCATGCTGACACCGGGGGCTACGCTCGCGGAGGCGAATGCGGAGACCGGCGCGCTCGCGGCGATTTCGGCACGCGAAGATCCGGGTCGCTACGAGTACCTGACCGCGGAGGTGCTGCCCTACGCGGAGTCGCTCTTCTCGCTGCGGTTCGGTTCTCTCTTCCGCGGGCTGATGTATCAGCTCAACCTGTTCCCGACCCTCCTGCTCGTCCTGGTTTGCGGCAACATCGCTCTCCTCATGTTCGCCCGGGCCGCGTCTCGCACCCAGGAGGTCGTCGTGAGACGCGCACTCGGCGCCAGCCGGGGACGCATCATTTCTCAGCTCTTTGTCGAGGCCCTCGTCCTCGGCGCACTCGCCACCGCCCTCGGCCTGGCCGCCACCGGCCCGGCAATCAGATGGGTTCTTGCGGCGCTCGCCGAGGCCGGCGCATCGTTTCCGTTCTGGATCGAAGCGGGCGTTTCCTCGACCACGGTCATCTACACGCTCCTTCTCACCCTGCTGGGAGCCGCGGTCGCCGGTGTGGTCCCGGGCATGAAGATCACCAGCCGGCAGACGCAAGCGCGGTTGCACGAGGCGAGCGCCGGAGCGGGCGGACTCCGGCTGGGCGGTATCTGGACGGCGGTCATCGTCACCCAGATCACCGCCACCGTGGTCTTCACCGGCGTCGCCTGGACGGTGGCGCATCAGGCCGTCCGCAACGGCACGGTGGAGCCGCACTTCCCCGCCGACCGGTATCTCGGCGCTCGGATCGAGTTGGACCTGACGGGCTCAGCCCAAGCGGCGACGGGGCCTGCCGAAGACGTCCGCGAGCGCTACCTCACCGAGTTGCGGGATCTCCGGCAACGCATCGCGGAGGATCCTGCCGTCTCCGGCGTTGCGTTGGCCGACCGGCTGCCGGTCCAGGCCCGTGGATTCGCCCGCATCGAGACGGACCTCGGAGGAGCCGCCCCGCCCGATGCGGACGCTCCGAACCTTCGTGCCCGATCGGACGTCGTCGACCTCGACTTCTTCGAGGTCTTTTCGCTGCCGCCGGTCGCGGGCCGTGGATTCGACACCCGCGACCTTGCCGAGGGCGCCAACACGCTGGTCGTCAACACCTCGTTCGTGGAGGAGATCCTGGAGGGGCGCAGCGCTGTCGGCACGCGGGTCCGTTATCCAGACCGTTCCCGACCCGGGGAGGTCGGGCCGCAATACGAAATCGTCGGCGTGGTTCGGGATCTTGTCGGCGACCAGATGAGATCGATGAGCTTCCAGGACCCGCCGAAGGCGCGCATCTACCACCCGCTGGACCCGAGCGCCGGAGACCGTTCCCTGTACCTGATCGTCCACGCACCGGGCGGCGCGCAAGCGTTCGCGCCGACGCTTTACGGCTTGGCCGCGGACGCGGGTCCCGAGCTGAAGCTCCGCGAGCTCACGTCCCTCGATCGGGTCGACGACGAGATCGCTCTCCTCTGGCGCCTGTTCGCGTTCCTCGTGTCGGTGGTGAGCGGCCTGGCGCTGTTCCTCTCCCTCGCCGGAATCTACGCGGTGATGTCGTTTACCGTCGCGAAGCGCACCCGCGAGATCGGCATCCGGGTGGCGCTCGGTGCGAGGACCCCGCACGTCGTAGCGGAGATCTTCCGCAAGCCAGCCGCCCAGGTCGGAGCAGGCATCGTCTCAGGCTGCGCCCTGATGGGTGTTCTGGTGTGGAACTTCACGGACGGCGGCTTGAGCCTGACCAACGGGGCATTGCTCCTAGCGTTGGGCGCTGCCGTTCTCTGCGTGTGCGCGCTCGCTTGCGTCGTTCCGACCCGGCGGGCGTCGGGGGTGCAGCCCGCCGAGGCGCTGGGCGCCAAAGAGTAGCCGGCAGGACGGAAGACGCAGAGGTGTGACCGGCGACGTGATCCGCACCTCTACGTGGGATAATGACTGGATGAGTCTGTCCTTGGATGCCAACCGTGTGAACCGCCGGCGCTCATTGCGGATCGTTGTTCGCCGAATGGAGGACAGCGACCCAGCCGTCATGTCCGGGTGCAGCGCGCAGGAGCGCATCGCCGCCGTCGCCGAGCTGACCCGTGAATCCTGGCGCTTGGCGGGGCTAACCCTCCCCGAGTATCCGCGACATCTGACGCCGATACGTGTGGTTGCACGTTCTGAGCTCGCAGCCGCGACGCCGCCTTCGTGAATCCCGACTTTCTCGACATCTTGGCCGCCCTGCAGGCGAACGAAGCTCGTTACCTCGTGGTCGGCGCGCACGCTTTGGCCGTACATGGCGTACCGAGGGCAACGGGCGACCTCGACATCTGGATCGATCCGACAACGGCGAACACCGAGAGGGTGTGGGCCGCGCTCGAAGCGTTCGGCGCACCGTTAGAGTCCCTCGACATCAGCCGGCGCGATCTCGAAACCCGAGATCGCATCATTCAGATCGGCCTGCCGCCACGACGTATCGATCTGCTGACGACGATTTCAGGCCTAGCGTTCGACGAAGCGTGGGGCAGCCGCGTGACGCATCCCATAGAGGGAGTCGACGTTCTCTTTCTCGGCCGCGACGACCTGGTTCGGAACAAGAGGGCCTCGGGACGGTACCAGGACCTGGCGGACCTCGAAGCTCTTGGCGAATCGCCGCACTGACCGGTGTGACCCGCGGCGAGACCCGAGCTCGGGCGGCCTCGGGGCACACGCATCGCGATCGCTCGGAGAACCATGGACACGACTCTCTACCGCGTTCTCGCCGACCTGACGGTTCTGATCCACCTCGGCTTCGTGGCCTTCGTAGTGGCGGGAGGATTCTTGGTGCTCCGATGGCGCCGCCTGGCCTGGGTGCATGCCCCGTGTGCGGTGTGGGGCGCGCTCATCGAGCTCGGCGGCTGGATCTGCCCCCTTACGCCGCTGGAAAACGAGTGGCGCCGGCAAGCCGGCCTGCGCGGCTACGAGGGGAGCTTCGTCGAGCACTACCTGATACCCGTGCTGTATCCCTCTGGGCTGACGCGAGAGCTCCAAATCGGGCTGGGGCTGGTGGTGATCGCGCTCAATGCCACGATCTACGCCTGGATCTGGTACCGCAGCTACCACCGATCAAGCGAGCTCGATTCCCGATAGATCTGTCCTTTTCGCGCTTTTCCCCATCAAAGTTCCCGCGGGCTGTCCCTGCTACGATGACCTCATGAGTGGCAGGCTTCTCAAGCTCGACCCGTGCTCGGACAACGCCACCAAGGAGATCTTCTCCCTCGACTACTACCGGTCGCTGACCACCGCCGCTCGCTTCCGGATGATCGGCGCAGCCGCTCTCGCCGCCCACGGCGGGGCTTGCGCCACCGCGGACCTCCGTTGGTCGCCGGAGACCTTCCGTTCTCGAACATGCGGGATCGACGCGTCGTGGCTTCAACGATGAGGCGCTTCGGCCTACGCGTCGGCAAAGAGCCGCGGCAGCCACGCGCCGAAACCGTGGAGCTCCTCCGCGGCGTCGCCGAGACAATCACCCCGGACGACACGTCCCTCTCGGGCTGGTATCAAGACTACGCCGACACCCATCTCCGCCGACTCGCTTTCGACGTCGATCTCGTCCGGGGTCAGGTCGCCGCCGATGCCCGCCTGTTGGAGGTCGGCTCGACGCCGCCGCTGTTCACCGCCGCGATGGCCCAGGCGGGGTTCGACATCCGGGGTGTCGATCTGCGACCCGATCGGTTCGGCACGGCGATCACGACGCTCGGGCTGGACGTCGCCACGTGCGACATCGAGAACGAACCGCTTCCCTACGGCGACGGCGCCTTCGACGCCGTCGTCTTCTTCGAGATCTTCGAGCACCTGAGGATCAACCCGATTGCCACCTTGCGTGAGGTGCGGCGGGTACTCGACGAAGGCGGCCGGCTACTGCTTTCGACCCCGAACCTTCGCTCTCTCAACGGGCTCTTCAACTTCGTCGTCCGCAACAAGGCCTACTCGTGCACCTCCGACGTCTACACGCAGTACGAGAAGCTCGAGAAGCTCGGACACATGGGGCACGTCCGCGAATACACGCCGCGCGAGGTCGTCGAGTTCCTGCAACGTGTCGGGTTCGCGCCCACGTCGATCATCTACCGCGGGGGCTACGACGAGTGGATCCGCCGTGGCATCACGGTTCTGGTTCCGTCACTTCGGCCGTTCGTGACCGTCGTCGCTGATCGCTGAGGGGCACTCGACCCGCGATCAGCGACCGCCGCCCGGCAGGCGCGATTGCCAATGGGTGAGCATTCGTAGCGTCTGGCCCTCGGCGTAGGGGGCCGTACGAATAATGAAGCTCTGCCCGTCGGCGGCGATGTCGAGGAAACGGAATGCGAAATCGGTCATCGTGACGGCGAACATGCGGCTCTCTCGCCCCAACTCGAGCCCGTCACCGGTCTGCGTCACCGGCACCGCGACCAGCCAGTTGTCGGCCGACGTGTAAATGACCTCGCCGCTGGTGGTCCACCTGGCGGCACCGTTGCTGAGGGTATCGGACACCCGGGTCCACGTCTCCCCGAGCCGAGGGACGCCGTCCTCGACAATCCAACGGGCCGCGTACAGCGCCGGCTGACCGGCTCGCGCCGAGCTCAAGAGCGCCCACTCGCCGTCGGGCGAGAACCCCCATATGGCGTTGGCCGGCGTCTGGACTTCCGTCAAAAACACAGGGTCGCCGGATCCGTCCATCGCGATCGCAGCCGGGGCGCGACCTCCCTCCGGGTGCCCCGCTGCATAGATCAAGAACGCATCGTCGGGCGAGGCAAGCGGGAATGCCCCGAGAGCGACCTCGGCGAGCGTGCGGGCCTCGCCGACACCGTCCGGGTCCGCGCTCATCAGGCGTGTTCCGGTCTCGACGTACATGATCCGATCTCCCGCCGCGGTCCAAACGGGTAGCTCCTCGAAGCCCGGGCCGGCGATGATGGCGCGCGTCGTCCCGGTCTCGAAGTCGTGCAACCAGATGTCGGACGTTCCCTCTTCCGGCAGGGCGAACGCCAGCCGGCTGCCGTCCGGGGACAGCGAGAGGTGCTGGATGAAGCCGGGCTCGATCTCGAGACCGTCGGTCACCAACCCCTGGCGGTTGTGCCACTGGACCACGAAGGCCTCGGCCAGCGCTGCGGCCCACACCAGGACGCCATTGTTCGAAACCGACGCGATCAGGCCGCGTTGGGCCTGCTCCACGCGCACGCCCGTCGCAACGACAGCCGCGGTGCCGGTAAGCTCCGCCGCCGCGAGGTCGAGGGGTTGCGCGAGAAGCTCGCCGCCGCGCACCCACAACAAGTGGCCGTTCCCCGATCCCAGGGGCGGTGCGTAGATGCCGCTCGACATCGTTCCGATCAATCGTACGCTCGGTTCGGAGCCATCGACATACCCCAGGTAGATGCCGCTGTTCTCGGCGTTGGCGGAGCGGACGAAGTACAGGAACCTGTCGCCGCCCGGAAGAACCTCGGGCCAGTAGTGCGCGTTCTCGGCCCGGTTCTCGTCGAGGGTCGTAACGCGGACCACGTCGCCGCCGTTCTCGGGCACGCGGTGCACCGTGCTCCCGCCGTTCGGGGTGAACAGGATCGTCCCATCGGGGCCCCACGAGCCTCCTCGCCCGTTGATGGCCGGTGCGATGGTCTCGGGCAGGCCACCGTCGATGTCGATGGTCTTCAGCGACTGATCGGCGAAGAACGCCAGGCGCCTGCTGTCCGGCGCCCAAAACGGGTAGTGCGGATCGTCGGTACCCAGCAAAGCCACCGGATCCTCCCGATCCAGCGACCGCACAAACAGCTGCGGACTGCCGTCGGTGCTGGCGACGAAGGCGACCTTGGTTCCATCGGGCGAGACGATCGCGTTGCCGGCATTCGTCCCGATGACGAACTCCGAGTCGACGGGCGCTCCGATGGCAACCTCGTACGTAGGCGCCGCAGCTTCGGGGCGAGATGTCCACACCCAGACGAGCGCTGCGACTGACAGTGCCGCGATCGCCCAGGGGAGCAGCCGTCCCACGGAGCTGCCCGCCGCGGCAGCGCCGGGGCCGGTGCCTGGGCCGGGGCCGGCTTCAACGTAAGTCGAGATCGGGATCCCCGGCGAGGTCGAAGGTTCAGTCGCCGCGGGTTCCGCGCCGTGGGGCTTCTCGAGCAATACCCGGGCTTCCCCGATGTCTCGGAGCCGCTGCATCGGGTCCTTCTCGAGACAGCGGCGCAACATCCTCTCGACCCGCGGCGGCACATCTGGCGGCAGCCGACTCCAGTCGGGTTCGGTCTTGAGCACCTCGGCGACGGTGTCGCTGACGCTTTCGCCGCGAAACAGCCTCTGGCGCGAGAGCATCTCGAACAACACGACGCCGAACGCCCAGATGTCGGCCCGCTTGTCGACCGGCTTGCCGCGCGCCTGCTCCGGGCTCATGTAGGCCGCAGTGCCGAGAATCACCCCGGTGCGCGTAGCCGCCAGCACCGTCGGCGACCCGCTCATTTCGGGTGAGATGTCGGAAGAGCTGCCGTCCGGGTCGTAGGCCTTGGCGAGCCCGAAGTCGAGAAGCTTCACGTGGGCGTGGCCGCCGGCGTCCTCGGAGACCTTGACGTTGGCGGGCTTCAGATCCCGATGCACGACGCCACGCTCGTGCGCCGACTCGAGGCCGGCAGCCATCTGCAGGGCGATCTCGAGCGCCTTACCGGTGGAAACGCGGTCGTCCTCGATCCACTCCTGCAGCGTCTCGCCCTCGGCGAGCTGCATGATGAGCAGTCGGTGCGGCGCGCCGCCTTCGGTCGTTTCTTCCTCCAGCCCGTAGATCGCCGCGACGTTCGGGTGGTCGAGCTGCGCCAGAACCTTCGCTTCGCGTTGCAGACGGGCAAGTCGGTCGCCGTCGCCGGCCCACTCCTCAGGCAAGACCTTGATCGCGACGATCCGATCCAGGGTCACGTCGCGGGCGCGGTAAACCTCGCCCATCCCACCGACACCCATGAGCTCGAGGATCTCATAGTGCCCGACACGCGTTCCGATCATGTTGTCCCTGCGATCATCGGCGTGCTCACGGGAGGCGCTGCCAGGTATTGGTCAACGATATGTAGTGTGACTCGGTTTGCTGTGGCCGTCGCAATCTAGACGAGACCCCGCCGCGAAGCAACGCGATTCGCCGACCGAGGACGGGTAGCCGCAGGAACGGGCGACCGATCGCCCGGAGCAACAACGAGATCTCGATGCCCATGTTGCTACGGGACCTAGAACCTACCTCCAACGAAGCGCAGCGACCTCGTTCTCCCCGCTGACGGGGTCGTCGTACGCGACCAGAACTTCCTCGCTGCTCGTGAGCCCGTACGGGCGCCAAGCGGTACCCACGTCGAAGCGCTCGACGAGGTCGCCGTCGCCGTTGAACAGTTCCCACGTGCTGGAGTCATGGTTCCGCCGCGTGATGATCGAGAGGATGTGCCCGTCGCGCAGTCGGTAGATACCCCTCGCCTGATCGTGGAACCAGTCGTACTTCCATGCCATCGTCTGACGTTCCTCATTGAAGTACTCGGTGGCGAACGTATCGACAGCCGAACCGACAACGGAGGGATCGGCGGCGAGCTCACGTTGGACGAGATTCGCGTCGAAGCGAACGATTCGGTGCGGCGCCGAGTTCGAGTAGAGGAATCCCCCCTCGGGGAGAGCAAACACAGGCCCTCCGGCGATGTGCGCCAGAGAGGACCGCTCGTCCATGTTCCTCGGCTCGGGCAGGCGAACGAGCTGTTCGATTCGATGCCCGTCCCGGCCATCGAATCGATGGACACCGTGGGCAGGCTCGTCCGAGACGGCGACCGAAGGAGCCCCGCCCGAGATGATGAAGGATCCGTCGAGCAGAAAACCGAACCCCTTCGGATTCGTGATGAAACGCTGGACCGCAACTTGGCGAAGCGGGTCGAGCTCGACCGAATAGACCAGGATCATCCTTCGCCCCATGTCGTAGACCGCAACATTGCCCTCGGGAGTCAGCGTCACCAGCTGCGGCATGTTCAGCTCACCCGGGCCCTGGCCTCGTCGGTCGAACAGCGAGAAGGCCCCGGTCGATGGCTCGAACCGATAGACACAAACTGCTTCGGGATCGGCAATGAAGACCGCACCGTCTGGCGCTCCCACCATGCCGCCCACTGCCCGAAACGGGTTCTCGGTCGGGCCCTGCGTTTTCCAGGCGATGCTGACTCTCTGCGCGGCCGCGCCCTGGTAGCCGGCATCCTGGAAAGAGCGCCCTGTTCCGGTCGCGACCAGCGACAGCAACGTCGTCAACCCAACGGCGGTCGGCTTTCGCAATCGACTACTCCTCCCCCGCCAGTACTAGTCGGTAGCGCTTCACCATTCGTGATCAGCTCGCGTCCACGCATATAGCGAAAGCCTGCACATAGATTGGCGCACCGGAGCTGTTTGTGACGCCTGCCAACCACTGACCGTCTGCCGACGGACCGTTGTGGGTGACGAAGCGCGACGCGGTGGCGAGATTGAGGACTGTCGAGCAGGTGTTGTCGCTGAAGTACAAGGGGCCACCGCCGGTGACCTTTTTCGTGCCGGGGCAGCTCACGGGCAATCCGACGGAGAAGCCCGGGTTGAGCGTGAAGCAACTGGAGCTCCGCCGTTCCCAGCCGCTCACGCCGCTGCTTTTGGCGGCGATACCGCGGGCGATATCGAAACCGAAGTACGGGGTAGCCGGAGCCAGCGAGCCTCCGCTAATCCCGCCGCCGGCCCATACGCCGCCGAAAGCGTCGAGAACGAGTACTCCGGACAGTCCCGAGGACCCGGGAGGGATGTAGACGATGTCCTCAGCGGCATCGAAGCCGAAATAGGGGGTCTGCGGAAACACCGCGGGTGCGCCGCCGCCAGCGTGCACCCCACCCAGCCCATCGAGGACATAGTATCCGCTCTGCTGCGCGACAACCGGCTCGACGGCCAGGACCAGCAGGAGTGCAACCATTCCGAGAACGACACCACGAGGCTCTCTCATTCGATCTCCCTCGTCTCACGGAGTAGAGGAGCCGGGCCGCTCCGCTGGCCGCCAGCCGCGACCAGCGCTCGCAGCCCGGACGCCTCAGCGTACATGATCGGGTGACGCGGGCGCCGAGACGCCGACTACCGTCACTCCGCGACGAGCGAGCGCCATTCGTCCCCTTGTCCCCGTTGTCGGGAACGTGCACGATCCGGCGACCGATCGTACTCTCGCGGCCCTGACATGGGGCCGCAGCCCGACTCCAAGGCGACAGGAGAATGCATGGACATCGTTCGCGCCGAGATTCATCCGGGCATCGGCATCGCCCGCGTCGGTAACAGCACGGCCGAAGACGGCTACCTGATCGGGCCCGAGGTCGCCTATCCCGCCCCCCGACGCGCCGGGGAGTCGCGCGACGAAACCGGGGCAATCCTGCGGCAGGCAGCGCGTTTCCGGATCTACGGCTTCGACGTGAACAACAACGTCGTTGCGGAAATCGACGCCGACAGCGCCGAGATCGAGTGGACCGTCCATCTGGCCAACAAGAAGGCCGCCTGGTACCGCTTCGGCGGCGCCCTCGATATCCCGGAGGCGGAGAAGCTCTCGATGCCGCTGCGCAACGCCGCGGTGAGGGGATCGCACCGCAAACAACTCGTCATCGACCCCGGCCCCCTGTCCATCCGGGGCAAGAACGTCTCCGGGCCGAAGTACCAGGCAGACGGCGGGAGCTTCATGAACACGCCGGTCTCCCTGGGCGAGATCCGCACGGACGACGCCGGGCGCCTGCTCGTCCTCGGCGGGCACGGCAACTCCGGGTCGCCGCAGAACAAGCCGCTGTGGAACCCGAAGGAGCCGGGGACCTTCGCCAACGCCGACGGCTGGTACGACGACGTCTCCGACGGTCCGGTCACCGCAACGGTCACCATCGGCAACCGCCCCATCCCGGTGCACGGAGCCTGGGTCGTGGTCGGGCCGCCCAATTACGCCCCCGACCTTCGTGCCTGGCGAACCCTCTACGACCTGCTGTACGACGTCCACGTCCGATCCGGATGGCTGGCCGTCCCCGAGACGGTCTCGTTCACGGAGCACGTCCTGCCTGTGCTGCAGCGGCTTTCTGACCTGCAGTGGGTCAACAAGGGACTGGCGACGATGTTCGGCCACGGCTGCCCGATGGATTTCTACGACCCCGTGCTCATCGGCAAGCTGGCACACAGGCCCGACGACGACGCTCCCGACCCGTTCGCGCAGCTCCGGCAGATCGTCTACAACAGCTTCCGGCGCGCCACCACGAAGGTAGACGAACGCCAGCTGTGGCCGTGGCTCTATGGCGACGCCTACGGCTTCAATGTGGAGGGATCGCCGCGAAATTCGCTGCCGATGCCGCACGTACGCGACAAGATGCTCGAGCGCTGGGTAGCAGGAGACTTCGTCGCCGACTGGAACCCGGACGCCCGGCCGCCACACACCCTCGCGCAGGTGCCGCTACCGGATCAGCCGGACATGCTCTCCAAAGCTGCACTCGACTTTTGCATCGCCGACGCCTTTCATCCGGGCTGCGAGCTGACGTGGCCGATGCGGCACGCGACGATGTACCGGGGTCCGTTTCGCGTCCGTCGCCGGGAAGTGGGGGAATCGCCCCTGGACTACGGTGAGGAGCTCACGCAGGAAAGCGCACTGGCTCTCGGTGGGCCGCTGTACGCTCAGGGCCCCGGCGATCTGACCCGCTGGATGGCGCTTCCCTGGCAGGCCGACACGGCGATGTGTCGGTCGGGTTACAACCCCGAATACGACCCCTACCTGCCGACGTTCTGGCCGGCGCGCGTGCCGAACCAGGTACTGAGTGAAGAGGATTACGCCCGGGCTCGGGACACGAAGCTCCCCATCGAGGAGCGGGTCGCCGCCTACAGCCGGCGCGACTCGTGGACGCGCGTGCTCGAGGGAGAAACGAAGAAGCAGCAGACTCCCGAGTACCAGATGGAGCAAATGGTCAAGATCTTCGGCGACATGGGGATCCTCGAGGCCCGGGAGGGGGTGAAGGGCAACCCGGCGCTCCCGGCGGTGATGCTCGTCGAGTCGCGCCCGAAGGAGGACGCGGACGCGGACACTGCCGCTGAGGACGCGAAGAGGAAGGGGGCCCATCCGGGCACCGAGAAGAGGCGCGCGCAACCCGCCTCGAAGCAAGACCGCGCCGACAAGAAGAAGGAGTCCGCGGCCGCAGGAGAGGCGGAGAAGCCGGCCCGCCGCAGCCGCATCGAACGCGCGGGGTGGCGCGACCACGACCAACTCAAGGCCTTCCGACGGGTGCGGGGCCGCGAGTGACGTCCGCTATCGACGCTCGCGAGCGACACCCGACGGGTACAAGCCGGCCCGTCGGCCCGACCCGGCAATTCGCCGAGAATGCCACGATGACAGCCGGATACGACGTCCTCGTCGCCGGCGCGGGCCCCGCGGGCGCGGTGGCCGCGTACGTGCTGGCACGGGCGGGTCGCCGCGTCCTGATGGTCGATGACGACGATTCCTCCGGTCCGAAGGTCGGCGAATCGCTGCCCGGAGCAGCTCGTCCCCTTCTTCGGGACCTGGGCCTCGACGAGGCGGTCGGCGGAAATGTCCACCTGCACTGCAACGGCAACGCCTTCGCGTGGGGAACCGACGAGCTGGAATCGACCGACTCCATCCGCGACCCCCACGGCGTAGGGTGGCACCTGGATCGGCGCCGTTTCGACGCCGATCTGCGCCGGGCTGCGCGGCGAGCGGGAGCCACGCTGCGGCGGGCACGACTTGGTGCGGTGCATCGGCGGGACGTCGGCTGGAACGTCGAGATCTCGGACGGACAAACGCTTGAAGTGAAATGGCTGATCGACGCGACCGGCCGCGCTGCGGTGGTGAGTCGCGGCGCCGGAGCCAGCAGAATCCGCGACGACACGTTGATCGCGTTCTCCTGCCACACTCGATCCGGAGCCGGCGATACCGACACCCGCACCATCGTTGAAGCCATCCCCGGTGGCTGGTGGTACACGGCCCGGGTGCCGTGCGGACGCATGACCGTGCTGCACGCGGACGCCGATCGAGCGGCGGAGCTGCGGCAGATCGACGGGTGGCTGGCTGCATTGAACCGCACCCGGCACGTGCGCCGCTTCGTCGGCTGCGGCGATCTCCGGGCTGACCTGGCGGTGCACGATGCCGGCGGAGCCCGCATGGACCGTTTCGGAGGCGACGGCTGGATAGCGGTGGGCGACGCCGCGCTGGCGTTCGACCCCCTGTCGTCGCAGGGGATTTTGACGGCGCTGCACACGGGAATGCTCGCCGGGCGTTGCATCGATGACGAGCTGGCCGGCCACGCCGGAACGCTCGCCTCGTACTGCTCCCGACTCGAGTCGATCCGCGCCGCTTACCTGCGCCACCGGGCGCAGATCTATCGCAGCGAAGGTCGCTGGCCCGACGCTCCGTTCTGGGCGCGGCGACACCGGCTCGCCGGGTAGCCCGTCCACGGTTCCCCGCGCAAACACAGATACAAAGCGCCCGCTGCCGTTCATCTTCCCTGGCAACCATGAGGCACCTGTGCAATGATGCGCACCGCTGTGGGCTCACCCGACCTCGTCGCGTGGCTGAACGGGCGCTCCGGGCCCGGTCGGCCGCCCCCGACCAACCCGACAAGAGGTGAGATGCGCGTAGCGCTCGTGGTCATGCCGTTCGCGGACGCCGTCCGACCCAGTCTGGCGGCGGGCCTGCTGCAGGCGTTGGTACGCGAGCGGGGGATCGAGTGCGAGAGCAAGTATTTCTCCATCGCTCTCAACGCCATGATCGGCCCGGACGACTATCGATACTTCTCCGGCGGGGCCCCGCTGACGGCGCTCGCCGGCGAGTGGTGCTTCTCCCAGGAGTACTACGGCTCGGCCTTGTCGGACTGGGAGTCGTACCAGCAAGAGGTGCTCGATCTGCCGTGCTGGGGGATGCACGAGCGCAACCGCGGTCGCGTCGAGAAACTGCGCGACACCGTTCCGGCCTTTCTCGATCGCGCCTTCGCGTCGGAGGACTGGAGCCGCTACGACATGGTCGGCTTCACCAGCACGTTCGAGCAAACGATGCCCTCGATGTGCCTGGCGCGCCGCATCAAGGAGGCCCATCCCGACGTGCTCATCGCCGCGGGGGGTGCCAACTTCGAGGCCGAGATGGGCCGGCCGTACATCGAGAGCTTCGGTTTCCTCGACTTCGTGGCCAATGGCGAAGCCGACCAGTCGTTCCCGGAGCTGTGCGAGCGCATCCGGGACGCGCGGTCCGCAGGCACTTCGTTCGAAGTCCCGGGCGGATTCCTGTACCGGGCCGCGGGCAAGGTTCGCGCGAGCCCGCCGTCGGACGCGCCCGTAGACCTCAACTTGTCGCCGGTACCCGACTACGGGGATTTCTTCGCCGCCTTCGAGGGCGAGTACGCCGACCACTTGCCCTCGAAGCCGTGGCTGCCTGTAGAGTCGGCGCGCGGTTGCTGGTGGGGCGCGAAGGCCCACTGCACCTTCTGCGGCCTCAACGGCACCGGCATGGCGTTTCGTACCAAGTCATGGAAGAAGGTCGTCGCCGAAGCAAACGAACTGGCGAAGCGTCATGGAGATGTCCGTCTGCAGTACGCCGACAACATCCTCGGGATGGAGTTCTTCAACGACCTGATTCCATTCTGGGCGGAGACCGAGGACACCGTCCCCAAGTTCTTCGAGATCAAGTCGAGCCTGAGCCGGGACCAGGTTCAGGCGCTGGCCGACGCCGGAGTCGTGCACCTGCAGGCCGGGGTGGAGACGCTGTCAGCCTCGACGCTCAAGCTCATGCGCAAGGGCGTCTCGGCCGCTCAGAACCTGGCTCTGTTGCGCTGGTGCTCGGAGATCGGCATCGAGGGCCGCTGGAACCTGCTGTTCGGTTTCCCGGGTGAGGACCTCGAGGAGCTCGCACAGATGTCCTCGACGATGCGCAAGCTCGTGCACCTCGTTCCGCCGTCCGCCGTGGCGTCGATCCGCCTCGACCGCTTCAGCCCGAACTTCACCGACCCGAGCGGACACGGCTTCCGCGACGTGGAGCCGATGCCGTCTTACCGCCACGTGTTCGCCTTTTCGGACGAGCAGAGGCGGCACGCCGCTTACTACTTCAATTACGACCACGATCAACTGCAGGGGGCGCGTGAAGCGGGAAGGCTGCCGCGGGCGGTGGCGCGCGAGTGGCGCGAGCGGTGGCGTCGAGGCGAGAACGGCAGACTGGCGGTGGAAGTCGATGCGGCCGGGCCGCTGCTCGTCGACACGCGCTACGACCGGCCGCCGACGAATCGCCGGCTGAGCCCCGCGGAAGTCGCGCTCATCCTCGCCTGCGATGCACCGGCTTCGCCTCGCTCAGCGCTGGAGAGAGCAGCCGCGGCGCTTGGCATTGCGGACGGCGCCGACGGCACCCACAAGCTGTCACGCCTGCTCGAGACGCTACGCGAAGACATGACCATCGTGGAAATGGGCGGGCTTCTGGTGTCGCTGCCACTGCTGCGGAACGACGTTCGCGATGCGCTTCACCGGCCAACGCTGCTCATCCACGAGGCAAGGGAGGCCCCGGGCGACGTAGCCGGGGCGCTCCTACGGTTTCCCAACTGAGGCCCTACTACCAACCGGAGGAAAGGACCAGCATGTCACTCTTCGAAGACGACGCCCCCCGGGACGACGAGGCGCCCGGAATCCCGATCCCGAAGGAAGACGAAGAACCGGGCATTCCCATCCCGAGCGAGGACGAGAAGCCGGGGATTCCAATCCCCAAGGAAGACGAGGAGCCCGGCATCCCCCATACCGGCGAAGACGAAGAGCCCGGCATCCCCCATACCGGCGAAGACGAAGAGCCCGGCATCCCCCACACCGGCGAGGACGAAGAGCCCGGCATCCCCCATACCGGCGAAGACGAGGAGCCCGGCATCCCCCATACCGGCGAAGACGAAGAGCCCGGAATCCCGATCCCGAAAGAGGACGAGGAGCCCGGTATCCCGATCCCGCCGGAGGACGAAAAGGAGTGACCTCGGGTTAGGGCTACAAACCCAGGCCATCGGCGGCCGGCGGGACTACCGCGGTTCCGTTCCGCCGGCCGCCGTTCCCTTGGCGACAAACAGCCCGAGGTCGCGGGCCTCTGCATCGCTGACGATTGCCGCCAACGCCGCCCGGTTTTCGTTCCCGTCCGGCTCAATTGCCGCCCGGTACAAGCGGGTCTCGAGCTCGAGGACAACCAGGCCCCGTTGCCGGGCGAGCTCGATGACGTCGTCCAGGGTAGCCGCGGCGGCGGCGAGCTCCCCGCCGGCCGCGCGGACCCGGGCGACCCGCGTCCGCGCCTCCAGCTCGACGGCAAAGTACTGCACCTGGTCGAGGAGCGCTTCGATGGCCGCCGCCTGCGATCGGGCCTGGTCGAGATCTCCTGCCTCCAGGTAGAGAGCCGCGAGCACCGTTCGGGCCGCAGTCTCCCGGTGAACGATGCCGCCGGCGGCGAACGTATTCGCGGCGGCGACGACATCCTCGATACCAGCCGTCGGATCGCCGAGATCGGCCGCGATCACGGCCAGGGCGACGCGGCTCTCCGCCGCCTCGACGACACTACCAATCTGCTCGCGGATCTCGAGCGCCTCGAGGTGACGCGCCTGAGCCCGATCCAGGTCGCCGGCGATCCGGGCGACATCGCCGGACGTGGCCAGGATCATCGAGGCGGCCCAGCGGTCGCCCGTTTCCCTCGCCAGAGAGAGAGCATCCCCGAGGTCCTCCTCTGCTGAGGCAATGTCGCCCGCGCCGAGCTCCAACGCGCCCATGAGCTGCAGGGTGAAGTACTCGCCGTAGGGGTAATCGACGGACCGACACAGGTCGAGCGCCGCCCGGGCGGTCACCCGCGCCTGAGCCACCTCTCCCTGGCGGAACGCCAGCCGAGCGAGGTTCATCGTCAGAAGGCCCTCCTGGCTCGTGGCGCCGATGTCGTGCGCGATGTCGAGCGCCTCCGCGAGTATCGGACGCTGCTCCCGCAGGTTGCCCTCGCTGGAGTAGGTCGCGGCGATGTTGTTGAGCGACGATGCGAGCCCGCGCCGGTCGCCGATCTCTCGCTGGATGTCGGCGACGTGGAGGAACTGGTCGCGAGCGGCCGCATAGTCGCCCGCCTCGAAGGCGATGGTCGCGGAGCGCGAGTAGGCATCGGCGGCGCCTGTCTTGCTGCCCACCTCCTCGAAGATCTCCCGCGCCGACTCGATAGCGCGGGCACCGGCTCGCGGCTGCCCGATGCGGTCGAGCGCCATGCCCTCGTAGAAGAGACCCCAGGCCGTATTGAGCCGTGATCGCTGTTCGTCGGCTCTCTGTACCGCGGCGCGGCCCTGCTCGAGGGCGCGGTTGAACTCGCTCCCGGCCTCGGCCGCGCGGGCGCCGGCGATCAACAAACGGACGTCACTCGAGGCCGGCTCGGGCAGGCTCTTGGCGCGGCCGACGGCGGCGTTCGCCTCGTCGAACTGGTCGGATTCGACCAGGGCGTGGATCAGCTTCAGCCAGTGCTCGACGTCGTCGGGCTCGAGGGCGACGAGCTGCCGGTAGCTGACGGCGGCCTCTTCGAACCGCGCCGCCAGCTCGTGCCGCGTGCCGTCGATGGCGAGCCGGCTCGCCTCGTCGAGTACGTCGGAACCGGCGCCGGTGGCACTGTCGATGGCGTCGTCGGCGTAGCCGAGTCGAGCCAGCGTGTCGGCGAGAGCAAGGCGTACTACCGGGGCATCGCTCTCGTCACCGAGCGACTGCTCGAAGAAGTTGCGGGCCGCTTCGTAGTCGTAGGCTCTCGCCGCGGCCAGTCCCCTGGCGTACGAGCGCAGTGCGCCGAGCCGATGGGGCAAGCCCGCGCGAGCGCGGCCGAGCTCCTCGTCGGACGGCGGCGGGGCGGTCAAGGCACCGCGCACCTGCTGCGCGACCACGGCCGCCAGGGCGGCAACATCCTCGACCGTGCCGGCGGGTGAGAGCTCCCCGGCGTGACGCCCCGATGCGGCCTCAACGACGTCGACGTTGATTTGGATCTCCGTTGATTCGTCCGTGGCGGTCACCGTCCCGAGCACGACCGCGTTGACGCCAAGCCGGGCCCGCAAGATCGACAACAAGGCGGGGTCGAGCGTTTCGGGTCCCACGATGCCGAGCTCGGCAGCCGCCAGCTGGACGTGGTCGCCGGTCGCCACCCTGAGTTGCCCACCGGCGCGCAGGTCGGCGGCAATCAGCTCGGCGAGAGCCGGCGACATCCACGCCGCTTCTGCATCGAGCGCGCCGACGTCGAACTCGAACACGGCAACGGATGGCCGCAGCTCCACCGGCCCCGCGGGGAGCAACGCGGCCCCGGTCCCGGGCTCGGACTCGTCGGCGCCACTCCCCGACAGGAGCCACGCCACCAGGGCGACGACAAGGGCGACGGCACCGACTCCGGCCGCCGCAACAATTCGCCGCCGGCCGCCGGTGCCGCGTGCAGCCGGTCGACCGATGCCGATGCTATCCGAGGAGCGGGACGCCTCGCCGATCGCCGTGCGTACGGCGCTCGAGATCGGCGGCCGTACGCTACCGGCACCCGAGTGCCCCGCGAGCACCTGCAGGTCGTCCAACAGAGCCGTGGCACTCGGGTAGCGATCGTCGGCGATCTTCTGCAGGCACCGGGCGACGACGGCATCGAGCTCCGACGGGATCTCCGGGTTGACCTCCTGTAGTGGTCCCGGGGTGTCGTGCAGCAGGCTGTCGAGCGTCTCCGGGTGCGAATCACGACGGAACGGGTGCTTCCCCGACGCCATCTCGTACAAGATGACGCCGATCGAGAACAGGTCGGTGCGCGCGTCCACCGGCCTACCCAGGGCCTGCTCGGGCGACATGTAGCCCATCGTCCCGAGGATCGAGCCCGCGGCGGTAAGGTCCGGCGTCGCTTGCGTCGCCCCGTCGGCGGTAACTTCGGGCCGCTGGGTGGCGAGCCCGAAGTCGAGGATCTTGGCCTGGCCCCGTTCGGTGACGAAGACGTTGGCGGGCTTCAGGTCGCGGTGGATGACGTCTCGCTCCTGGGCCGCGGCCAGTCCCTCGGCGAGCTGCAGGGCCAATCCGAGGACCTCCTCGGGTGGGCACGGACCGGCGGCTATGCGGTCGGCTAGCGTGTTGCCCTGCAGCAGCTCCAGGGCAATGAAGTGCTTGCCTGACTCTTCGCCGACGTCATACAGCGTGCAGATGTTCGGATGGTTGAGCGCCGCGGCAGAACGAGCCTCCTGCTCGAATCGCCCGAGGCGTTCCGGATCCCCCGCGAACTCCTCAGGCAGTACCTTGATGGCGACCTTGCGGCCCAAACGGGTGTCCTCGCCGACGTACACCTCTCCCATCCCGCCGACACCCAGTAACTCGAGGATCCGGTACGGACCCAGAGACTCTCCGATCAATGACAGGTCCCCTCACGACGCGGAAACAACCCCGGGGATTCTACGCGGCCGACCCGTCTGCCCACAGGGGGGCGAACAGTGGGAGTAGCGGTCGACGCCCCTTCATGTGGTCCACTCTGCGCCGTCGCATGCACCTTCGCGCCGCACCCACGAGGGCACCCTCCTCCCCGATGTGACCAATACTCGGCTGTCGCGGTCTCTTGAAGCAGATACGCGGGCTCGCGTCGGCCCGGAGGATCCAGGCGCAGCAAACTGTGTTCCATCGAGGAGGATCATCATGGAAGTCGTTCCGTTGCTTGTCAGTCTCATCAGCGGCGCCGTCGGGGGAAACCTGGCGGGCAGCATCTTCAAGGACATCAGCCTGGGCACGGTGGGCAACTCGGTCGCCGGCATTCTCGGCGGTGGAATCGGCGGGCAGATACTCGCCGCCTTGCTCGGCATCTCCGCCGGCGGCGGAATGGATCTGGCCGGAATTCTCGGCAACGTTGCGTCGTCGGGGGCCGGCGGCGCGGTCTTGCTGGCGGTGGTGGGCATCATCAAGAAGATGATGAGCTGACTCTCGCTGCCCCTGCGGGTCGTCATGGTCGCGAAACGGCCACGAGGAAAGCAGCGATTCAGGCTAGCTCACCGAGTCTCGTCCCCGGGCACAAAGGCGTAGGTCGTCCCGCATCGTGAGCGGGGCCGCACTACTCGCCACCAGGTGTGATCGGCGATCGCGCCCCGGACACTTCAGCGTACATGATCGGGTCCATTGATACGCCGATCACGTCGTCGTACGGTCGAGCTCATGGGAATTCGCCGGAGCGCCACGTTCACCATTGCCCTGCTGGCGCTCGCCTGCGGCCCTCCAGGGGCGACCGATCGCAACAGCGAGCCGACGATCACCCGCAACGCGGAGGGTGTAGAGATCGTCGAGTACACCGAGCTGTCTCAGGAACCGACCTGGACTCTCGGCGCCCAGCCCCTTCTCTCGATCGGTGTCGACGCCGGCGAGCAGGCCTACATGTTCACGGATATCGGCGACGTCAGCCTACTGGCCGACGGCTCGATCGTGGTCGCGGCCCGGGCGACCGCCGAGATCCGGGTGTTCGACGACAGGGGCGCGTTGGTGCGCTCCATCGGGCGTCGAGGTCAAGGACCCGGGGAGTTCCAATACCTGGCAACGACGGCGGTCATCGGCGACAGGATCCTGACTTGGGATGTGGCGCAACGGCTCAGCACCTTCGCCATGGACGGCGAGCT
Source organism: Acidobacteriota bacterium (assembly GCA_965216935.1). Classification (GTDB taxonomy): domain Bacteria; phylum Acidobacteriota; class UBA890; order UBA890; family UBA890; genus CBDCGW01. Next base: position 5,839,775 of record OZ244217.1, read on the forward strand.
GATCGATACTACGCCGACCAACAACCTCGCGGGCAACCCCAACGTCGTCGTGTGGGGCTTCTTCGGCGACGGCAGTGCGCTTGCATCTCTGAGCAGGCTCACGTTTCCCTCCGGCCCGAACCTGCTGGTGGTCAACGAAACGTTCGTCCGATGGTCACCGGGGGACGCGCCCGATGACGTCGTGACGTTCACCTCCGCGGACACGAGCAGGAATTGGGTCGATGCGGCGCTCAATTCGAGTTGGCTGGTTCCCTTCGCCGGCACCGCAGGTCGCACCGTCGGTCGGGATGCGCTGTACTTCGCGCCTCCCGGATCTTTCGAGTACCGGCGATTCAGCCTCGACGGCTCCCTCGAGCGCATCGTGCGGGTCAACGAGCCCACCACGCCCATCACCTCCGAAATCATCGCCCGACACATCCAGGAGCAGGTGGACAGAGCCGATGAATCGCAGCGCGACGCGTTGCGTGCGAGCTACGGCGCGATGCCGTTTCCGGAGCAGTTCCCTCTCGTAGACGAGCTCCATGCAGACACCGAGGACCGCGTGTGGGTGCGCCGCTACCGCGTCCCAGCAGCCGAGACAACGCAGGTGCTCCACATCTTCGGCCCCGACGGCCTTCTCGCGGGCACCATCCACCTGCCGGATCAGCTTGAACTCCGGTTCGCCACGGGCGATCGGCTGGCCGGCGTCTGGCGGGATGAAATGGATGTGCAGTCGGTGCGCGTGTACGCGATCGAGCGCCCGTGAGCATGGAACGACCTTCGAGGGTTCCCGATCGTCGCGCTCCCTCACGGCCCCGAGCTTGACAGTAGGCTAGGGCGTTCTTCTGGTCGCATCAACGGTCCCGGGTCCCGCTCGGCGAGAAGCCCGCCGGGTCGGGTCGCCCGTCCAAACGGAATTGCACAACAACGCCCGTTCGCGCTATAGCATCGGTATGGCCATCGACATCGCAGCCGCCATCGCCTTCGTCCAAGCCGAGCTGGCCCGGTGCGCCGACCCTGACAAGGCGGCCGGTATGCAGGCCTACATGAAGACCGAGATGCCGTTCTACGGCGTGCAGAAACCCGGGCGCATGCCGATTCTGCGGCACCTTCGCAAGGCCTTTGCACCCGCGAGCCGGGAGGAGTACGAGGCTCTCGCCGCTGCGCTCTGGGAGCTGCCGCATCGCGAGGAGAAGTACCTGGCCCAAGGAGTCGCCACCGCCTTCAAGCGCTACATCGTCCCCGAATCACTGCCCCTCTACAGCCGATTCATTAGCGAGGGCGCCTGGTGGGACTTCGTCGACGATGCCGCCACTCACATGGTGCGCGAGCTGGTGATCGACTACCCGGATGAGACCTGGCCGGTCGTCGACCGGTGGAACGACGACGCGGACATGTGGCTGCGGCGCAGTTCGATCATCTGCCAGGTCGGCGCCAAGGAGCACACGGACACGGCGAGACTGTTCCGCTTTTGTGAGGAACGCATGCACGAAAAGGAATTCTTCATCCGCAAGGCGATCGGCTGGGCGCTGCGGGAGTATGCCAAGACCGACGCTAAGGCGGTCGTCGATTTCGTCGCCCGTCACCGCGACGTGCTGTCCGGCCTCAGCTACCGGGAGGCGACCAAGCACATCGGGCACATGCTGGACGCGTGACCACGAGGCCGCGGTGAATCTCTCGGTGGGCCCGGCCCACCGAGGGAGGGCCCGCGGGGTGATCGGTGGCACTTCGACAGAGGCTCTGGCAACCTGAGCGGGGCGGGAACTCGGGGACCGCAAGGAGGATCTCATGCGGCACGCCAGTCCAAGTAGTGCGCCTTCGGCAGCAGTCCTTCTCCTGATCGCGATCGCTGGCTGCGGTGCCCCTGAGGGCACCGATACAGGCAACGCCGGCAACACCCCCGCACCGGAGAGCGCGCCGCCCGCCGCCACCGAGCCTGCCGCCGAGCCCCCCTCGCTGGATCCTTGCAGCCTCGTCTCCCAGGCAGAGGTGGAGCAGATTCTCGGGATCTCCGTCGCGTCACCGGCCCCGTCCGTTGAGCCGGTTGAAGGCGTGACCTACTTCAGCTGCTCCTCCGACGACGTCCATGTCAGCGTCCAGGCCTGGAACACTCCCACGGCAGCAAGCTCCATGTTCGAGTTCGGCACCGAGTACCCCGCCGTCGAGGGACTCGGCGAACGCGCCCGCAACACGCAGCCGCTGGGCGAGATCGAGGTGCTGGTCGGCCGCTACGTCGTTTCTGTCGACCTTTTCACCAGCCTCGATCGAGAGGCCGAGCTCCAGGCTGCCACGGAGATCGCTCGACTGGTACTCACACGGCTTCCGGAGTGACCACGGGGTCGCTTCCCTCAACCGGCGACCGCCGGGGCCCAACGCGACCAGCGCCGGCCGGATGTACTCGCAACGAGATTCAGTCGCCGCTGCCCTCGCCGATCGAGTGCAGCGCGAAGGCGCCGCCCTGTGGATCCATGCCCATCAGGATGCGATCGCCGCCCGGAACGTCCATCGGCGGAATCGTCACCTGGCCGCCCGCTGCGCTGATCGCACCGACGGCGTCGTCGACGTCCGGTACGCAGATGTAGTACTGCCAGCAGTTCACCGGCATCTGTTCGGGCCGGTTCATCATCCCGCCGAGCTGCTCGCCGTTGCGGCCGAAGACGCGGTAGATACCCGCTTCGCCCATGTCCATATCGTCCATGACCTCCCAGCCGAACAGTTCGGCGTAGAAGTCGAACGCCTTCTCGTAGTCGTCGGTGTAGAGCTCGTGCCAGGTGAAGCGACCCGGGCCCTTCACCTGCTCGGGACCGGGATCGTTGGCCGGCTGGAAAAAACAGATCGCCGCTTGGGCCGGATCCTGCATAACGGCGAACTTGCCGACCTCCGGCATCTCGAGCGTCGTGAGGTTGGTCGCGCCGAGCTCGATGGCTCTTGCCGTGGTGGCGTCGACATCGTCGCAATGGATGTAACCGAGCCAGTGCGTCGGTGCGCCCTGTGCCTGGGCCTCGGCGGGAAGCTGCATACAGCCGCCCATGGGCTCCTCGCCCTGCATCCAGACGTGGTACTCCGGCATGTCTTCCATCCCCTCGGGCGCGGGAGACTCGAACAACTGATGGGTCCAGCCGGTGAGGCCGGCGTAGAAGTCGAGTCCTCCCGCCGGGTCGGTGGTCATCAACTCGTACCAGGTGAAGCGACCTTGATCGGACATGGGGTGAGCCTCCTGAGGTCGGGGAGTCAGGCGAAAGGGTCTTCTTGCTGTCGCGACGATCAATGGAAGATCCGTCGATGGGCCAAGTCTCTACCGGTCGCCGCCGAGGCGCCAGTCTCTGCCTCAGGCGGGCGGCTCGATCCGAAGCGACGCGCGAACCACCTCATCGACGTCGGTACCCGTGACGTGCACCTCGAGCGAGTAGCGGCCGACGGGTAAAGCCGGCAGGCTCATCGAAACGCGCGAGACGCCGTCAGCGCCAGGCTCCAGCCCCGCGGCCACGTGGAGGGCCCGCTCGGCGCCGGCTTCCGGGACGACGCGGGCGATCACCTCGGGCGACTCGATGTCGTAGAGGTCCAGGCTTGCGACGATGCGCTCGCCGAAAGACGCAACGCCGCCAATGAGCGGACGCCGCTCGCCATCGTTGGGCCCCTCCGACATCAGCTCCAGACTGCTGGTCAGCCAGGGCTCGTCGGCGGGAGGTACCTGAAGCGACGCCCCCACGGCGCCGAGCCGCTCGCTGTGTTGGTCGAAGAGGGCCACCTTGAGCTCGTGATCGCCGGGGCGCAGGGTGAGCAACTCGGAATGCGTCACGTACTCTCGAGTCGAAGTGGCCCCCGGCGTGCCCTTCGCGGCGGCACCTCCCGCGTCCGGCAACTGCGCTGACACGCGCCGGCTGCGATGAGCGACAACGTCGCCCGCCGTGTTGATCGCCCCGATGTGGGCCTCGACTTCGGCGATCGATGCGCCGTCCGGCGACCGGAAGGGCACAAACTCTGCAACGGCGGCCGAAACACGCACCAGGAACTGCGCCCCACCGTCAGGCGAGCGGCGGCGGAACGTCTCCACCACCAACGGCACGGAGCCCGTCGTGCCCGGCAACCGGAGTGCCCCTTCTACCCGCTTCTCGGCCAGCGCCTCGACCGTGTCGTCGACGTAGCCGCGTCGTGAGCGGACCTCGACGTCCGGAAGATCGACCTCGACGCGAAGCTCGTGGTACGCGCCGTCGTTCGCCGTTCGGGCAGGCGAGTACGTGAGGAGATAGTAGCGATCGGTGTCCTGCTCGATGATCTCGATGACGCGACCGAGGTCGGCCCAACCGACGAAGGCCTTTCCTCCCGTCGCCGTCGCAGCGTGGCGCAGTGAGTTGCCCACCTCGTCGCGTCCGCTGCCCGCTCGCGAGCGTGCTGACGTGCCACTCCGTCGACTCATGTCGATTCCGGTGCCGACCAGCTCGTACATCAAGCTCGGATCGAGGCCGTAGAACGTGACGTTGGCGGCGTTGGCCGCCTCGTGCATCTGCTCTTGGACCGCGAGGATCCTCAGGTCGGGTGACCCACGCCTCATCATGCTGATTCCGGCCGACACGTACACCAAGGCGGTGCGCCCGGTGCGGCCGGCGAGCGCCTCGGTGAACTGGTGCAGTAGCTCGTAGCGACGGAGGTTGCGATCGAGGATTCGAAGGCCGCGGAACAGGTCGGTGTCGGCGCGGGCGGCGATCTCGTCGACACCCTCCCGCAGCGCTTCGAGGTCGGCGCTCAGCGGCGCGATCTCTTCGATCTGTCCGATTCGATTGATCCGGTAGATCGCGTGGGGCACGACCAACCCGGAGCGGGCTTCGAGCTCCTGAGACCAGCGCACGGCGAATCGTTCCTGGTTACGCGAAGAAAGGCCCAAGCCGTCGACGAGATAGATGACCGCGCCGAGATCGGCGCTTGGACGAACCGAGCGAGGATCGCTCGCCGCCGAGTCGCCCGGGCCGGCTTTGCCCGGAACCGCAGTCCCGCTCGAGCTCACGCTGGCCGTCGGGCTCGGGCTCCCGTTCGCCGGCGATACCCTACCGGAGCCGACCTCGACGAGCTGCACACTGATGATCTCCTGCGCGACACCGTCTTCGAACAACCGAAACGCACGTTCGTCGATATCGTCGACGAACACGCCATCCTGATCGATGACGACGACATCGACCCGGACCCTGCGAACCTCTGCCCCGAAAGACGGTTGCTGACCGGCTTGGTCCGACTGCATGGGGCCCACCGCGGGACCCACCCGGAGCGGTGCCCATAGCATGAGGCCGGCAAGGACGATGAACCCCACGCGTGCCGGTGCGCCGCTCATGGTCCTTCGTCCCTCGACAATACGAGCCGATGATTCCTTCACCACGATCGTCCCGGTGTCCTCCTGGAAGGGCCGGCGCCTTCCCGTCCCCCTTGGATCATGAACCCGAGCCATCGCCTCTTCAATGGGACAACGACGTCACGGGACCAGGACGCCACGGGACCAGGACGCCACGGGACCAGGGCGCCACGGGACCAGGGCGCTCCGCAACCACGCTCTCCTGTCTGCCTTGTACGTTGCCGCCGGTAGGTGCATTTCCGGTAGTTTCGCGGCCCGCGGCTCAGATAGATTGGCTTCTGTTGCTATCGATCGACACCTGCTGAGCGCTGGGAGGTGCTCCATGGTCAGCACGAACGTAGACTCGCGCACTGCGTTGGTCGCGAACAACGTAGCGCTCCTCATCGTCTTTGCCGCCCTCAACTTCTTCGCCCTGTGGAAGGTGATTCCGCCGCTCGCCTCGCAGTACGCGGCGGAAGGCCTGCAGCTCCCGTACACCACCAGGTTGTACGTGCAGACCCTCAACATGCTCGCCGCGTACGGGCTGATCATGGCGGTCGTCGTCTTGACCCCGCTCGCGGTATGGCGGCGCGACATCATGGTGCGGTGGGCCAAAGACGCCCGCGTTTCGGGCGCTGCCGCCTGGATCCTCGTCGGCGGCACCTTGTATGTGCTGGTCTCCTACTGGTACGAAGCCCCGATCTAGCAGGCTGCTGAAGAACATTCCGGCATCACCAACCGGTAGCGTTTCACCGTGACCGTACCGGCCTCGTCTTCCACCGACGCGAAGACGAGATTGTCTCTCATGTAGGGCCTCGGGAACCACGAGAATCCCGCCGGCACCGCGACCTCACCGAGAAAGCGCCCGTCTCCGTCGAACACGTCCACGATCTGCGGGGCTGTCCAGCAGGGCTCGAAGTCGAAGTACTCGCCGATTGTCGAGGGCCAGTCGCACCCGGGGTTCCGCACACCGGGGCCCTCTCGGATCACCCAAAGGCGGCCGGATCGGTCGGCGTAGAATCGGTCATAGGCCGGTTTGTGGCCGGGCACTTCCGGCCCGTTCCAGGTCCAATCGGGCTGGTTCGCCTGCGCTTGCAGCTCGGTTCTCAATGCGCGCCACCGGCCCTCCTCCGCCACCACGGGAATCGGCGTCCAGGCCTTTCGTACCACCGTCTTGGCGCCGCCCGGGCGTAGTAGCTCGAAGCGGAACTCGTCGGCAACGCCGGCGGCAATATCCCCCGTCGAAAGGACCGTCCAGACCAGGTTCGGGGCGAAGGGGACGGGACCGGCAAAAGACCCGCCTCCGCGATTCTCCGTGGTCACCAGTGTGCGCGTCCAGCCGAAGTCAGGGACCTCACGATAGGTGACCTGTGCCCCTTCGGACGGGTCGATGGTTGCAACCCCGTACGCGCGATCGAACGGACCGGCGCCGGGCCCCAGAGCCACGTCGGCGAACAACCGACCATCGCTCGCGCTGATCAGGTGAAAGCCGGACAGGGGCTCGTCGACGTGGAGCGGCCCAGCGACACGCCCGTCCGGCTCGAAAACCAGTATCCGCCGCTCGTTCGCGTCCTGGACGTAGATCCGGCCCCGCGGCCCGACCTCGATCGCGTGGGGTCGCTCGAACTCGCCGGGGCCCTGCCCCGCCTGGCCGACACTGTGGAGATACGAGCCGTCGCTTTCGAAGACGCGAATCGTCGGCACCTGGGCATCGAGCACGTAGAGGAGATCGTTCCCCGCCGCGATCCCCCGGACGCGACCGAACATGTAGGGATCCTCGCCGGTCTCGACACCGATCGACAGCTCCTCGACCAGCCGTGCCGTGCCGCCCCAGACCGAACCCGATTCGTTGACGACCGTCGTGACGTCCCCGTCGGAGGTGATCGTCCCCACCCAGGTGCCCTCTCCTGGAGAGCGCTCGAGCGCGGTTCCGCACGCGAGGGCGGCGAGAGTCATGAGACCGACAGCGATGCGACTGCCCATGCTCGGGAGCCTACGGCGATCTCTCGGACGGTTCAATGGACCGGCGCGGGGCTTTCGTTGTCGACGGATGTCCGGGTCAGGAGACGTCGGCCTCGAAGTTAGGCGTGCAGCACGCGCCGCAGCTCCGCTCGGCCGCGGCTACCGATCACGGTCATTTGCTCAATCGGCGCGCAACGTCCGCAGCGGATCCACACGACTGGCGCGGATCGCCGGGGTCAGGATGGCGAGCATGGCGATTGCGCCAAGTAGCGCCGGAACCGCCATCAGAATTGCCGGATCCCACGATTCGATGCCATACAGAAGGCTCTCGATTGCTCGCCCGCCGGCGATTCCGAGTAGCAGACCGATGGCGAGTCCAGCGACTGTCGGTCGGAGCCCATCGGCCAGGACCATGCGTACGATACGGCCGCTGTCGGCGCCGAGGGCCACGCGCACGCCGATCTCGCGGGTGCGCTGCGACACCAGGTAGGCCATGACGCCGTAGAGGCCGACGGCGGCGAGCAGGGTCGCCACGGCGGCGAAGATCCCGACGCCGACGAGGAAGAAGCGGGTCGATTGCATGCCGCGCGCGACAACTTCCTCGAGCGTCTCGACCCGCTGCAAGGGCAGGTCGGGATCGATAGAGCGCACGGCGCCGCGGATGGCACTGACAAGAGCGCCCGGGTCGGCGGCGGCGCGCACATTGACGTTCATGTAGTGGCTGCCGAAGCGCCCGTGTGGCACATACAACTCGGCCCGTGGTGGCCGCCGCAGGGAGCTCGAACGTACGTCACCGACAACTCCGACGATCTCCCAGAACGGACTGCCGTAGCCGACGTCGACGGTGACCCGGACGCGCTCACCGATAGGGTCGCGATCCGGAAAGTTCTGGCGCACGAAGGCTTCGTTGACCACCGCCACATGGCGGCCCGAGGCGTCATCCGGAGCCTCGAGCAAGCGGCCGCGAATGAGCGGTATGCGCATCGTTTCGAGGTAGCCGGGGCTCACCGGGCGAATCGCCGTGCCGTTCTCGTCGTCCGGGCCGGCCGTTTCCTCTCCTTCGATGACGACGATGCCGGAGCTCTCATCGACATCCATCGGCGCTCCGTAGATCGACCCGACTGATTCCACTCCGGGGAGAGCACCGATACGGTCCTCGAGGCCACGAAACGTGGCCCGCAACTGCTCGAGCTCCGGATAGCGGGCCTGCGGCAGGACGACCGTGAAGCGGACGACCTGCCGGGTCTCGAAGCCGGGGTCGACCGCGTAGAGCTGGAAGAACGTGCGCAGCAACAGGCCGGCACCGATCAGTAAGACCACGGAGATCGCCACCTCGGCTACGGTCAGCAACGATCGCACCCACCGGCTGGCGGCGGCGCCATGCGAGCCGCGCGCCGCGCCGAGGGAGGCTCGCAGCGGAACGCGGGCAAGCTGGAGCGACGGGACGATGCCGAACAGCAGAGCGACGAGCAGCGTGACGACGAACGTGAACAGCAACACACCGGCATCGATGGAGATCGTCTCGACGCGCGGCAGATTGTCGGCGGCCAGAGCGCGGAGGACCTGCATCCCCGCGCCCGCCAGCAGCAGCCCGGAGACACCGCCCAGCAGGGCCAGCAGCGAGCTCTCGATCATCAGCGACCCGGCCAGGAGGCGGGGGGCCGCGCCGAGTGCCGCACGCACGGCGATCTCGGTTCGTCTCGAGCTGGCGCGGGCGAGCATCAGGTTGGCGACGTTGGCGCAAGCGATCAGCAGCACGGCGCCGACGGCTCCGAGCAGTACCCACAGACCGACGCGAACGTCGCCCACGGTGACCTCGCGCAACGACGTGACCGCGAAGCGTTTGTCCCGGTTGCTGTCCGGATAGGCCGCCTCGAGGTTCGCGGCAATCGCGTCGGCCTCGACGCGTGCCGCGGCCAGGGTGGCATCCGGCATGAGCCGGCCGATCGTCTCCCAGGTGTGGCAGCGGCGGGCGCATTCCTGCACGTCCAGCCGCCGAGGGAACCAAACGTCGGTCTCGGAAGGGAAGTCGAACCCCTCCGGGGCAACGCCGACAATCTCGAAGAGCCTGCCGTTGAGGGTCAGCGTCTCGCCGATCGCGTCGGGCGAACCGGCCATGCCCTGCTGCCAGAACCGATGGCTGATCAACGCCACCGCGGCGGCATTGGCTCCGAACTCCTCGGCGCGCACATCGCGGCCTGATACCGGCACCAGGCCGAAGGTCGCCAGCAAGCCGTCGGAGACCTGCGTGGCCGTCAAGAGGGCGGGGTCGCCCCGGCCGGTGAGGGTCAAGGTCGTCGTCAGATACCCGGCAAGACGATCGATCGACGGCGCCCGGTCACGAACGTCCTCGAGGTCGGGATACGACATCATCTGGCGTGGTCCGGATGGACCGCGGCTCACCATGACCGTCACCAGGCGGTCGGCCTGCGGATAAGGAAGGGGCTCGAGCAGCACACCGTTGACGATCGAGAAGACGGCGGTGTTGGCGCCGATGCCGAGCGCCAGGGTTGCGACGACGAGCAGCGTGAACGCCGGGCGGCGCGACAGCGAGCGCCCGGCTGAACGCAGCATGAACGCGAACGAGTCCATGAGGCCTCCTGTGCGGGGAGCACGTCCTGTCTCATTTGTCCTGCGCTCGAGGGCGAACCAGATCAACCGCGGCGAAAGCTCGCCCCACAGAGCCCACAGGGCAAGTTGCCGCCGGACGAACCCCGCGGTGTGGCGTCGCCGGTGATACTCCGCTTCGATCTCCGCGGCCAGAGCCGCACCGTGGACGCCGCCGACGATCCACTGCACCCACCGCGCGGGGCGGGACTCGAACGAAGGCATCAGATCTCGACCCCCGACCACATCTTCTCGGCCGCGTCCCGCGTCGCCTTGAGCGCTCTGAGGCCGGCCTTCGTGGCCTTGAAGCAACGCCGCGGCCGGCCGCCCGTCGCCGGCGTTTCGCCGTCGCGCGAGGCCACCAGCCCTTGCTCTTCCATGCGAACGAGCGTCACGTAGATGGCACTGATCGATAGCCGCCGACCGGCGACCGTGGTCAGCTCGCGGCGAATCCGAGCACCATAGGCATCGTCGCCCAGGCGCACCAACGCAAGCATCAGCAGCTGTTGCAGCTCACCGAGTGGTTTGGTCTCAGGCACGACACGGATTTTACATTGTGAACTCCGAGTCTGAAAGCAGCCGCTCGCAATCGCTTCGAGAGCCGAGTTCACCCTCGTGAGACGGACGGCTGCCGCGAGTTTCCGCTTGTGTCTGCCCCGGCGATCGTTCCGGGCCGTTTCGGGTTGCAACCCGCTGGGATCGGCGATCGATGGCCTTGGCACGGCCAGCGACGCTCGGAGGCGGTGTGCTGCGCGACGGCGAATCTCAGAGCTCGCCGAGCACGTCCTCCAGGCCGCTCCACAGGTTGCGCATGGCGGCGCCGGACGCCTTCAGCACCTCGATACCCGGGGCTTCCACCCGGTAGTAGCGACGAGCCTTGCCGCTCGGAACGGGGTCGGGCTCGCCGAATGCCGAGCTCACGCACCCCTTCGTCTCGAGGCGGTCGAGGGTCGTGTACACCTGGCCGCGGCCGACCCGGCGGCCGGTGCGCTCTTCGATCTCGTTGCGGATGCTGACGCCGTAGGCGTCGTCGGCAAGGCGCAGGATCGCCAGGAGCGTGAGTTGTTCGAACTCGCCGATCATCCGCTGGCCGGCCCTTTCGGAGTTGCGATTGACTGCAATGTTGGCTTTCCCTAGAAAGCCATCAATGCAGGCATTCGTCGAGCCGGATCATACCGGTTCGACCGGCTCCCCGGAAGGACACGAAGTGCGATTGATTCGTCTCGTTCGACGCGCCGGCTTGCGCTGCGCCCTCATCCCCGTGCCGCGCGCCGCGCGGGGCCGCATTGCCCACGAGCTGGAGGAGGAGCTTCCTGGCATCGTGCGGCGGCAGGGACGGCTGGGCGCATCGCTCTGGTACGCCCGCGAGCTGGCGTCGATCTGCGGCTGGTACACCGTGACACGCATCTCACCGCGACGGCGCCGACCTAGGGCCGTCGTGCAACCCGGGGGGAGAATGATGGCTGCACCGGAACGGGCATCGAGGCCCGCAACACTCGTCGGCAACCTCTTGCGCGATGGTCGCGGTGCCATGCGGGGAATGCGCCGCAACCTCGGGTTCACGGGGCTGGCCGTGATCGTTTTGGCGATCGGCATCGGCGCCAACACCGCCGTCTTCAGCATCGTCGACTGGGTTCTGCTGAGCGGGCCGCCGGGTGTGCCGGCGCCCGAGGAGCTGGTCACCGTGCGCCTGGGCACCGACCAAGCAGTCTTCAGCGTCTCGCACCCGCTGCACCTGGAGATACGTGGGCGCAACCAGGCGTTCTCCGGTTTCACGGCGTACTCGTCGATCTCGGCGCACGTGGCGCTTCCGGGAGGTGAGCGAACCGAGCGCGTCGAGGCCCAGCTCGTCACCGAGACGTTCTTCGACGTTCTCGACCTGCCCATGGCAGCGGGTCGCGGCTTCCGCCCTGAGGAGGGCCGGGAAGGATCGGCCGCAAACGTCGTCGTTGTTAGCGACCGCCTGCGGCGGCGCTGGCTGTCCGGAGGCGGTGCGTCCGCAGACGCGATCGGCCGCACGATCCTGCTGAGCGGCACGCCGTTCGAGATCATCGGGGTGACCCCGGACGGCTTCCACGGCCCGGAGCATCCGGGAGACGCCGACATCTGGGTGACGCTGGCGTCACACGAAGCCTCGTTGCCACATTGGGAGGACGTTTTTCGGCGCAGCGGTGGCGTCTGGATGCATATGATCGGCCGTCTGCGGCCGGGCACCACGACGGAGTCGGCCCGCTCGGAGCTGGATGTTTTGGTCACCCGCATCGCCGAGGAATTCGGCGACGACGGTGGCTGGTTTCGCCAGTTCTCCGTCCAGTTGACGCCGGGCACCGGCGCCCTGGGCATTCGCGAGCGGGCCACCAGCACGCTGCGCATCATGTCCGCTGTGGTCGGGGCGCTTCTGCTGCTGACCTGCGCCAACGTCGCCGCCATGGTGCTGGCGCGGGCCACCGGCCGGCGCGACGAAATCGCCGTGCGGCGGGCGCTCGGCGCGACACGTGTCCGCCTGGTCGGGCAGCTCCTGGTCGAAAGCACGCTGCTGGCCGTGCTGGGCGGAATCGCGGCGGTCGGGGTCGCCTTTGCCATGGTGCAGATGTTCGAGGGCGCACGCATCGTCAGCTGGATGCCGGCGTTGCGCGACGTGCCGATAGATGTTCGTGTGCTCGGGTTCGCGCTTGTCGTCTCCCTCGCCACCGGCGTGGTCTTCGGCCTAGCGCCGGCGCTGGCGGCGAGTCGCCCTCCCTCGCAGCGGCGCGGTGGGGCGACCGGCGGCCACTTGCGCGACGGCCTGGTCGTCGTTCAGGTCGCCCTGTCGGTCACCCTGCTGGTGGGCGCCGGCCTGCTGGCCCGCACGCTCGTCAACATGCGCGGCATCGACGTGGGCATCGAGCGGTCCGAGCTCGTCTTTTTCTCGATCGACCCCAACCTGCAAGGCTACGACGAAGCAGCCTCGCGCTCGCTGGTGCGGCGCGTCTACGGCAACCTCGGCGAGCTCGCTGGAGCAACCTCGGTGTCGATGGGATTCCCGGAAGCCTTCGGCCGTATGCGCTCGAGCATCACGCTGGGGGCCTGGGGCGAGGACCTCGAAGAAGACGGCGTCCGGGTCGACGACATGCAGGTGTCCCCTTCGTATTTCGAAACCATGGGCATCGACCTCATCGCCGGCCGGACGTTCGATGCGGACCTGATGGTCGAGCGCCATCCGTCGCGCCCGGTCCTGGTGATCAGTGAGGGGGTGGCGCGACGGCTCTTCGGTGAGGAGCCGGCCGTCGGTCGGATGCTCTCGGTGCGCGACCAACGCGAGGAGCCGGTGCCGTACGAAGTTGTCGGCGTGGCGCGGGACGCGCACCTGCGCAGGTTGCTCGACGAGGACACCGACATCGTCTACCAGCCCTTCGGGCAGTTCTACTTTCCGCAGCACGTCAGCTTTCGGGTGCGCTCGGCGCGTCCGGCAGCCACGGTGCTCGCCGATGTCCGCGAGGCCATGCTGGCCGCCGACCCGACACTGCCGCCCTTCAGCGTGATCACCGCCGCCGACAAGATCGAGGGGACGATCGCCGAGCACCGGCTGGTTGCGACGATGTCGTCGGCGCTGGCACTGATGGCGCTGGTCCTCGCCGGCGCCGGTATCTACGGCGTGGTGGCAACCTCGGTGCGCATGCGCTTTCACGAGATCGGCGTGCGCATGGCACTGGGCGCGCGGGGTCGCGACGTTCTCGGCCAGGTGCTGGGCCGCGCCGCCGGACTCGGGCTGATCGGCGTCGCCTTCGGCCTGGTCGGCGCCTGGCAGGCGGCGACGCTGCTGCAGAACCGTCTCTACGGCGTGGGCCCGTTCGACCCGCTGGTGTTCGCGGGCGGAGCGCTGGCGATGCTCGCCCTCTCGGTTCTCGGTGGCCTCGTGCCGGCACGTTGGGCGACGCGGGTATCGGCGGTGGACGTATTGCGGCGCGAGTGAGACGTTGTTCGGTCCCTGCAAGGCCGTGAAACGTGCGCGCGGTCAACGATCCCGGTCGGGCCCGTCTCGATTCGAACTCTTGCCGCGGCGTTCGCGGAGCTGCTCGAGCAACTCGGCAACACGCTGCTCGAACCCACGATCGGTGGGCCGGTAGAAGCGGGAGCCACGGAGCTTCTCCGGTAGGTACTCCTCGTCGACGTACCCACCGTCGTGATCGTGCGGGTACTTGTAGTCTGCGCCGTAGCCGATGTCCTTCATGAGGTCCGTCGGCGCGTTGCGGATGTGCAGCGGGACGGGCAGCGCGCCATGCTTGCGAACCGCCTCGCGCGCCTTACCGTACGCGACGCCCGCTGCGTTGCTCTTCGGCGCCACCGCCAGGTACACCGTGCATTGCGCCAGCGGATAGAAGCCTTCGGGCATGCCGATGAAGTGCACCGCTTCCTTGCACGAGACCGCCATGCCGAGCGCCTGGGGCGCGGCGTTGCCGACGTCCTCGGAAGCGAAGATGACCAGGCGCCGGGCGATGAACTTGGGGTCCTCTCCCCCTTCGAGCATCCGCGCCAGATAGTAGAGAGCGGCGTCGGGGTCGCTGCCGCGCATCGACTTGATGAAGGCGCTGATGACGTTGTAGTGCTCCTCGCCGGTCTGGTCGTACAAGATCGATCGGCGTCCAGCGGCCTCATGGATCATGTCGGCGTCGATCGTCTTCGTCTTCCGCGAGGCGGCCAGCAGCGCGCCCAGCTCGAGGAAGTTCAACAGCGTCCGCGCATCCCCGGCGGCGAGCGCAATCAGCGCCTCGCGCGCCTCGTCGGTCAGCTCCAGGTCGTCGGCGCCGAGGCCACGCTCACCGTCGGTGAGCGCGGCTTCGAGCACCCGGTCGAGCGCCTCGGGCGGCAACCCCTCGAGCGCGAGCACCTGCATACGGCTGAGCAGCGCCGAGTTGACCTCGAACGACGGATTCTCCGTGGTCGCGCCGATCAGCGTCAGCGTGCCGTCCTCGACACCGTGCAGGAGGGCGTCCTGCTGCGACTTGTTGAAGCGGTGGATCTCGTCGATGAACAGGATCGTGCCCTTCTCTTCGTAGCGCAGCGCCGCGCGGGCGTCCTCGAGGATTCGCCGGATGTCGGCAACGCCTGAGGTCACGGCCGACACCGATTCGAACCGGTGTCCGGTGGCGCCCGCCACGATACGGGCGAGCGTAGTTTTCCCCGTGCCCGGCGGCCCCCAGAAGATCAGCGACTTCAGCCGGTCCGATTCGACCAGGCGGCGCAGAAACCGCCCCTCGCCCACCAACTCTTGTTGCCCGAAGAACTCATCGAACCCACGCGGGCGCATCCGGTCGGCGAGCGGAGCGTGACGCCGGTAGTGCTCCCGAGCATTCTGTTCGAAAAGATCGGTCATGGTGTCGCACGCTAGCAGAATTCGAAGGCCGAGGCGGAGACGCGAGAGAGCGCGCGCCGCCATCTCGCCCCGGTCAGTTGAAGAGCGTAATAGCGCGACCCAATGATGCCAGTGTGGCGTTCAACAGCTCGCCAACCGGGCTCGCCGCTACAGGGACCATCAATCCCTCCACGAGCACCGCTACGGCCAACCCGCGCACGTAGACGGGGTGAGCTCTCTTGCCGGCGCGATGGTCGCGCACCATGGCGACGACGACGAAAAGGTTCGTCAGGAGAACCCCGGTGAGCGGCCGCAGGGGAACCGAGAACGGCAGCACGAGGAGGGCTCTGAAGGTCGCGGCGCCGACGCCGGCCGCGCTCGCCAACACGATGTACCTCTTGTGCACCTCGGGGCTTCGACGGTGGTAGATCGAGAGCCCATAGAAGACGGCGAACAGGCAGAGCGTCGACAGGATCAGCAGCCCGAACGCCGTCCAGAACTCGGAGCCCCTCGCGAGCCGCGAGCCAAGCACGATGATCCCCGTCGCAATCATGAGCACAGCCAGCAAAATGCTGACGATCCCGAGTACCCGGTGGACGTCGACGCGACGCGCCGCCACCAGGCCCGCCTGCAGCGGAAAGAGCAGATACCAGAGGAAGAACGACCAGGCGTGGAGGTGAATCGCCGACGAGACCTGCGCCGGGATCTCCCCGGCTATCAGTGGGCCGAGGTACGTCGGCCAGAAGCCGAGGAACGTCACGGCGCTCATCGCGAGCGCGAAGATCAGGTAGAAGCGGCGTTCGGCGGAGGGCGCGATCGTAACCTCAGATTTTCAGAATCCGGGTGAGCCCTGTTCTAGAACCGGAAGCCCAACTTCACCCCGACCTCGTCGGTCGTGTTCGCCGGCTCGAAGAAGCCGAGGCCTTGCTGAGCGGTGATGTCGTTGACCGTGAACGTGGCGGTGATGACCTCCACCGGAGAGTCGTCGACGCTCCATCTGACGTAGTAGGGCTCGACCGACCACCGAGGAGTGAGTTGGTATCTCGCGGCGACACGCAGCGCCCAGCCGTCGTTCTGCTCGAAGGAGACGTCGGTGAATCCGTCGATCGTGAACGCGGGCGCGTCGGGCGTCGCCTGCACCATGCCGCCACCGAAGCGCGACTGCCGCGTCTCCTGCCTGCCGCGCAGCAGATAGTCGTACTCGACCGTGATGCTCAACGGTCGTGAAGCCACACGAACACGGGTGGCCAGGCCGACGGGTAGGTACAGCCAGTCGTTGGTGCGGAATCCGGAGACACCGCCGATACTGTTCGAGAGGTGCCGGAACCCGACGCCGGCGAAGGGTGCCAGCCCCCACGACCGACCGACCACGTCGCGACCTACCAGGGCGCGGCCCTCCACGTACCAGTCGCTGTTACCGCTCGAAGCGCACGGAGATGCCGGGCCGAGCCCCAAAACATAGCCGTTCGGCGACGTGCTGTCCGGCGTGATCAGCCAGGGGCGGCAAAAACCGTCGTATGTGACGTTACCGACCTGGCCCCGGACATTGGCCTGCAGGAACCACTGCGGGTCTTCATTCAGCGCGAACGTGCCGAGGTACTCGCCCCCGAGCTTGGCGCCCTCCAGTGAAATGGGCGTCGCCAGCGGTTCGACGTAGCGATATCCACCGATGCTCCCGTTCAACTCGTGCCCGGTGGGGGTCCCCGGCCCAGCGTTCGGGGCTTGCGCCAGCACCGGGACGGGGGCCAAAGAAATGACACCGGCAAGCAACAAGAACTTCATCAGTCACAACTCGCGTTACGGGGGTCCGATCGACTCAGCCTAGCAGGCCGTGGCGAAAGTAGGTTTTGAGGCGCGCGCGGCGGCGCGGCCGAAGATGGCACGGGGATCCGGAACAGTACGCCGCGCCAAGTTGTACATGCGACGAAGGAGCGATCCGAGCCGGTGGGACAGCTCGAGCGCGCACTGAGAAGCCGCGGCCAGGGTCTCGGCGAGCGCCTGCAGGCCCTTCGGCGTGCCGGCACCGTACAAGTGGCGCATCACCAGCCCGAGATTGCAGCCGGCCGTGTGGATGAACAAGCGCTTGTTGATGTTGGCGTGTCCTCGCAGGTGCGTTCGGCGGGTGCCGCCGCGCCCGTAACAGTGCGCGTTCGTTCGCTCGAGGACTTCGCCGCGGCGTCGCTGCAGCGCCTGGCCTTTGGCTCGTCGTATTCGACGACGGTTTCCGTAGGTTGCCTTCTTCTCGGCCGGCTTGCCCTTCCAGTTGCGCCGGCCGCGGTCCGGCTCCGAGATGTACGTACGGATGCCCAGCGCCGCCATGTCGGTCAGCACTTCGTTGCTGTGATAACCCTTGTCCGCTACGAGCTCCATGGCGAACGGTTCGGCCAACTTCTCCGCTGCCGTTTCCTTCTCGCTCACCGCGACCAGGTTCTCGACGGCTTGTTGCAGCGTGCCCTGCACCGTCTGCGTATCTCCCGCGATCGCCGAGCCCGCCGCTACGGCCACCACCGCGCCGCTCGTCATGTCCGCCACGTGCTCGCTCTTGTGCGCCAGGTGCGTGCGGCCGTCCTTCATCTTCGTGATCGTGGCGTCCGGATCGTGCGGGTTCTTCCAGTCGTCGTTGGATCCCTTGCCCTTGCGCTTGCGGTCCAGCTTCGCCAGGTCCTGCCGCGTCGGCGTCTCGATGCCCGACTCCTGCGCCAGCTTGGCCAAGAACTCCTCGTACGCCTGCCCCGTGTCGCGCCGAACGATCGAGCGCAGCGCGGCGTTCGCTTCCAGCGTCGTGGAGTCCACGCCCAAGGTCTTGCCCTCCAGCAGCCCCTGCTCCGCCAGGATCCGCAGCACCCAGATGAACACCTCTCGATGCGTCTCGAGGTCGATCAGTCGGCGGTTGCGCGAGATCGTCGAGTGATCCGGCGTGCGTTGCTGCACCTCGTAGCCCAAGAACTCCCGCAGCGCCAGCGAGTCCGCCACCCGCCACGCGATACCCCGCTCTGAGTCGATCCCCTCGAAGTACCCGATCAACTGCATCCGGAAGTACACCGCCGGCGGCAACGATGGTCGTCCCATCCGCTCCGCGTAGAACGGCGCGCACTGCTCCTCGACGAACTTGTCGAACCCCGCATCGTCCAAGAGCCGATTCAACCGGTCGTAGAACGGATGCCCCGGAGAGCGCGCCATCGATGTCGCCGCTACCCACAACGGCTCCTGCCGCTCGTTGTCTCGCGTTCCCATCGCCATCGGGCCCCACCCCCTCGGCTTATGTCCTTGACCTGCCCCCCGGATCCACGACTACCTTATCAAGGACTTTCACCACGGCCTGCTAGGGCCATAGCCCCTCCGGGATCAATCACGTTCCGGCGGAGCACGACGACGAGAGCCACGGGTGTCCACTCCGGGGGGGGGCGAGGCCGGGCGTGATACCCCTTGTAATGTAAGCGATAGTTTACATATAGTAGTTTATCGTTTACATCATTCCGACGAGATACCGCCGCTCGCGACAAATCGCCTTGCAAACGGTTTCCTCGGTCAGGTGCCCTTGATGCTCATCTTGCTCAACGTGCTGGGCGTCGCTTCGGTCGAAAGCGCCGTCATCGGGATGGCGATTCTGAGCATGGTCCTGGTGGGGATTACGTTCCACGGTGGCTTCCTTTACTTCAGCCGGCCGGCGGATGGCTGATTCGAGCTTGCGCAACTCGCTCAAGGTCCACCGGGCGATGCGTGACCTGACCCAGGCCGACCTCGCCGGGCTCGCGGGCATTACCCGGGCGTCCGTCAACGCCATCGAAGGCGGCAGAATGGTCCCGTCCGTGCTGCTGGCCCTCAAGTTGGCGGCGGCCCTGGACGTCACCGTGGATGACTTGTTCGGGTTGGAGACGTCGGCTGTCGACAGGCGGGTCGAAAGCAACGTGCAGTCCGATCGGGCGAAGGTGGGCACGTGAAGAAAGCGGCACGTGCGCTCATGGTCGCAGGCGGCGTCCTGATGCTGGCGGTCGTCGCAATGCTGGTGGTCGGTGCGATGCTCCCCGCCGCTCACACCGCCTCGGTGCAGGCGCAGTACGGCGTCGCACCGCCACGGGTGTGGCAGGCGATCACCTCGTTCGAAGCCTTCCCCGAGTGGCGCACGAGTGTCGACCGCGTCGAGCCACGCACATTCCCGGACGGCGCCACCGGCTGGATCGAGTTCGGCAGCAGCGGGCCCCTGCCGATGGCGGTGGACGTCGCCGAGACGCAGCGGCGCCTGGTGTTGCGAATCGCGTCGGACGACCTCCCCTTCGGCGGCACCTGGACCTATCTTCTCGAGGCGCGGAGCGGAGGGACGTTGTTGACGATTACCGAGGACGGCATCGTGCACAACAGGCTCTTCCGCTTCATGGCGCGATTCGTCTTCGGGCACACGGCGACCATGGAAACCTACTTGATCGACCTGGGCGGGCGGTTCGGCGAACAGACGTCGCCCGTCGTGGTCGCGGTCAACGAGGAATCGTGAACCGATGTCGATACCGTCGACCAAAGGCGAGATCATCTGGAGGGTCAACCTGCGATCCGACCCACAGAAGGTCTTCGAGCTGCTCTCCACCGATGCAGGCCGCCGCAGTTTCTGGGCCGAGGAGGCAGACGAGAGAAACGGCGCCATCCACTTCGTCTTCGTCAACGGGGTGCGGACGGTCACTCCCATTCTCGGGCGGAGCGAGCCGGAGCTGTTCGAGCTGCGCTACTTCGATTCGCACGTGCGATTCGACCTCGTGCCCGACGGGGCGGGGGGTACGGACCTGACGCTGCGAAACCGCGACGTGCCGGATTCGCTGCACGAAGAGGTACTGGCGGGCTGGCTGAACGTCCTGTTCCCGCTCAAGGCTCGGGCCGACTTCGACGTCGACCTGCGTAGCCATGACCCGACGAGGACCTGGGAGCGCGGGTACATCGATCAGTGATAGCGCCCCCTCGGACGGCTAGCCACCGCCTCGGAAGAAACCCTCCGGCAGGTCCGGGTTGACGACCACCTGGTCTACCGTAGTCTCCTGGTAGAAGCTGCCCCCGGGACTACTGAGAACGAACCTGTGCGGCAACGTCAGTCCATCGACTTCCCGGAAATCCTCGAATTCCAGCTGCATGGCGACCGGATCGGCGTCCGGCGGAGCCCCGTTGGGCAGCTGTTCCCACACCCACCGGAGCGGCAGGTAGCTCACCGCATCGACCTGAAGCGTACCGACGGAGCCGTGCGGCGCCCGCACGCCGACGCTCCATTCCGATCCACCCCCGGCCGCGCCCGGTTGAAGGGTCATGTCGAGCGACAACCCGACGGGATCGCCGGCCAGTAACGCGACCGCCAACCTGGCGAGGTCGTCGATGTACGAACGACGCCTCACGTCCACGACGGCAGGGTCGTTGCGCACGTTCGATAGGCCATTCCCGCCCGTTTCCAAACGCATCCACACGTCGTTGCCCACCATGCCTTCTTCTCGCGTCACACCGAACCCGATGCCATCGTCCGCGGTCGCCGTCCGGCGGCGAAAACGACCGGGCTTCTGAAACCACACCGTGACTTCACTCTCGAACACCTCACCGGACCTCGACAAGAAGGTGACGGTCTGACGCAGCTCCAACGCCTCGACATCGCCAACGATGTCGCCGCCGAGAGCCTGGGTCATCCGCGCGAAGATCTCCTTCAGCTCGTGCCCGTCGGTGGTCTGGCCGGCACTTGCCCAGGGCAAGCTCACCGAGAGCGCCGCGGCCACAACGGCGCCTACGCTTCTTCGAGACAGCTCGGTCAAGACTCCCTCCTGTCAGAGCCGCG
The DNA here is from genome assembly GCA_965216935.1 of Acidobacteriota bacterium. Taxonomy (GTDB): domain Bacteria; phylum Acidobacteriota; class UBA890; order UBA890; family UBA890; genus CBDCGW01. Next base: position 5,860,772 of record OZ244217.1, read on the forward strand.
GTGGACGTGCGCCTCCCGCGGTTTCATTCGCGGCTCAGCACCTCGGTGGGTTCAATACGGACGCTGCCGCGCGCCGGCAAGACCGCAGCCACTGTCGCCACGAGACAAAACGTAGCGGTCGCCGCGAGGAGCGTCAGCGGATCCGCTGGGGTCGTTTCGTACAGCGTCGCCAGAAGGGCCCGCGCCGCGAGCAGCGCCCCCCCGACCCCGAGCGTCAGACCCACAGTCACGAGCACCAACGCCTCCCCCAGAACAGTCTCCAGGATCGCCGAGGTGGTGGCCCCGAGGGCCCGACGGACACCGATCTCGTGCCGTCGTCGCTGCACACCTTGAGCCACCAACCCGGACACGCCGACCGCTCCGATCGTCAGCGCCACCAGAGCCAGAGCCGAGGCCAAGGACGCATAAAAGCGCGGCTCGGCGATGGCGGCGGCGACCCGGGAACTCAGCGGGCCAACGTCGACAAGAACCGCGTCTGCGACTTCGTCGCCGAGCACGGAACGCAGGGCGGCGATGGACGCGAGCCCGTCCCCGTCGTCGCGCGTCACCAGATGGACCCGCGAGAGCAGTAACGTTGCGACCGGGTCCCGGAGCTGCCGCAACAGCACGAAGACCTCCGGTCGGGTGCTGCTGTCGCCTGTCGCGGGACGGAAATCCTCGACCACGCCAACAACCGAAAGGTCACGAAACGCTCCGACGTCGAGCCGGTAGTCGAGGCGCCGCCGCCGGTCCGACAGGAGCCTTTGTGCCGTTTGGTTCACCACGGCAACGCTGTGCGATGCGGCCGCCTCCCGCGCGCCCGGCAGGCGGCCCTCGAGCAGACGCACTCCTACAAGCGCAAAGAACTCATGGCTGACCACACGCACATCCACACGCGCCGCTTCGCCCGTGCCGAGTTCACGGCGTCTACCGTCCACTTTCGCGGTGGCGTTGCTCGAGGCGCGGGACGTGGGCAAGACATCGGCGACCGCGGCACCCTCGAGTCCAGGGTGCTGCTTGGCCCGATCCAGAATGGCCTCCAACGTCGGCACCGGACTACCGCGGCGAGCCCCCGAAATCTCGATTCCGGCCGTCAACAGACCGACGGCGTCGTATCCGCGGTCCAGGGCAGCCAACCGACCGAAGCTGCGTGCCAACAAGCCGCCGTTCACGAGGAGGACCATCGCAAGTGCGAGTTGGATCACGACAAGAGTCCGCGTCAACAGCGATCGCCCGAGTGGAAACGACGCCCGTTGCAGCTCCCGGTGCGGGTCGAGCCTCCCTCCGGCCAGCGCCGGCACCAACCCGAAGGCGAGACCGGCAAGGGCCGAGACCCCAACCGAGAAGACGACCACAGCGGGATCGACCGAGATCTGCTCGACACGCGGGAGGAAAACCGGGTCCGCTAGAACCAACGCGCGGATCCCGACGATTGCAAGGCCGAGTCCACCGATGCCTCCGCAAGCCGCCAGCAGCAGGGCCTCCACGATCGGGGTCAGCGCGAGTCTCCCACGGCCGGCGCCGAGGGCCACTCGCACCGCCGTCTCACGCCGAGTCTGCATCCCGCGACCGAGCATCAGACCCGCCAGGTTGGAACAGGCAATCATGAGAACCGTCGCGACCGCGGCGGCCAAAAGCCATAGAGAGCGTCGCACCGGGGCCACGATCTGGTCGTGCAGGGACACCAGTCGAAGCTGACGCTGACGGCCGGGCGTTCCAAACCGTGGTTCGAACGCAGAAACGATCGCGTTGGCCTCGGCTTCCGCCTGTTCGATCGACGCCCCATCTGCCAGTTTCACCAAACCGCCTACAAAGACGTCGAACCCTCCGGCGCCATCCGTGGGGCCCGGCGGCACGTCGCGGAGCGGAAGCGGAACCCAGAAGTCGGTGTCGGGTTGTGGGAATCCGAAACCCACCGGCAACACGCCGATGAGCACGTAGCTCCGCTCGCCGAGCATGAGGCTCTCCCCCAGGCGGGGCTCCGTAGTACCGAAATGGCGGTTGAAAGCACGCCGGCTCAACACAACGACCCCGTCATTCCCAGGGGTCTCCTCTCCATCCCGGAACGTCCGCCCGACCTCGGCCGTGGCGCCCAGCAAGCGGAACAGAGCCGGCGATACGGCCGCGCCTCTGAGTTTCTCCGGCTCGTCGATGCCGTGCAGTGTTGCGTCGCGCGACGCGTAGAGCGCCATCTCCTCCAGCAGCTCCGCATGCTCACGCCAGTAGCGGAAGCTGCTGATTGAGATGCTGTCTGTGTCGTAGGTGCCTTCAGGACCCGGCCGGGTTTCCGACACCCGCAAGATGCTCGACGGCTCCGAATAGGGCAGCGGGCGTAGCAGCACGCCGTTCACGACAGCGAAGACGATCACGTTCGCCCCTACGGCCGCCGCCAGCGTGCAAGAAACGGCGAGCGTGTACCCGGGCGCCGCCACTAGTCGTCTGATCGCCTGCCGCACCTCGGCCCCCAAGACATCGCCCAACGACGGACGCCGGCGTCGAACCACGGGCCCGGACATGATCCGCGACCGCAGCGCCCAAACCGACAGGGACATGGCCTCTCGCCAATACCAGAGGCGTGCAAAGGGGGCACCACGTGACGGGTAGATCTCGTCATCGTACTGATCATCGAGGTCACCGACCGTCGTGTCGCGAGTGTGCGCCCCCAGACACAAGCGTGCCAATGCCCGGGCGACACGCGGCCGGCGCGGGTGCGTCATCGATCTCCCAGGATCGATTCGAGCCCCGACCACATGTACCGCACGGTCGCGGCAGCATCGCGCAATGCATCGATGCCCGCCGTTTCGACGTGGTAGAAGCGCCGCGGCGTGCCCGCGCTTGGCGAGGATTCGACCAACGCGGAACGCAGCATCCCCTTCGCCTCCAGACGCTCGAGAGTGGTATACACGGCACCCCGCGCGACGCGACGCCCCGCGCGCTGCTCGATCTCCCGCTTTACGGCCACCCCGTTGGCGCTGTCCTCACAGCGCAGGACAGCCAGGAGAACGAGTTGTTCGAACTCACCAATCAACGTTTCTATTCCGCAGCGCCGATGATGCCTTCATTGTAGGCAAATGTGCCTTCATTGTAGGCATCCGGCCGCGAGGAAGGCAAGTAGATCAACGCACTGAGCACCAAGGGGCGACGGGAGGAGTCGAGCGCGGCTACGAAACCGGGCCGCGCCCGGCCGGGTCCGCCGACGCGTGGATCTCGAAACGGATTTCGATCTCATCGGCGACCTTGACGACGCCGCCGATCGAAACGGGGTCGATGCCGAAATCGCGGTGCTTGACCTCGAACGCCCCGCGGACGACGTAGCCGGCGCCGTCGCGGTCGAGCTCGGCTTCCACCTCCAGTCGCCGCGACTCGCCGTGGATCGAGATTACGCCGTCGATGCGCAGCCTTTCATCGTCGATCCTCAGGCGGTTGGACTCGAAGCGGATCGTCGGGAAGCCGTCGGCATCGAGCTGGTCGGCCGATAGCATCTTGGCGCGGATTTCCTCGGCCTCCTCGGCTGACGGCCCATCCGGATCGACGCCGGCGGCGGCCCGCGCCTCCGGTGTGTCGATCTGCAGTTCGCCGACGACGATCTCGACGACTACGCTCGAACCAGGAAGGTCTTCCTCATCGAAGCGAACATCGGCCGTCCAGGAGCTGGGGACGACACCATGCTCGTGGCCGAGGAATCGCAGCAACCCTCCCTTCCTCAGTTTGGCAACGATGGTCGAGCGTTCGTAGTCGACCTCGAGGGGCGGGGCCGCGGCGGGCACCGATTGCACGGTCGATACGGAGCCGACGATATCCGCACGCGTGCGGGCGACCTCGCCGCACGACGGTAGAGGGTGCGACGCGGAAACCACGATCGTCGCTGCCGCAGCCATCACGACCGTCGCGAAAACGGCGCCTCTCGGCCTGAACATCCGCATCAAGTTCACCTCGATGGTCAGGGGTTCGCGGCGAACAGGTCCAACAACCAATGCTTGAGTCGTTCAATCTCCTCGCCGGTATTGAAGTAGTGGGGCGAAACGCGGAGCGCCGTGGCGACGCCTCGCGGACCCAGATCCCGCAGGCCGTACCACTGCAGCGTGGCGCTGGTATGGATGCGTTGCTTACGAGCCTGCTCGACCAGGGTCGACGCATCGTGACCCTGGACCTCGAGCGTGACGATGGCGCTGCACTCCGGGCCGCGATCGAGAGCACGGAGATGCGGCTGCTCATCGGCCCAGGCACGCAACTGTGACGCCAAGGACCAGGCCCAGGCGGACGCCGCATCGAGATCGAGCGCCAGCGCATAGCGCGCCGCGGCCCCGAGGCCGAGCGTGCTGATGTAGGAACGCTCCCACTCCTCGAAACGTCGCGCGTCGTTGGCGAGGGTGATCGCGTCGGGCGCCGTCCACATGGCGCCGCGCATGTCCACGTGTAACGGAGCCTCACCTCGATCGAGGGCGGCATCCGCGACATAGAGAAAGCCGATGCCTCGCGGGCCGCGCAGGAACTTGCGTGCGGTTGCCGAGAGGTAGTCGCACTGCAGGACCTCGACATCCACCGGCAGCTGGCCCACGGCCTGGCAGGCGTCCACGAGAAAGGGGACGTCCGCGTCGCGACACAGAGCACCCACAGCCGGCAGGTCCTGAACCGTTCCGGCATGGGTGGGAATCCAGGACATCGCCACCAAACGGGGCCGCTCGCGACGCAGAATCTCGGCCACGCCCGCCGGATCCACGCCGCCTTCCGGCAGATCCGGCGCCATCAGCACGCGCACCCCCAGCCGCTGCGCGACCGACAGGTAGAGAATCTGCTGCGATGTGTAGTCGAGTGTCGACGTCAGCAGCGTGTCGCCCGCCTTCCAATCGACGGCGGCGAAGGCGTTCAGAAACGCCTGCGTGGCGCTGGGCGCCAACGCGATGTTTCGCGGCTCGGCTACGAGCAGATCGGCGAGCGCGGCGTACGTTGCGGTGATCTGCTCCTTCGCCGCGGCCTCCGCCTCGTAGCCACCGAGACGGGCCTCGCGATTCAGGTGCTCCTGCATCGCGCTCAGCACCGGCTTGGGCATCAGCGACGCGCCGGCGTTGTTCAGATGTGTAACGTCGCCGCAACCGGGAGTGTCCGAGCGCCACGCCTGCAGCTGCCAATCTTCGATCAGTCCGCCGGCTGCCTCTTCCATCACGCTCTCACGCTATCGTCGGGGGGCTTTTCGGCAGGAGACCTGGCTACTCGGTGGGATGCCGGACCCCCGGCCTTCCGGAAGACGAAGTTGTTGCAGTAATCGGCGTCCGCGAAGAACCGCTCGCCGACTTCTCTCTGGTGCACCCGTGCGTCGAATTCGCTCGCCGGGATCAGGCGGTTGCGATGGACAAAGCGCCCCTCGTAGCCGAGGCTTTCGAGAAACCGCAGCGTGTCGTCCACCGAACCTTCTTCGAGGTGCCGATTCTCGCACTCGAACACGAGGAGAGGCGACGACTCCTCGAGTACCCGCATGGCGCCCTTGAAAACCCCCATCTCGACTCCCTCGACGTCGACCTTGATCACGCTGATCGGTGCGTTCGCTTCGAAGTACCCGTCCAGGGTAACGACCCGCTTGATCTCGTGCGCGCAGTTTTCACGATCGGCGACGCGGCGACTGAAGGATGCTCCCGGCGTCACTACGCCCCCCGGAATGTGGAACTCCAGCTCCCCGGCGCGATCCGCGACCCCCAGATTCTCGACGGTGACGTTTCCCAGCTGCATCGCCGCGGCCGCCGCGCGCAGGTAGCGCGCGAGCTCGTCCTGGGGCTCGAACGCGACGACGTATCCGCCAGAAACCCAGCGGGCGAGCCAGTACAGGTAGCTGCCCCGGTTCGCTCCGACGTCGACCGCGATGCTCCCCGGACTGATCTCCTTGCGTATTACGGACAGCTCCGCCCTGTCGTCGCGGAACCTCGCCCTCAGGGCGCGCCAGAGAAATCGGCTTCGGATCTCGAGCCTCCTCGCTTCGGCCGAAACGACACGAGGATACCCTCAAACCCGCGCTCGGGGCGGGAGCGCGAACCTTGCGCCTGTTCGAAGCCTCATGCTATATACACATTGTACATATATACGAAACGAAAGAAGGCCGGAAGTGCAACGGGAATGGAACTACAAGACGTTGCAGGTGCTCCACTCGGTGGCCAAGGGTGCGAGCTACGGCTTCGACATCATGGATCTGACCGGCCTGAAGAGCGGCCAGGTATATCGGGCGCTGAATCAGCTCGAGGAAGCCCGGCTGGTGCGTTCGGAGTGGGAGGACCCCGACACCGCGGTGCGCGAGAAGCGCCCCCGGCGCCGTTACTACGAGATCACCTCGGACGGGCGGTCAACGCTGCGAGAGGTAGCCGAGCGCTACAGCGCATTCGCCGCGATCCCCGAAGCCGATGAGGTCGGTGCCTGATGTCGAAGCGATCGTTCCTCTATCTGATCGCGCGTGCGTTCGTCGCCGTCGCCAGCCCGCTGGTTCCGCGCTGGCGTCGGCGGCAGTGGCGCGAGACCTGGCACGGAGAGCTGTGGCACGGCAGCGGTCGCCCCGGCTCGAAGGTCGTCCGGCGCAGCACCGGCGCGGTACCGCACGCGCTCTGGCTTCGGGCCATGGACTGGAGCCGCGACGGCCTGCTCCGTGACCTGCGGTACGGGGCCCGCTCACTTCGCAAGCAGCCCGGATTCACCGCCGTGGCGTTGGTGATTCTCACCCTGGGAATCGGCGCGACGACGACGATCTTCAGCCTTGTCAACGGACTACTCGTGCGACCCCTCGGCGGTGTCGAAGCGCCGGCCGAGCTGGTCGGCATCTGGCGCCTGAACCAGGGGCGGCCCGACAACTGGTCGTATCCGAATTTCCGTGGCATCGGCGAGGCCACAGACGCCTTCGACGGAGCGGTGGCTTACTCCCGCGCCACGCTGACGCTGCGCGGCGACGACGCCTTCGAGCCGGTAGCCGTTCAGCTCGTTTCCCGAGACTACTTCGACGTGCTCGGGGTCGATATGCATCGGGGTGAGGGCCTTGACCCGACCTCCGGGACTCCGGACGTCGTACTCGGTTACGGCGCCTGGCAACGGCGCTTCGGCGGGCGCGAGATCATCGGCGACAGCATCGAGGTGAACGGCGTGTCCCTGCACGTCGCCGGAATCGCGGCGCCGGCCTTCTCTGGGCTCGAGCGCGCCGAGCGTCCCGAAGCCTGGGTCGCGGTCGATCTCGAGGTCAACCTCGGCTTGAGGCCCAGCTCTTCGCTGTCAGAGGTCGGCAACAGCTGGCTGAAGGTTGTCGCGCGCCTCGCTCCCGGCACCTCATTGGCGGCGGCGCAGGCCTCGACCGACCTGGCGATGGAGCGTCTCCGGGAGGACGGATTGAACCGCGACCTTCGTGCCGTCGTCGCCCCCGCCACGGGCCTGGCGCCCGACGAAACGGCCGAAGCCGGATTGATACTCGGGATGCTGATGGCCGTGGTCGGGCTGCTTTTGCTGATCGCCTGCGCCAACGTCGCCAACCTGATGCTGGCGCGCGGTCGAGTCCGCGCCCGCGAGTATGGGGTGCGCCTCGCTATCGGCGCCAGCCGCGGACGCCTTGTCCGCCAGCTCCTCGTGGAAGGTCTGCTGCTATCACTGACCGCAGCAGTAGCAGCGATGCTGATGGCGCAGTGGTCCGCGGCGCTCATCGTCGGACTGTTCGAGACGGTCTACGACGCCCGGTTCTCCGTCGTCGTTTCACCGGACGCGAGAATCCTGGCCTTCTCCATCGCCATCGCCGCCGTCAGCGTCATGGTGTTCGGCCTGGTGCCGGCCTATCGCGCCGCCCGCCACGACGCTGCCTTGTTGATCGCCACGGGCGGCAGCAGCGGAGCGCGGCGCGCCTGGCTCGCCGGAACGCTTGTCGTCGGGCAGGTCGCGCTTTCGGTCGTCGTCCTGGTGATCTCGGTGCTTTTCGTCCGCTCGTTGCAAGTACTGAACGCCGTCGACAGCGGCATGGACACTGACCGCCTCCTGGTAGTGACGCTGCAATCCCTCGCACCCGCGGGGACCGAGGACGGCACGGATGGGACCTGGCGCACGGCGCTCGAGGAGCAGGTCCGCCGCATGCCCGACGTCGAGGAGGTCGCCTGGTTCGACCGCGTCCCGCTGGGGGGCGGGATCTCGCGGCAGTCCGCCGCGCCCGGTAGCGATGTCGACCCGGAGCAGGTTTCGTTCAACGCCGTAGGGCCGGGCTTCTTTCGCGCCGCGGGCGTCGAACTGCTCAAGGGGCGCGACTTCATGGCTGCCGACGACACCTCGGCCCCCCGAGTAGCGGTCGTCAACGAGGCGCTGGCGCAACGGTTCTGGCCCGGCGACGAGCCCCTCGGTAGGTACATCCTGGTGCGGGCACAGCCGTACGAAGTCATCGGCGTGGTCGCGACGAGCAAGTACCGTAGCCTCACCGAGCGCCCGACGCCGTTCCTGTATACGGCGTTCGCGCAGCAGCGCATCGGTCAACCGTCGCTGATGATCCGCGCCACCGGCGAGCCGGCTGACATCGCCCCGCGCATCGCTCCCATCCTCGAAAGCCTGGAGGGAACGATCATCGCCCGAGGGCTCGTCACCATGGACCAGGTGATCACGGCGAGCTTCGGACAACAGGCCATGTTCGCGCGCGTCGTCGGACTGTTCGGCGTCATCGCACTGCTGCTCGCGGTGGCCGGCGCCTACGGCGTGACCAGCTACGTCGTCAACCAACGCACTGCGGAGATCGGTATTCGGATCGCGATCGGCGCCTCCTCGGGAGCCGTCGTCCGCTCGGTCGTCCTGTCGACCGTTTCGTTGGCCACCATCGGCGTAGCCCTCGGCGTCTTGCTCGCGGCAGCGGCCGCCCCGACGCTGGCTTCGCTCACTCCCGGCATCGCGCCCAGCGATCCGCCGACGTTCGTCGTCGCTGCATCCGTGATGCTGCTTTCCGTCGCTTTCGCCGGTCTTGTTCCGGCGCGGCGGGCCTCCCGTGTCGATCCCCTGATTGCGCTGAGGAACGAATGAAGCAACCAATGCACGCAACGCTCTACGCGTCCGTCAGACAGGCTGTGTCGACAGGCGCCAGGCTTCCGTCCGCTGTCGTGCCTGCCCGGTTCGCGGTCGTGCCTGCCCGGTTCGCGGTCGTACCTGCCCCGTTCGCGGTCGTACGTACCCTGTTCGCCGTCATACCTACCCTGTTCGCGGTCGTGCCTGCCCTGTTCGGGCCGGCCCCGGTCCTGCTCGCAGCATCACCGATCGTGGCCGTCATCGGACCGGCCGCGGCCAACGTCCAATCCGCCGAGGTCCTGGCCGGGAAGTGGCAGCGGGACGACGCCCGCGGTGATCGCAGCTACTGGATGCGCGAGTATCCGGAGATGACGCTGGAGATCGATGTGGCCGCAGACCGGATCGACGTGCGCCAGGCCCTCGGCCAAACACGCGACGGCGTCGCCCTACCGGGCAGCGGCAACGAGTTCCTCGAATACACACTGATTCTCGACGGCGAGGAACGCGAAGTTCCTTCCGCCGCCGGAAGTCGGCGGGCAACGGCGCGATGGGAGAATGGCGCGATGACGGTCGACATCGCGATCACGATGGGCGGGGACGGCCCCGACGCGATGGAGGTCCCGATGCAGCAAAGGTGGACGGTGATCGATGGGGGCGAGACGCTCGTGCTCGAGCGCACCTTCTCGCTACCCGACCGCGGCCCGCGCACCAGCACACTGTTCTTCGGCCGCATCGACTCGATGTGATTCGCGACGGGCAGGACGCCGGACTCGGAGCCATCGCAGCCAACGCCGTAGTGTGGCACGCGGCATCTCCCCCACTAGATGCTTCTTGAATATATCTAAAAAGCATCT
>CBDCGW010000001.1:0-40680 GCA_965216935.1 Acidobacteriota bacterium
CCCAGATGCCGCGGGGCTCCCAGTCAGTGCCCCAGGACACCAGCACGAGGAAGATGCGGATCTTCCCGTTTTCGTCCAGGGTCATCGCGCCTTCGGGCCACGTGCGCTTACCCATCGCCGGACCCCGTGGGCCAACAGGTGGGCCAAAACCCTGCTGTCGGACGTGCTTCGGGCGCTACCGATGAGAGCGCTGAGAGGGACGGGAAAGCGCCGCAAATCCGCCTACAGCGGGCGATCCGTAGGAATGATCGAAGTTGCGCGACGATGGCGCCGAAAAGCGCCACTGGACTCAAAATCCGGTACCCGCAAGGGTGTGAGGGTTCGAGTCCCTCCCTCGGTACTTCAACACCGGCGTGCGTTTCCGCCGATCTCAGCAGTGGCTTCCAGTGGCCTCTGATATCGCCGTGGGCCAACAGGTGGGCCAAAAAAATCGCGATCATCCCGAAATCTGCCCTTCCTCGAGCACCGCGCGGCTCGTTTTCCACCCGAGATCGACGGCCACGCCGTACTCGTAGACGCCCTTTTTGGCCCACCGCGCGCATAGGCTCGCGACTCGCTTCGGGTGGATCCCTAGGTCGCGCCCGATATCGCGCGGCGTCTCGCCGTCGGCATCGCCGGCGTTCCGAATCCGGTCCCATAGGGCCTGCGCGTCCGGCTTCATCCTCGCCGCTTCTCCTTCTTCCGCTTCATCGGCACGACCTTCTCCCCCGCTTCGAGGGCCGCGGCGGCGTCGTGGACCGTCATATGCACGTACCGGTCGGTCATGATGCGCGTCTTGTGGCGGAGCAGCTCCTGCACTTGCCGCTGCGCTGCGCCCTTGCGGATCAGGTCCGTCGCCCGGCCGTGGCGAAAATCGTGCATCCGTAGCGTCGTCGGGAATCCGGCCGCCTTCACGACGCGGCGCCAGGCCTTGTACATGACGGCCTCCCCCATCGGCTTGCTGCCCTTCTTGGCCGGGAGCACGAACGCCCCCGGCGTTCGCCGGCGCCAGGCCCGGAGCTCGGCGCGGAGCCGCTTCGACATGGGCACCGCCTGGGTCTCGCCGGCCTTCGTCGAGCGCAGCGTGATCAGCCCGCGCTTGACGCCCTGGGAGTCGCACCATTGCCAGTTGATGTCGTCCCACCGCAGCGGCAGCGCCTCGGACTTCGACCGCAGCGCGGCCTCCCACAGCAGGATGATCAGCATCCGGATGTTCGGATTCGCGTCGTTCGCCGCGGCGGCGATCAGCTCCTCGGCCTCCTCCGGTGTCGTCGCCGTCCAGCGGTCGTCGTTCTCTTCGAACCGCTCGACACCCGATACAGGGTTTCTGCACCAGGCGCGCGCCGCTCGGAAGATGCTCGAGGTAACCGCTAGGTAGCGGTTCACCGTGGGCCCGGAGAGATCGGCACCCTTCGGGTCGCGTAGCCGGCGCTTCAGCCGCTCGATGTCGAGCTGGGAGATCTGATCAATGCGCCGCTCGCCGAGCTCGGGGAGGATGTGCTTCTTCAGGCGCCGGCGCTTGTCTCGGAACGTCCTGCGCGATCGCTTGCCCTCGCGCACGAGCTTCTCGAACTCCACCAGGTGCTGGTCCGCCACTTCTTTGAAGGTCGGAACCCGGTCGGGGCCGTACTCGAGGTGCCACCGACCGTCGGCGATCGCTTTGAGCATGTCGGCCTCGTCCTGCGCGGCCTCCGCCCTGGAGTCCCGCCACTTGCCGACGCTGCGGTGGTAGTCGCGCATCCGGCGCGCCCTGTAGCGCTTGATGCCGTCCCTTCCTTTGCGCGACTCGATCGCCATCTAACTCGCTCGCTCTCGCCGGTGGTGCTGTTCGGCCCACGCGGCGATCTCCGATATCCGAAACCGAACAGCCGTCCCCAACTTGTAGGACGGGATCTGTTTGGCACCGGCCCAGCGGAGCACCGTCTGGTACGAGACCCCAAGATAGTCGGCGACCTCGACCGCGTCCACGAAATGCTCGGTCACAACCTTCGTTCGGACCGCCGTCACGGCTGTCGCTCCAGCTTCACGCACTCGCAGACGACGATGCGGGCGTTCCCTGTCGTGAAATTCCCGGGCTGCTCGTAGCGCTCGGTGCGCCAGCCGCGGCCGTCGCATTTCGTGCAGCCTCGCCAGCGAGATCTCGGCGCCGGCGTGAAGGGCACCACGTTGTTCGTCGCCTCGATCATGCCGCTTGCTCCTTCGGCACCATGTCGAACCCCAACGGAATGCCGGTGTAGTAGACGGACATCTGCGCCACCAGGCGGGAGTCGGGCTGCCCTGTGATCGGGTGTTTGATCAGTGCGTCCCACGCGTGCGCCAGGAGCCGGTTGTTCACGTCGATGTCGGCCTCCACGAAGTGATCGGACTCGGCCTTGTAGAACGTGAGCTGCAGCGAGCAGTTGGGCTCGCGCGTCTTGTAGCTGGCGTTCTTCGCCCAGAACTCGTATCCGTCTGGTGGCGAGTGCATGCGCGACGGCACGCGACGGAACGACGGGTTGCGGTCGATCTTCCCGCGGAGTTCGGCGTGGCATGGATACCAAACCCGATCCCGTTGGGCCACGACGGGCCTGCCGATCATGTCACCGAGGCGGAGCCCACCAATCCACGTCTCCTCGATGCGCTCACGAATCGCCAGGGCTGCAGCGAATTCCTGCCCGGGGCAGTCCCACTGCTCCGGATCCATCAGCATCACGAGCTCGGCGCGGCCGTTGAAGTCCAGCACGACGCGATCGCGCAGAAAGCCCGGCGCTGAAACCGTCGCGACGTAGTGCTTCCCGCCCTGGTCGCGAATCTCCTCGACGTCGATGGCGGTGTTGGGCACACGGCGGCCGAAGACATCGCGGGCAAGGACCTCCGCTTGGTCGAGATTCACGGCTCGATCCTCTCGAACGTGATGACCCACACCCAGGGGTTCGATTCCCAGGGAGCGCGCTTGCCGTTGATCTCGTCCCACAGTTGGGCGAAGTCCTGGCGTTCGGTCCACACAGCCTGGCGGCGGATGTCCGTAATGGACACAGCTCGCGTGCCCTCAGCGACCGCATCGTTCTCCGTGATCTCCTGCAGTTGCTCGACTCGCACGCTCTCCACGCGGAGAAAGAGACGACACGCCCACCGGGGCATATGGATCGAGGGACGCCATCGACACCCGGGGCCTTCGATGTCGTCGTAATGCAGCTCTGGCTCGGGATCGGTAGCGCGATAGTGGGGCTGGAGCCACCGCCCGTCCTCATGCCGTTGAATCGGGCGGCCATCATCGAACGGTGGTGGCTCACCCTCGAAGTCGCGCTGAATGACGTGCGTCTCTCGCACCCACAGAGTGTCCCCTGAGCGGATTCGGCTGAGTATCGTCTCGCCGCTTCGCGTGTGGAAGACCCCCGCCGTCAGTGGGTACTCGAACGGCTCCATCTTGGAGTCGTAGTAGGTGCAGCCATCGCCGCCGAACGTCACGGGCTCCCAATGACCGAGGTGGTTCGGGGCGGGCGGGAGCTTCACGATCCGCCGGGTCTGTGTCTTCCGCCCCTCGAGGATCGCACGCACCATCGGCCCGGAGAAAAGGATCGGCTTCTCACTCACCTCTTCACCGTCCCGGGTTCGGGGATCTTGGACACCATTCGGATCACTCATCGGTCGGCTGCCTCCCCGTGGAGGGCGCGGTGAATCGACTTGGCTCCGGCCTCCCTGAGTGCGTCCATGGACCGGGAGAAGTTCCAGTCCGACAGGTAGTCGATCGCGTCGTGTCCGTGGATGTTGCGGGCGGCGACCGCCGTCACAATCTCGGTGGCCTCGCCCTGGCAACGCGCGCAGGTCAACTCACCCCGGAATTTCACACCCGGCCGAGCAGGTCGCTGGCCGGATCCGCCGCAGGAGAGGCAATCTATGACGAACCGCAGCGCGGAGATCTGGACCGCGCGCCCGTGGCGCCGGTGGAGGCCTCGCTTCCCGTAGAGCTCGACGCAGCGCTCGAGCAGCGCCACCTTCTCCTCCCCTGTCGGTCGCTCAGACATCGCCCCGCCACACCTTCCGAGCCAGCACCAGAAACACTCCCAACAGCACGACAGCAACGAGCTCGCCGAGGTAGCCCTCGGTCGCGATCGCGATTCCCATCGCGACGGTCGCGGCCACGGCGGACACGCCCATGGCGGCGCCCAGCAGCAGCTCCCGCAGGTCGTCTCTCATCGCAGGTGGACCCTCCGCATCGCGCAGAACAGCAGCCCTGCGAGCGCGCCGACAACCAGCCAGGCGAGGAGGAACAGGAGGGTCTTCATCGCTCGACCTTCGCCGCACCGGCGCGCACCATGGCGACGCCGATCTTGGTCATCACCTTGCCGACGACCGTGTCGATCGAACCTCCCTCGTTGCGGCAGAGTTCCTGGTACTCCTCGAGGGCGCCCAGGGTTCGCATCGCTTCCCGTGGGGTCATCTCGATCCGGACGCGCTTCGGTGGAATGGGCATCAGGAGGACCTCCGCCACCACAAGTAGCCGAGCCCTGCCAGCGCGATACACGCTCCCGAGTAGGCCATGTAGCTCCCGCTCCGCATGACGATCTCCATGCCGACGAAGATCGTGATCGCTGAAACCACCACGTCCTTTTCGCGACTCTTCATGCCGTCACCGATTCCCTTTCGCCGGCGTCGAGGGTCTCGAGCCAATCCCGGCTCGCCTTTCCGGTCGCGCCCTGGGCGTGCAGCTCGCTGAACCAGTGCTTCGAAAACACCCGCTGCGGTTGCAGGTCGCCGAGCTCGTCGCGGCGAGCCATCGCCGCCTCGATCACGTGCTCGCAGGCCTCGAGGCTCCAGCCCTCCGCGAGCCGCTCCTCGAGGTACCGGGAGTCAGGGCCGGGGACGTAGGCCGTACCCAGCAGGTCGTTGAGGTACCCCAGGACGCTCCGCACGTCGTCGAGATCCTCGGTGTCGGGCTCCGCACCCGACGCGGGCTCCTCACCCGCTCCGAGCTCCGCACTCGGCCCAACCACCGGCTCCGCACCGGTGTCCGCCGTCGGCTCCGCACCGACGTCGCCCCCCTTCTCCCCCCTGCACCCCCCTCTACCCCCAGATCCAGACCCAGAAGTAGAAAGAGAGAGAGAAGAGAGAGCGCTGCTAGCACTTTCGCTAGCGTTTCTGCTAGCAACATCGTCTGCTCCGCACAGGAAATGGTGCAGCAGCTCCAACTCGACCGGCTCGGTAGCGTGGAGCTTCCGGCTGATCCATTCAGGATCGGCCGGAAGCTCGTTGTCGTACCTCGAGGCGAGCAGGAAGATCCCTACAAGGTGCGCCCTCGCCGCGTCCGGCAGGGCGACGAACTCGGGATCGTCGAGCAGGTCGTTGTACAGCTTGATCCACGGCGGCCGTCGACGATCGCCGTAGTGCTGGTACCGCTCCCAGTTGCGAACCCGGAGGTATCTCATCGGGCCCCCGCCTGGGAAGAAAGATGTGGGCACGGCAGTGAGCTGCTGCTTATCGACGCGGCCAGCGCGTTGCACGCCGGCGACAGCAGCCCGGGCGAGGCACCAGCAAGGTACGCCGTGCCCACGGGGATAGAACGCCCCAGGAGGCTCCCCTCGGACGCCTCCACGCAAGACCTCGAGAAGACTCCCGGGGCAAAGATCATCGATCGACGCCCGCCACCAGGCGACCCTCGGCGCGCGCAGCCATCACTTCCTGCCAGCGCTCTCCGTAGTGCTCCTGGAAGTACCCGACGCGCATCCGCGCCACCCGCACACGGTCGCGATCGCTCGCCTTCTCGAACTGCTCGCGGTCCCTCCGGAGCCTCGATTCCCACAGCTCCTGCCGCTTGCGGATCCGGCGCTCTGCTAGGTCGAGCTTCAACTGCTCCGGCATCGCGCTCATGCCGGCACCTCAACGCGGGGAGGCACGATCTCGGCCATGACGTCGGTCCAGAGCGCCATGCAGGTTTCGCATTCATCCGTGTGATCGATCCGCTCCCGCAGCTGCACCGGTGTGCAGTGGCCCAGGATCGTTTCCCGGGCGACGCACCGGCTCATGCACGGGGATTGACGCCCCGGCGCCGCGGCGGATACCGTCCTTGTCGACACGAGGGGAAACCCTCCTAGCCCCGGGATGAGTCGTGAGCTCGCCCGGGGCTTTGTTGTGGCCGCAGTACGCCCGCGTTGGCGAGCATCACGGCGAGATTCGAATGGCGAGTACGCCACCAACGGACGCCCGCTTGGAGCGCACCAAACGCGACAACCGTCACGGCGGCGACCAGCACGGTGACGGCATAGGCCTTCACGAAGTCGATCCAGAAGTCGAGGGTCAAAAGGAAACTCACGCCGCACCCCCGAGCTCGCGCACGCGCTGCACCGAAGCGATCGCCTCACGAATCACCTCGATAGCCTGCTCGTGCTCCTGGGCCTCCGCCTCGAGGTCACCGATCACCGCAGCGTAGGAATCCTTCGGTGCCGGCCGTGCCTTCGTCTTCTTCACGGCGGCCTTACGGCGCCCGGCCTTCTTCTTCCGGACCTTCCGCGCGGCCGGCTTCGGTTTCGGAGCGACGTCGGGCGTCCCGACGAAGTATCGATATCCGTTGCCGGGAATCCCGCGGCCAACGCGATCGACCTTCGACCGCTTGTACAGCCCGCCGAGCGTCGCCGACGCGGACGATGGTGAGCACCATTCACCGACCAGGGCAGCAAACTCCGCCGCCGTGATCGCGTCGTCGGCGCTTTTCGGGAGTAGCTCGAGCACGCGTGCCGCAGTGAGCCGCGGCTTCCCTCCATTCCCCATGGGCCCCTCCTCACCCTTGTCGTTCTCGGTGGCGGTCTCCTCCTCGGTCGGCCTGTAGTAGCGGAACGGATCGTCCGGCCCCCCCGCACCGAGGCGCACCAGGGCGCCGCTGCGGCTCAGCTGGGCAAGGTGCGGCAGCACCGTGTTCGGTCCGATGTCCGCGGCGAATGCGAGACGCCGGGCGATGACCGCGTCGGCGGCCGACGTCGGCGCGACCTCGAGGACCTTCTGGCGCACGAAGTTGCGCGCCACCAGCGATCCTCGGCCGCTCTCCTCGATGTCGGCGCCGGCAAAGGGGTTCGTGGCGCTCACGCGACACCTTCCAGAAAATCGAGCTCGAGCTGCCGACCGGCGCGGTGATGGCGCTGCTGGTGCTCCGTATTGACGTACCGGTGCCACGGCCGTGTGACTTCAAACGACTCACCACAACCGCACGCGCAGAGGCGAGATTTGCCCCTCTCGTTCTCTGACACTTGCGTGCACGCATTTAGTGCCTTGTGGCGGCGGTACAGCTCGTGCAGAACCTCTTCGATCGTGAGGCCCTCGATGGCCTGAACTTGGGCGATCGTTGAGATCGACCGATTCCAGAGGTTCGAACTGGTCAGCGCGCGATCGTCATCGTCCACGATCAGGTAGTAGCCGTGGCGCGCCGGCTGATCCTTCGTTGCCGCCCGACACTCCGTGCCTACGAAGCAGCCGTACTTCTCGACGAGCTCCTTCTTGATCGTTTGGATGGAGCGCTCGCCGATGCCGGTGATCTTGGCGATCGCGGGAACCGGGATCGGGTTCTCTCGTCCCCGGTGCCTGCACACGACCTCCCAGACGGCGCGATGTCGTTCCGGGAGAGCGGCCGGGGAAGGGCGAGTGGCTTCGGGGTTCCCGTCCATCGAGCCAACGCGTGTACCGCCCTCCCCCGGTGCCTCCCTCGAAATAGCGGGGGCCGGATTCGAACCGGCGTCCTCTTGGTTATGAGCCAAGCGAGCTCGCCGCTGCTCCACCCCGCTGTCGGTTGGGGCATCAGCCGAGGGGAAGCTCGGATGGGGGTCCTGTCGCTTCCCCTCGGCTCTGGCTGCATCGGCCCCGAACAGGTTCACTTCGCTTGCACCTCCGCCATGGCTTCAGCTCCGATGTACGCCCGGATGCACAGCTCGAGGCGCGCCTGGATTCCCTTGCGCTCCTCGAGGTCGAGAACGTCGTCTGCCATCGCTTCGACGATGTAGGCGGCCAGGTCCCCGGAGTGACGTGAGACGTCGGCCACCACACGGTGCGGGTCCACCTCAATGGCGGCGCCGCGACCCGTGACCCGCAGACCCAGCTTGCGGAAGATCCACACGTGCCCGGCGATCGCGTCCCAGAGATCCACTCCCGCCGCCAACGACTCATTGATGGCCTTCAGCTGCTTCTGGAACGTGTTCGTCCGACCGGTGTCGAGCAGGCCGCCGTAGGGCCGCTGCTGCTTCTCGATCGTCGCAACGGAAACGCCGAGCGCCCTCGCCCAGGCCTCCTTCGCCTCCCGGTTCGGTGTGGCCCGGCGCATCGCATCCCAGGAATGGGCACGACCTGCGTCGGTTTGTACGGTCAACGGTGCATTTCGGACACGACTAGGCTGCGAGTAGTCGGTACGGTTCATCGTTGTCTCCTCGGCTATCGCCCACCCCTGGACGGCAACGGAACAGAAAACGACGAGAACGAAAGGGCGGAAGAAGAAGGCCCCCGGGCCCGTGCTAGCGTCGGCGGCATCGTCAAACGCACCACGCAGCACAGACCCGGAGGTCGAAGTGTCAGAACAGCGGGCGTTGGAAGACCGGATCCAGGACATCGAGCTGAGCGTCCGTGCGCTACGTGCGTTCGTCACGCTCATCGGGGCGCACCTCGTCGTGACTCGAGCCATCGCCGTGGCATCGCTCGGCGAAACCGAAGAACAATGGCGCGAACGAACCCCACAAGGCGGGCGCGAGATGGCGTTGCGCGGAACGGAGCGGCTGCTCGAGGCTGTCGAGAAGCAGGTGAGATCGGAAAACTGGGACGGACGAATCGACTGGGACAGCCTCCCGCAGATGTAGCAGCGACGGAGATAGCCAGCTGGTGGAGGTCCTCGATCTGCGCGCGAATGTTCCGCGCAATCGCCACCGCCTCCCGGGAGGTCGTCATGCTGCTGCGTCCCCCTGCTCGCCCAACTCGAAAAGGTCCTCGACTGGAACTCCCAGGGCATCGGCGATCTTCTTTGCGGTCGTCAGCGTTGGATCGACATGGGCGTTCTCGATTCGACTTAGGTGTCCGGTGTCCATGTCACAGCTCGACGCTAGGTCCCGCTGCCGAATTCCCCGCTCTTGCCGAAAAGCTCGTATCCGGTTCTTCATAGTTGGCAAGCGTGACATGTTAAACATCACATGTCAACACCCGCTTGTCACCGCTGGCGGAGTTGCGATAAATGACATGTGACAGGCATCGTTTGGCCGTGCGAATCGGAAAGCGGATCGAGAACCTACGACAAGATCGCGGGTGGACGCGGCGAGACTTGGCTGACGCGACCGGGTTGACCGAATCCCACCTCTCCAAGCTCGTGAGCGGGAAGCACCATCCGACGTGGCGCAGTCTCGGCCTGATTTCGATCGCCTTCGAGATGTCCCTCGCCGAGTTGTTCGACGGAGTCGAGGTCGATGACATCCCCGGCGTCAAGGAGAGGCGAAATCAACAGGCGAAGGACCCCAAAAAGGGGGCACCAGCCGTCGCCCTATAGACGCAACGGTACTGTTGTTCAGATCACGAAGTACCTGAACCGAGACGAATCCTGAAGAAGGATGCAGCGCAGGTGTCGGGGGAGAGCACGCACCCCGAGTTGTTGCTGGCTCTGCCTACACCACCGGTCCCCGAATCTGGTCCCCATAACCACAGCCGGAGCGAACGAGGGAGCGCCCAGTCCCTTATTTCTACCAGCGGCACCCCGGCGCCTTCCAGGGATCGCGGAAACACGCCTGTCGCACGTTCCGGATTACGTAGCAGGAGTGACCATGAGTGACGCCCGCCCTTGTCGAGACCCTTAGCCGCGTGATGTGATTCGGTTCGTGTGGGAAAGAACCGCAACGGGGAGGTCGGATCCTTGGGTTACGTCGAAAACAACCTGCTCGCAGGCGAGTCCGTCCAGCACAAGACGGGCATCCACTGGTTCATCTTCCTGCCCACGGTGATCGTTGTCGGGATAGGCGTGGCGATGCTGTTCTCCGGGAACTTTCTACTGCTCGGGCTCGGCGTGACCACGACTCTCGCCGCGCTCCTGATCCTGTTCCCGATGGCGGCCGTGCGCTTCTTCACCTCCGAGTTTGCCGTGACGAACAAGCGTGTGATCACGAAGCAGGGCCTGATCCGCCGAGACGCCACGGAAACGCTGCTGTCGAAGGTCGAAGGAATCATGGTCGACCAGGGCGTACTTGGGCGCATCGTCGGCTACGGCACGGTCCGCGTGACGGGCACCGGCGGGCATCACACGTCGTTCAGTAGCATCCGGTCTCCGATGGAGGTTCGACGCCACGTGCAGGAGCAGATCGAGGCACGCGACGCCAAGGCCGAAGGCGGCGGAAGCGGGACAAACGGATGAGCGACACGAAGCAGTGCCCGTACTGCGCGGAGGACATCAAGGCTGAGGCAATCAAGTGTCGGTTCTGCGGCGAGATGCTCCCGGAGCCAGAACCGACCCAGCCAGCGCAGCCGGCTCCCGCCCACGTCGCCACGCCGCCGAAGAAGAAGAGCAGCCGCCTTCAGACCAACCTGTTCCTGTTGGTGATCATCGCAGCGGTCGTATCGCTCGCCGTTCTCGTGGTGACCGCCGAGCCACCCGAACCGTCTCCCGAGACAGAGACGGCCGATCGCACAGCGGAAAGCCAGTGCCGCGGGGACCTGAGCTGCTGGGGTGACCGACACTCAATACGGGCGGGCGTGACCTGTGAGGACTACATCGAACGGCTTGCGAAGTACTCCCACGAATGGACCGATGGAATACTCGAGCCAAAGTTCAGCCACTTCCGCTGGGCAAATCAGGAGGCCGGCATCGTCACTTACATCGGCGACAAAGTCCGCTTCCAGAACGGGTTCGGCGCCTGGCAGAACATGACCTACGAGTGCGACTACGATCCCAGCACCCAGGGCGTCGTGGACGCTCGAGCTCAACCCGGCCGGATTCAGTAGCCCACAACCCGTGACGCCCTCGCTGATCGCGGCCATTGGGCGGGGCTGTATTGATGAGACGGGCACGGGGGTGGGGATTCCGGGGATTCTTTTCTGGACGGATGCAGGGCGAGGTCTCTACAATCAAAAAAAGCGGCCGACCGGGTCGCGTGAACGACCAGGTCGGCCTCGTTGCTCGAAAACCATGTGCTGTCCGAGATTGCGCCTCGGACTTGGTTTCGGGCTGCTACGGCTAGCGTATTCCGCAGCTGCGCGCCGTGGCAAGGTCCCGAGCCTGGGTATTGCGCTTTCTCCGCCAGCCACACCACCCTACGGGAGGAAGCATGCCAGAAGCACCCGCACCAGATCCCAACGTCGCCTACGTATCGTTCTCGGCCGAGATCTCCCAGAAGACCACGGAAGCTCTACTCGGCTTGATCGGTCAGCTATCCACGCAGGGCACGCACACCGTTCACCTCCTGCTATCGACACCCGGCGGGGCCGTAATGTGCGGCATGAACCTCTACAACATGCTGCGAGGCTTTCCCTGTCATCTGGTGACGCACAACGTCGGCAGCGTGGATTCCATTGGGAACGTGATCTTCCTCGCGGGCGAAGAGCGGTATGCGAACGCTCGCTCGACCTTCATGTTCCACGGCGTCGGCTTCGACATCACGCAGAAGACGCGACTCGAAGAGAAGCTGCTCCGCGAGCGACTCGACTCGCTACAGGCCGATCAGCAGAGAATCGGCGAGGTCATCGTCGAGCGAACCAACATCCCGGCCGACGAAGTCCGCGAATTGTTCCTCGAGGCCAAAACCAGAGACCCAGAATACGCGGTGGCGAACGGCATCATCGATGAGATTCGCGAAGTCCAGGTGCCCGCTGGCGCACCCTTCCACCAGCTTGTATTCCAACGATAGGGCGTCGTTGTCCGGGAGGATCACGGGGCGTCTCCCTTTGGTGGGGAGGAGGGGGAATATCTCGGCACACTCCGGCATTGTGTGCTGATCCTTGGCGAAGAACAACCCCTTCCCGCCGGGAGGCCCATCAGCGCGCCTACTTCGGCGACAGCTTCTCGATCCACTCGCTCATCCGCTTCCAGTTCTCCGCGTGCTGCTCGGGCGGCACCGTGTTGATGATCGTGATCGCCAGCAGCATCGCCATCGTCGCGGCGTTGCCCCACGCAGTCACGGGATCGGCGCCGAGTACCGGGAACTGAAGCCCGCCGAGCTTCTCGAGGATCTCGGCGACGTCGGGCTGCTTCGTCTCGCTCATGGGCTGTTCGGGTTGAGCAAGTGCGCGAAGAACCAGAGCACGATGATGACGGTGAAGCCGAAGATCAGAACATACGACTCCCAGCCCCAAGTCAGAAACTCCCGCAGCTCCTGGCTGACCGTCATCGCCTCCGGGTCGCGCAGCGCGATCAGATCGAACAGGAAGAACCCGCCGAGCCCGCCGGCAAGGCAGATGAGCGCCAGCGAGCTCCACAGATGCAGGCGCCAGTCCATCAGAGCCCCAGCTTCCGCCGGATGACATCCCACACGCCCACGCGCGCGATGATGCTTTCGACGAGCGCCTCGAAACGAGCGGCGTCGACAAGCACCTCGACGTCGACCTTCTCGGTGTCCACCAGCTTCGGGTGCGTGATGTAGGCCTCGAACTTCATGCCGAGCTTGTCGCTCATAGCAGCCTCTCGATGGCGGCGATCGCGTCGCGCAGGCCGCGCTCGTACTCGCCGCTCGGTTCGGGGTCGGGGTCAGGATCGGGGTCGGGTTCACCGCCGTCCGGGTCCACCGGCACAACGAACGGCATGTCCATCGCGCCGACGTCGTTCCACGAAGGCTCGGCTTCACCCTCGACGTCCCGGAGCACGTCGAACATCCGCCGGGACGGCTTGTGGATCATCAGGTCGCGCGAGATCTCGATGCCGGTGTGTGGCTGCTTCGTGCGGGCTCCGACGCTCTTGCCGGCGAGCCCCCAGCCATCGGCCCGGTGATTCCAGGCAACGGCGTTCACGAGCTCCCCCATCTGCTCGTTGAGCATCGGGGTCGGATACTTGGCGCGCTCGGCGCGGACGTCGTCCAGCAGGTTTTCGGGCATCGGTGGTTCATCCTCGTCGGGTGGTGGCTCTGGTGGCGGCGGCTCGCTGTGATCGAAGCCCGGCGGGAAGTCCACCGCGGCACGGTCGTTGACGATGACCGACCGTCGGCGCTTCAGCGGCGTGCCGTACCCGGAGTCGAAGCGGGTGTCGTAGATGTCGTTCTCGACCAGGTAGGCCCGTGAGCGCGATCGGCCATCCGGAGCTACCGCCCAGACGAAGTAGTCGTTCTCGGCGCGGATCTCCTCGTAGGTGGCTCGGCCCATCGACAGCTCGGCCAGCGTGACGTTCGGACCGCCGGAGGGCTCCAGGCCGATTCCGTGCCAAGGGATCTTCCGCCACTTCGCCCCATCGAGCACCAGAGCGGAGCTGCCGTCCGGGTGGATCTTGATGACGCCGGCGGGCCATGCCTTCCCCTGCCGCTCCGGAGCTGGGCCACGGATGCCGAACCAAACGACCCAGCCTGCTCGGTGGTCGTGCGTCCGTATCACGAGCCGGCCGGGGTTCTTGTAGGAGTTGTTCGACAGCCGCACCGCCGGGTTGATCGGTAGCGCCAGGGCCTCGAGGTCCGTCATGAGCTCGCTCCGTTCTGTTGCTCGAACAGCGCCCGGGCCCGGTCGAGCGGCATACCCGCGCTGTAATGGAAATGCCCGAAGTCCCCCAGCCCCTCGAATCGGCCGCCCCACTCGAGGCCGATCGCCTCTCCCATCTGGCCGAGCAGCCGCCAGTCCTCGATCGCGTCGCCCGCAGTCGACCACGTGGGCCGCTGCGTGCCGCGCTCTTCGAACGCGAAGTCGATCGCCCGGCCGAAGTTGTGCCAGGACTGCCCACCTCGAGCGTCCGTGACCTTCTTCCCGGGCTTGGTGCGCCCCTGGGCGTAGAGCTCGTCCTGCTCCTCGTAGGTCCGGAGCGTGTGGACGATGAAGAGCTCGCGGCCGAGCACAAGCGGCGCCGCTGCGATCAGGCGATACACCTTCTCCCGGGTGACGGGCTCGAGGTCGGCGAGCAGACGACTCATGGGTTCCCGTCGGCAATATGGGGAGAGATCAGCAGGACGTACTTGTCCTTCTGCTGCCAGTCGTCGTTCGGAAACGTGACGCGATCCGTGGCCGAATAGACGACTTCGATCTCGAACGTGTGATGGTTTGGGCCCCTCGGCTGGCCGGCGTCGGTTGGGGTCGGCACCAGCGGATTCGTAATCCAGTCGTCCGCTACCCAGTCGCGGCGGACGACGCCATTGGCGACATCGATAATCGCCATCGCCTTCGGTGGAATCACCGTGCCGTCCGAGAGCGTGATGTGCATCCAGACCTTCACAGCGCCGGTTAGGTCGTAGGGATCGGGGGTTTCTCCCGGTGCAGCGGGCTCCTTCAGCGAGAGAGTCCCGCTGGGCCGCGTATCGTTTTGCTTCAGGTGCAGAATGCTCATGAGATCTCCGTGGCGGTATTGTCGATGACGATCGAGGTGCCCGACGGGCTCAGGACCAGATAGGTAGCTGATTCGACAGCCACAGCCGTGAGTCGCTCGCCTGGCCTCGCTACCAGAACGATCTCGCCCGACCAGGTCAGGATCGCTCCCGTGCCGACCACGACCACGGATCCAGGTTCGGCATTCAGGCGTCGGTGCCAGTAGAGCGCCGCGTCCTGCGGCGTGACGCCGACGGCTCCAGCCTCCGCGTCCAGCAGCCGGTGATGCTGGAGACCGGCGTCCGTTGGGGAGATCACCGTCGCCCCCGGCAGGGCGTTCAGAAGCTGATCGTGCAACAGCGCGGCGTCGGCTCCGGCGAGGGCTACGGCGCCCGTGTCCGCCGCCAGCTTCCGTCCGTGCTCCAGACCAGCGGGAGTACCGGCAACAGCCGTAGCACCCGCTTCCGCATCGAGGACAAGGGACGACTGCTTCGACAGATCCGCATCCGTCCCGAGAACGACGACTGCGCCGGCGCCGGCGCCCAACACCTTGTCGTGCAGCAGGCTCGCTGCTACACCGGCGACGCCGACGGCTCCGGACTCGGCATCCAGCGTGTGCGAGCCTGTCTTCGTCAGGTTCGCATCGGCGCCTTCGGCAGAAACAGCGCCGGCGTCGGCCGTCAGCACGCGATCGTGCTGCAATGCCGCCGCAACACCGGCGGCCACCACCGCCCCGACGCCGGCATCAAGCAGGTATCCGTGGAGCAGCCCCGCGTCCTGGCCGGCGAGCGCGGTCGCGCCAGCCTCGGCACCCAGAACGCGGTCATGGTCGAGTCCTGCCGCGGTTCCGGCCGCGACAGCGCTCCCCGGTTGCGCATCGAGGGTCAGGCCCTTCAGCAGCCCCACATCAGCGCCAGCGGCTGCGGTGGCGCCAGACTCCGCCGACAGGACGCGGTCATGGTCCAGGCCGGCGTCCGTTCCCGCGGCGGCAGCCGCTCCCGATTCCGCGTCCAGACGACGCGTGCGGGGGAACGCCGCGTCGGTACCGGCGGCTGCGACGGCGCCCGACTCGGCGTCCAAGCGGCGGTCATGCTCCAGCCCCGCGTCGGTGCCGGCTGCAGTAGTAGCGCCGGCAGCGGCTGACAGGCTCCTGTCGTGCTCGAGCCCGGCTGCTGTTCCCGCCACCGTAGTCGTCCCGGATTCGGCCGTGAGCGTGTAGCCGGCCGAGGAGTAGGTCACATCGAGGTATTGCTCGCGCCCGCTCGCGTTGCTGGTCCAGTGGCGGACCTGGCTCGCGGTACCGGGGGCGACGTCGTCGACGTCGCCGTTCATTCGGTAACAGATGAGCGTGTCGCCCGACACCATCTCGATGTGGGCGTGCCCCGTGCTGTTCCAGGTGAAGTCGACGTAGCTGTTGTTCGCGTGGGCAATCCAAACGCCGATATCCATCGACGCGAAGACGTCGGAGCCGTTCACCGTGCAGGCGTCGAAGTCAGCCGTCGTCGGCGCCCCGGTCGGTCCGGTCGCGGGACATGCGTCGATCTCGGCACCGCCGTCGGTGTAGCTGTTCCGCTGGTGGTAAGAAATGACGTCGCTTACCGCTTGCCCTGACCCAATCGCCGTGCAGTCGTACCGCGAGAACGATCGCCAGACATCCGCGACGTTCGTACCGTCTTGCTCGCGGATGTAAGCCAGGTTCCCGCCACGGACCGAATCGCCCGTAGTGGCGTCGTGCGCGGTGTCCCAATCCGCCGCATCCGTGACTTCGATGCTGTCGTCGTCGGTCGGCGCCTGCGGCGAGATCAGCGCGTCTGTGACGACCGGGAACGTCCCCTTCCGCAGCGCCTGGTCGAAGTACGAGCGCGGGACGATCTTCGTCATCCGGACGTTGCCGTCGGCCTTCAGCTCGTAGCGGACGTCGATCGCCCGACGCGGGGACGCCTGGATGGCGACTGACCCGTCGGGGTTCTGCTTCTCCGTATCCCACACGAACGCGTGGGAGAGCCGGATCCACTCGTCACGCGGCGCACCCGGCCGACCGATCCAGCACGTGTCGTGACCTCGCTTGCTCGCCTGGCGATCGAGCTTGCTGCTGCCGACGAAGACCTCGTACCCCGCGGGAACCTGGAGCTCGTACTCGAGCTCGACGTCGTCGGTCCCGGTCGGGTAGGAGTGGAACTCCGTTACGTGCTCGAGGCCCCAGTTCTGGAAAACGAACCGCGTGCGGGTATTCGGCCCGAATGTGTTGGGGAACCCGACCGACCGGTTCGGGAACGCGGTGTACTCCTCGGCGCTTGGTTCGAGTTCGGCGCGGGCGTTTGATCCCGGGATGCTGATGCCGATTTCGTCGTAGGCGTCGTGATCGGGGCCGCGGTCGTAGAAATACGACTTGAAGGTGCTCGACTGATTCGCGCGACGGGCGACGCTGGGGAGGTAGTCCGCGAAGATGCCCTTGAAGGTATAGCGGCCGTTGACGAGCACGACCTCGGTATCGGTCTCGCGCCAGCGCTTGCCGGTTCCGTCCTGATCGTGCTGGTCGAAGTACTGGATCCCACCGGCAACCTCGCGCTCGCCGGTGCCGGCGTGCGTCCGCAGCACCTTGACCGCTCCGCCGCTTCCCGGCTTCTCGTAGACCTTGAAGAAGCGCCCGCGCTCGGCCTTCAGCTCATCGGCATCCGTGACACCATCCGGCAGCTCGTAGAAGTCCTCGTAGGCCACCGGCGGGTGCTACTTGAACTCGACGACGTCGCCGGTGGCCTTGTCGACGATCGCCGTCACGGCCACACCGGTGACCGGGTGGACCCCCTTTACCTCTTCCTGCGTCACGGCGGGCGTCGGCGGGACGATGTCGGTCACGGAGACGGTCATCGGGGGATTCGTGGTGTTGAACATGTCGATCAGTTCGGCCTTGTCCGGCATGGGTCCTCCGGGTGGGGGTTGGGGCAGCGGGGCCGCCGTGCGAGAGAATATGTACGCCTCGCCAAAATCAGGGGGCATGGTCGGATCCCAAAGGCGGCGGCGCATGTTGCTGTTGAATGCCACCGACGCACCCGTGTGCGACACACCGGCTCGGACGGTGCCACCAAGGTACGTATCACCGGCGCTCCGGTCGTAGCGTCCGCGGGTGTGGGCGTACCGTTCAACGTCGTTCACGTCGTCGAACGCGACGCCGAACACCTCGGCGAAATATGGGAACCAGTTGGCGGGCGTCGGGGCGCCGATGTCGACCGGGACGACGTAGGTCGAGATGATGACCCGCCCGTCGTGGTGCATCGCGTTGGCGGATACGTGCAGACCGAGCGAACCGGTCGAATGCCAACCGAGTTGTTGGAGCGGACGCTCCATCCCGTCGCGTAGGCGGATGGCGTAGACGTTGTTCCCGTGCCACGACTCGACGATGACCAACCAGTCCTCGCCGGCGGGGTCCTGGCCAACGTCGCCGTGCCCCAACCCGGGGCGCAACGTCCGTTCGAACGGGAGCGAACCCCCGCCGATGCCGTGGACGTGTTGCGACGGGGCGACGCCCGGCGCGTTCCGCTCCGAGACAACTACGCGCGTGCCGTCAGGGCTGATGCAGACTTCGCCGATCGTGCGCCCGGCGATGTCGAGCTCGCCCACGCGACCGCCGGCGTTGATGTCCCACACGAACGCCTTTTGCCACGACTGCGACGTCCCGTTGGCGACCAACGCGATCCGGTCCCCGTCGAGCGAGAACTGGTTCTCACCGAGGCCGGCGACGTTGGAATAGGGGAACGTCGCCACCACCGAGTCGGCGCCCGTGTGTACGTTGAAGGCACGGAGCTGATTCCCGATCGTCCGGTAGATGACCGAAGGGTCCGTCGTCGACCACCACCGATCCTCGATCGACGAAGCCGGCAACGACATCTGCGGACGGATCAACGGAAACGGCGGGGTGGTCGATCGGAACCGCACGGCGCCGCTCGCGAGGATGGTAGTCACGATGCTGTCGTCCGCGTTGAACGGGGATTGCCGCGAATACGGCGTCCCGTCGAACGACGAAGAACCCGCATCCCCCAGGTGCCATACCTCGGTGTTGAACACCGGGTCGACGTAGGACGAACCCGGCGGCGGCGGCCGCCAGGACGGGTCGTAGTCTGGGAGATGCAGGTCCGTGTCCGTCAGCATCGTGCGGTTCTTTCTACGTGATCGTCACGGTGAACATCGACGCGCCGAAGTCGACGGTGAAGGACTCACCGTCCAGCACGTCGACGTTGGCACCGTAGTCCCAGTACTGGATCAAAGGATCCAGCGGCGACGTCGGTGTTGTGTTCTGCAGTACGACGTAGCGAAACTGCGTGATCTGACCACCGCTCGCGGTCCACACCACGTCAACGCCAGTCACCGACGTGACGGCCCCGGATCGGCTGACACCGTTCTGGGTATCAGACGGTCCGGTGTACCCGTTACCCGTCGCGATCTCCGCGAGGTCCGCCTTGACCGCGTCGGCCGAGACACTCGGCACGGCCGCCGTGGCATAGACCTCTGCCTGGTCCGCGCTGAAGTCGTGCACGCCGGAGGCGAGATCCTCGCCGAACTGTTGGAACTGAACAGCGGTTGCCATGGCCTATCCCCCGGTTGCGCCGCCGGCGACTTCCGGCGGGTCGTAGTTGGTGATCCCCTGGGACTCGAGGTAGTCGACGACTTTCCGCTCGCGCGTGGCGTCGTTGACGAGCTGGCCGTCCTTGAACTCGTTGGACCAGGGCGGGTTCTGGGGACGGTTGCCATACCCCATGCCCATCACCTCACACCACTTGTCCTTCTGGGCCTCGTTCAGGAGGCGCCCGTCGGCCGCCCAGATCTCGCGCTCGGGCCACCACCCGAGAAGATCGGCGCGCAGACCGAGCCGACCGAGCATTGCCATACAGCGCTTGTCGACCTCCTTCAGCTCGTCGATACGGCGCGCGATCTCGTTCTGGGACAGGTCCCCGCGCTCGGCCTCGAGCGCATCTCGCTTCTCGCAGAACTCCTCGCGAGCCGCCTGCCGGTCGGCGAGGCCAGCGGTGTCCTCGCACGTGACGACCTGGACCTTGCGCTCGGTCCCGTCCTTCTCCGTGATCGTTTTGTCATCGATCGCCGTGACGGTGTGAACGATGCCGTAGGCCATCACCTGTTCGCCGACCGCGATCTTCTGCTTCTTCTTCGCCATCCTCGTTCTCCCTTCGTTGGTGCTTGGAATCGAGTGCCTCTACCCGGATGCCCCTTTGCGAAACGCCGCGTAGGCGAGCCCCAACGAGGTCGCGATCGAAACCAGAACCGGCCCCTTTGCGGCGATCGCGTCGATGAAGGCCGGAAAGTTCTCAGCCCATTCGGCTCGTTCGGAGCCGTCCGTCCAGAAGATCATCGCGATGAGGGCCGAGTTGATCGCTGCGTTGATCGCCGCCCAGCGGGCGATCGTGTTTCGCTTCGTCGCCTTGTGGAGGATCCGGCCCGGCATCGACATTTCGGTTGTCGGAATCTGGTCGTTCGTCACGATCCACCTCCATCCCTGCGGACACTGTTCTCGATGCGGCGAGCCGTATCCTTCAGCTCGCTGACGTCCTCCGTCAGTCCCTTCACCTGCTGCTCGAGGCGCCCGAATTCGGCGTGCGCGGGCGACGTCCGGTGGTCACGGAGCTCGCGTCGGATATCCCCGACCTGCTCCGCCAGCGCCCGGTTATTGATCGTCGAGATCCCCAGCGACACCGCTCCGCCCGCGGCGAACGACATCGCCGACAACGCGATCGCCCGCCACAGTTCCGACCCGTTCCCGTTGCCCACACGCTTGCCCTTTCCGGTCCCCACCATCAGGCCAGCCCCTTCACAGCAGACCCGCTTTCCGTGCCCGTCGACGAACGATCTCCTTCTGCATTTCCGGCCGCTCGTCGGGATCGTTCAGCACCCCTCGGACTACTGCCGCGGCGCCCGCCGCACGACAGAAGGCTCGGTGCCTCACTCGGCGAGCGGCCTCTTCCGTGCTGCACTTGAGGAGACCCTCCTCGACGGCCGCAGCTACGGCAGGAATCGAGCGGACGATCATCGCCTCCGCCTCGGCCACGTAGGGCCGGGCGTTCGCGGCGGAAGCGATCTCCGCCTGCATGCTCACCAGCAGCGCCTCGGCGTCCTCCTCGGACTCGGGAGACTGGCCGAGCTCGCTCCAGAAGACCGTGAGCTGCTCGACGTCGCCGGCGTCGTCCTTCATGAGCACGCTCGAGAGAGGCCCTCGCTTCGAGTACCGCCTGAAGTGCCGTTGGATCAGAGTCATCGGCTACACCGCGTCCCATTCCGATTCGGTATCCGGCCCTTCGGCCGTGTTGTAGTCGGCCATCGCCAACTGCACGGCCGATGTGAACGCCGCCCCGTAGATTGAGTCGGAGTCCAACTCGTCGATCCCCACGGAATCGTCGTCGAGCTTGTCCTGGGTGATGCTGCTGGCTCCGAGCTTCGCGTTCGTAACCGCGCCGGTACCGATCTTTGCCTCGACCACCGCGCCCGTGTCGATCTCCGACGCCCCCACCGTGTCGAGCGTCGCGAGGTCTCCCTGGCCAGCGATCGAGGCCGCCTGGTTGCTCCCTGTTACGTCGGCGCCCGTCTCCGCTGCCCACTTCCGCGTCGCCGACTCGTTGATCTTGGCGGCACCGATGCTCGACACCTTGGCGTCCGTCACGGAAGATGCGCCCAGCTTGGCGGTCGTGACCGCCAGGTCGGCGAGCTGCGCCGTACCCACCGCCCCGTCGGCGATCTGTCCCGCTACCAGCTGCGGGCTCAGCCACACCTCGTAGATGACCGGGTTGCCGTCGATGGAGACCTGAGAGTCGAGCTCCGACTGACCCCACCAGATGGTGTCGGCGATCTGGTCGAGCCCGGAGCCGATCGAACCGCCCCACAGCGCGACCAGGCAGCGAGCTCCGTCCTCGTTGCCCGTGATCGTCAGATCGACCCGCGCGCTCTCGTTGTCGATCTCCCAGGGCCCGGCGACGCTCGAAAGCTGTGAGATGACCTCTACCTCGTTGGTCCCCGAACCCTGAATCGCCACGGTCTCGCCAGCGACGACCGGGGAATAGCCGGCCGTGACCGTCAGCGCGTTGCGCGACTTCAGCAGTATCGAGAACCCCAGATCGACGACACCGGGGTTGTGACTGGACTCGATCGTGAGCCGCACGATCCCGCTCGAGGCGTCGTAGCGGATCTGGACGATGAGCTCCGACGTGCCGGCCGACTGCGCGGTGTCCGGATTGGAGATCAACCCGCGGTGCACTACACGCGGCGGGATGTCCCAGAGCGAGCCCAAACGGAAGATCGTCATGCCGCAACTTTCTCTCCCGTCTTGGTCAGCGCCGCGAGCACCGTGTCGTTCGTCAGGCCGACGGTGAGTTCCCACACGCCGTTGTCGCGCTCACTCCACGAGAGCGAGTGGATCCGGACGGCGACGTCCCTCAGGCCGCGATCGAGGTCGGTGATCAACGTGTTCTCACCGATCGCCAGGCGGTCGTAGTCGGACATGACCGACCCTTCGACCAGCGGGTCCTTACGCGCATTCAGGATCACCAGGGCGGCGTTCTGTAGCTGCGTGTGCCCGTGCACTCCCGAGACCGTGCTGATCTGCACGGTGATGGGACGCAGGCCATACGTCGACTGTGAGGTCGAGTCCTGCTGAATCGCCGTCGTTCCGTTCTGGGCAACCCCCTTCACGTAGTTGGCGATCCGGCCACGGTCCTCGTCGTAGTCGTGGCTGTACCAATGCCCGGATGGGTTCTCGCGGTCGATCTCGTGGGGCGACAGCAGGGTCTCCGGGAGCTTGAGGTGCACGACCTTGTCGTAGCTGACCCAGCACAGCATTCCGCCGGCCTTGGCGTAGTGCTCCATCACCTCGTTCATCGGGGTATCCGCGAACGTCTGCGGATCGACCGTCGGGCCCTCATCGGCATCCAGCGTCCAACCGGCGGACGTCAGCCCAGAGCCGTTCAGGGCGCCCTGCAAGGCTTGGTCGGCGCGCTGCTGGCCGTTGATCATCTGAGACAGGAGCGTGCGGGCCATCACGTGGCGCTGGTCGGAGATCTCGATCGCCCACCGGCTGACCCGCGAAGGCTCGATCGAGAGCTGCTTCAAGCCCGTGAGCTTCCCGGCGAAGAACGTCTCGGTGCGGTTGACGTTGCCGGCGGAGTCCTTCAGCGTGCGTGTGAACACGAAGTCCGGGTCCCCGTCCGGAGGCCGCTCGTAGGACTCGAAGGAGAACGTGCTCGGGGAGGCTCCGAGGCTGTCATTGCGCTGGCCCGTCCCGTCGATGTAGTCGAACCCGACGCCGTCCGCGGTGACGGATATGTGCCCGTGGGTCGGTTCGACGGCGGAGCCGATCAGGCGGGCCTTGTCCCGGAGCTCCACCTCGTCGACGAAGATGGTCCCCGAGTCGCCGGCGTTGCCCAGGCTCCACTCGATCAGCCAGCCATCGGCGCGGGTCTGATCGAAGATATCGAGCCCGGTGACGGTCTCCTGCAGAGTGCCGTCGACCCACAGCTTCAGCGTGCCGTCCGAGGCGACGTTGGTGGACGCCCGGACGATCTCGACCTCGATCACGTGATCCGAGTCGCTGTTGAGCGAGTACCAGCCCGTCTGCCCCGTGCTCGCATCCTCGGTGGCGAACGCGCGGACCTGGTAGCCGGAGTCGTCCTTGATCTCGATGCCATCCCGCAGCGCGGAGTAGGCAGCGTCCCAGAGTCCGAAGATGCGGCGCGCGTTGGCGTCAGCCAGCGAGACGTTGTTCACGTTGACGTGGACCCGGAACCGCATGACGTCCGTTGTCCACGCGTGCGAGAAGACCTCGCCCAGAAACGGCCCCGACGTGCCGACATCGACCGAGATGCCCTTCGGCGACCCGGCGAGAGCAGCAGTGGTTTCCACCTCGATCCGCGACAGCAGGTTCTGCTTCGACAGGTGCGTCAGCCCGCCATCGAAGGTCTCCCGAAACAGGATCGTCGAGAGCCACTTCTCGCCGATCGGGTTCCCGTCGTCGTTGATGAAGACCTCGTCGAAGTACAGCGTCCCCGAGTCGCCAGCATTGTTGTTCGTGTCCCAGGTCAGCCGAAACTCCGTGGGGCGTCCTAGGTCGAAGATGTCGAGGCCGGTGTCGGTGTCCTCGAGGGTGTCGTCGACCCACAACTTCACGTGACCGTCGGACGCCGTCGCCGAGCTCGCGCGCTTGATCTCGAACTCGATCCAGTGGGGCGCGTCGGAAATCGTTGCCGACGTCGTGCTCGAGGTCCCGCCCCCGTCCTCCATGTACTCGATGGCGACTGTGTAGCCGCCAGAGCTTGTGAAGAAGACCCGCATCACGTTCCCGTCAGTGACGTTCCACAGAGTCGCAATCACCCGGGTGACGGCGTCGGCCAGCGAGATCCCGTTCGGGTCGAAGTAGAAGCGACCGCGGATGGTCTTCGACTCCGGGTGCCAGCTCAGTTCTTTCCGGAGCCGGATCTGGTCGGAGCCGACGATCGCCATCTGCCAGCCGTACCTCGAGCTGCCCATCGCGGCGGCCGCCGTCGCAGACGCATGGCTGCCGGCATCGTCGACGGTGTCCCACTCGGAAAGGTCCGCGACCTCGGCCTGGATGTCCACGATTCGCGGCATCAGTCGAACGTCTCCGATCGCCGGCCGGAAGTGATGCGGACGTCGCCGTGCCGGATCATGTCGCGGATGAACCTGGCCGTGCGGGAGTCGTCGCCACCGGTGACGTGCAGACGCAGCGCGGCCCCAGAGCCGGACAGCGGCAGGACGGCCTCCGGTCTTCCACCCTCGCCGAGCATCGCGAGCGTCGGCCGCGTGACGATCCCGCCATTGGCAAGGTGCGGGATGCCTGCCGTGTCGACCTCCGTCGCTCGCCCGACGGTGAAGTCAAGACCGCGACCCAGGCCCCGGCTGAGGTCCAGCCCGTCGAACGTCCTCTGGATTTCACCAGCAGCCGCCTTGAGCGGATCGACGATGTTCTTCTTGGCGGTGTCTGTGGCCCTCTTGCTCTCGTCCTCGATGTTCTTCATGGCGATCGCGTACTTGTCGGTGAGCTCCTTGATCGCCTTGGCCTGCTCGTCGGCGCTGAGCGACGCGTCCTGCTCGATCTTCTTGTAGGCGGCGTGGTAGTTGGCCGTTATCGCCTCGGCGGCCTTCTCGGTGACCCGTGCCGCTTCGTCGGCGGTCTTCTCCTGGGCGGCGGACGCGTCGTTCGCGGCCTTCTCGATCGTCGACTGATACTCGGCGTAGATGGCGGCCATTTCATCGGCCACGGCCTGCGCCTCCTGCGGGGTCATGCGCACGGAGTTGACGAGGCGGGTCGCCATCGCTGCGGCCTCCTCCGCGCTCCGTCCGGTCGCCAGGTAGATCTTCTCGACGGCGAGGTTGGTGGTCGCCCAATCCCGACCCGCCGCGGTCGCCTTCTGCGTTGAGTCCAGCACCTTGCCGATCTCGGCATTGATCCCGGCATAGATGGATCGTGCGTCGAGCTCGGCCTGTGACGGACCGCCGATCTTGCCGATCAGGGCAGCGATCCCTCCGATCGCCAGGCCGATGCCTCCACCGAGAAGGCCTCCGCCCAGGCCTCCCAGAGCGCCGCTGATCTTGCCGAAGAAGCTCGTGGCGGAGTCGCCGGCCTTGCCGAATCCGAACGACAGTCCCCCGCCGCCAATCAGCGAGTCGGTGAGCTTGAAGATCATCCCGATGGCCTGGTCGATCCACTGGTTTCCGGTGCGAATGGCGCTTGTGAAGTCGGAGAACTGGATCGTCGCCTCCTGAGCGGATTCCGCGGCCGCGCCGACGTTCGGCGTCAGGTCCTTCTCGACGGCCTCGGAGTACTGCCGCTGAGAGGTGTCGAGCTCGAGCGTCCGGTTCTTCAGGTCCTCAATCACGGAGGCGAGGCCGTCCCCGCCGCCGGCGCCCCCACCGCCGCCCATGGCCGCGGCCGCCTGGCGGGATGCTTCGCCGGCGTTCCGGACTTTCTCCACCAGGTCGTCGATGAATCCGGTGAACGAATTCGTGCGGTCCGAGATCGCCTGCATCCGGTCGTTCCACTCGTCGGTGCGGGTGCGGACGTTCTGCAGTGCGCTGGCGACGTTGTCGTTGAGCATGTTGGAGTACTGCTGCAGGGTCTCCTCCGCAGCGTCGTTGTAAACCCGCTCCTGGAACGTCTCCGCCTCTTTGTCGCGCAGCCTGCTGAACAGCTCCCGGACGCCATCGAGCACCAGCGCGGTCCCCTTCGCCATTCCGGCGATCGCCAGGTCCCACAGGTGCGCGATGCCGGTGATCGCCGAAGCCCAGGCCGCCTCGAAGATCCCCGCGACCTTGTGCAGCCCGTCCATTGCCCGCAGCGTGATGATGATCGCCGTCGGGAGGTGCTCCTGGAATTTCGCGACGATGGTGTCGAGAATCCCGTCCATGCCGCCGATCGCCTGGGCGATCCCATCCATGGCGATCTGGAACGCCGGCGAGTCGTTGATGGTGCGGATCAGTGCGTCCCCGAAGTTCACCATCCGGGTCTTCGCTTGATCGATCCGGTCCCCGAGCGTCAGCTGCGCCTCGCCGGCGCGGTCGGCGGTCTCGATGATCTTCTTCGTGGCCTCATCGAGGAACGCCTGCTTCTTCTCGGCGTCCGTGAGCTCTGAAGCGGTCTTGCCGAGCTTTTCGGCGTAGCTCTCGTAGGCGCCCTCCGCGTCGACGATCACGCCGAGGTTGTCGAGAACGAGCTTGCTCTGGCGGCCCAGACCGATCGAGAGCGACTCCAGCGCCCTGTTCGCGTCGAGACCGACCGCGCGACCGAGCTTGAGGGCGGCGCCCGACAGGTTCGCCCACTGGTCCTCAGACTGGACGATCCCGAGCGTCAGCGCGTTGTTCGTCTGCTGCATCAGGTCGTAGTCGGAGATCAGGTTCCGCATCGCCGGCCGCAGCTTGCTGATCATCACGTCGGCGTTCAGCCCCTGGGCTGCCGTGAGGTTCTCGAAGCCGTTCTGCAGCGCAGCGACCTGCGACGTTCGGTCCAGCGCATCCGTCAGGGCCCGGCCCATCGCCGGCAGGGCCTTCGCGGTCAGGAAGCCCAGGGCAGTCCCCACACCGGTCTGGAGAACCCGCTGGAAACCGGTGGCGCCCTTGCCGGCGCGGCCCATGGATTCGTTCGCCCGGCGAGCGAACTCGTCGATACGAGCTCCCTGCTCATCGAGCGAGATCACAAATCGGGCGATGCGCTTGTCGTTAGCCACTGCTCAGTGCCTCGGTTTGCCCTTCAGCAGATCGGCTCTCTTCACCGCTTCCCGCCACTCCCCGCGCCACGTGGCCGACGCGTTCAGCAGCATGGGGAACCGGTAGTCTGTTTCGGGTTCGGCGATGACGCGGGAGATCAGATCCGCACCGACCTGCTCGTTCATCCACGTGACGACGTTGCCGGCGGGATCCACGCCCACCGGTTGCATGAGCGTCACCAGCAGCCACCACATCGTGGCGTTCTCTGGATCGATCTCTCCGCCGTGCCGTGTTCGCGGGCATGGCCGCTCCCGTAGGTTTACGCAGGGCTCTCCCGCGCCGCCGAGGTATCGGCAGAGTCCACGGGGGGCGCCTGGCCGGATTCCGATCGGTCGGCGCTGGCAGTCGATCCCTGGCTGTCCACAGGCTGCGGCTCCTTGTCCGTAGCGCCAGTACCATCGGACGGCCGCGATGAGTTTCCCTCGAGCTCCTCGGCGCGCCGGGTGCCTGCGACCAGGATCCGGTCGATCACCAGCGTGGGCTGGTGCTGCACCATGTAGCTGACCCAGAGCTCGAGCGCCGTGCTCTCGCCGACGAGGTCTTCCGGCGCCAGCGGCCGCGGCGGGTCGGAGTCGTCCTCGACGAAGCCCTCATCCCAGCGCAGGAACGCTGTCGTCAGGGCGTGCGCCATGTTCTCGAGCGTCTGCTGGGACAGGCGATCCTTGACCGCCTTGCGTTCCTCGTCCGTGAGCTCGTGAGGCTGCTTTCCGAGGGACGTGGCGTGTTCCTTGAGCCCCTGCCGCACTTCGGCCTGGATCTGGTCGCTGATGCTCTGTAGCGCCAGCGTGTTGACCGGCTGCACCCAGATGCCCTTCCCGTCCGGGTCGAACCCGGTGCCGCTGCAGGCATCGCATCCGGATCCATCGCACGGACTGCAGAAGTCCAGCGACACGTGGACGCCGGCTGCCGCGCGAACGGAGCCGGACTTGTCGATCTTGAAGCTCACGAGCCACCCGCCTTCTTCTTCGCCGGCGCCTTCTTCTTCGGCGACGCCTTCTCGGCGACGGGAGCGCCCGTCTTCGGGTTGACCCGCTCCGTTACGAGCTCGCCGGCGTCGTTGCGCATCGGCAGCCCCGTGACCGGGTCGATCTTGGCCCTCTCGATTCCCTTCATTCGTTCCTCCCTGCGTCTACACGTAGGCCGTGGAGAGCTCGTTCCGGATGATCACGTGCGGGACCACCTCGCTGTTCATGTCGTTCGGCGCCGTCTCGGCCTCGCCGACGTCGAAGGCGAGGCTCGGTGCGACGGCTTCGGGACCGCCGACGTCGTCCTGGTCCTGCGTGTACAGGAGTGCCGGCAGATAGATGTTCAGCTCGTTGTTCTGCCCCGCGTCGCCGTTCGTCAGCAGGGAGCCGGAAACCTGGACGCGAGCTCGCTTGGCGGTGCCGGCGAGCATGTCGGTCTCCGGCTGCAGGTCGTCCTCGAACGGCAGCTGGATCGAGAACTCGGTGGCAAACCATCCCGACGAGACCGGCTCGCGAACCAGCTGCGACGTCGCCCCCGGGACGACCTTGTAGCCTCGCTCCCAGGCGAACGTCAGCTGCTCCACGTGGATCTTGTCGCCGTCGGCAAACGCCGAGCCGTCCTGATCCGCCAGCCAGACGGTCATGTTGTGGTACATCATCAGCTCGAGCGGCGCGTCGAACGTCGCGGAGTCGATCGACGAGGTGGTGTTCGTCGTCCCCGTGTTCACGAGGTTCTGCGCCGAGCCGCTGATGGTCACCTGGACCTGACCGCCGGCGGAGATTGTGAGCTCGATCCGGCCCACCTTGAACCCGGGGAACTCCTTCACGGTGTTCACGCCAGTGAGCTTGCGCGCCAGCGTCGCGGAGAATCCCTTGTTGTTGCCCTGCATCACGAACTTGTGATCGGCGCCGACGG
Organism: Acidobacteriota bacterium; assembly: GCA_965216935.1. GTDB lineage: Bacteria > Acidobacteriota > UBA890 > UBA890 > UBA890 > CBDCGW01. The sequence continues at coordinate 28,546 of CBDCGW010000001.1, forward strand.
TCGCCGGCGAGCTGTTCTGGACGATCGTCTCGTCGTCGTCACCACACAGCAGCGCGAAGGCGAGCGGAAGGCCGGCCGCGGGGAAGGCATCCTGACTCCACCCGGGCGTGAAGAGCTTGGTCCCCGGGGTCATCAAGCGGCGATGCCCCGATCCCCGGACGCCGTTGTTTTCGACGAACTGCGGGCTCTTCCCGTCCTGGAACGACGTGAACGGAAACGCGGAGTCGGCACCGCCCTGCACGGCCGTCCCGTAGGTCGTCTCCTTCGCCAGCACGGCTTTGCCTTGATATCCGATTTCCTCGCTCATTGCGTCACCTCAGTCTCAGGGAGAGGTCTCCAGGTACGTGTAGTCGATGGCAAACTCGATCAGGACGAGCTCGTAGGGGTAGTAGATCTGCTCGGCGGTCTCGATCGAGACGAGGCGCGTATCCAACGCAAGCGCATCGCCCGAGACCGGGTGGGTGCCCCGGCGTCGGTCGGCGGCCATCGCCAGGCGGGTGTCCTTGATCACCCGCTCGAGGTCGTCGGACGCAACGATGACCCAGTCCTCGACCGTCAGCGTCGACCGCATGAACACGCCGGAGGCCGCCGGTACCGGCTCCTCGGGCCCGGGGATGATCTGGTGAATGGGCGTGCTCGTAAGCGGCAGCTCGTTGATGATCTCGTCCTCGATGTCGCGCACGACCCGCGTGACCTCGACGACGTCGACCTCGAAGCTGTTCGCCACGGTGATCCCCTCGAGCGTCGTGACGACGTCGTCGAGGATCAGGTCGCGGATGCTGGCGGTCCCAGTCCATGGCATCAGCGCCTCCGACCCCGGGCGTACCGCAACGCCCGGAACAGCTCTTGGGGAAAGCGCTCTTCGAACCGGGCGAGGGCCTCCGGGAACCTGTCCTCGACGCCGTTGGCGATCGAGGGCCCGTAGAGCGGCCGCGTGGGAACTCGCGACTTGCTCTTCCGGCGTGCGGCCCGGCGACGACCTTTGAACTCGGCGATGAAGGCCCCCCGGAATCTCTCGGTGCGGCCGCCGATCTTCGCCCGGACGCCCGCGCGCTTGAGTTGCACCGCACGGAATTCGGTCAGATCGAGCGGCTGCGCATCGACCTCCATGGCAACGAAAGGCGTCCCGCCGGCGTCCAGCTTCGGGGACCGGATCCTGATGCGATCGCGGACCGTCTTCGCCTTGACGCCAAGCTTCAGCCGCACGTCCCTGACGAGCGGCACGCGGCCCGACCTCGCCGCTCGCTGCATCGCGATCATCGTGGCCCGCTTCTGCTTGAGCTCCGCGACCAGGCCGAGTGGCTCACGGGCGTCGATGGTGAGGATCGCTTTGCTCACGACTTCACCTCTGTCACGAGCACTTCGACCATCCCGATCTTGACCGCGCGGCGATTGTCGACACGCCAGGTCTTGTCTTCGCCGCCGTTCGGGCCGGGGCCGACGAAGAACGACCCCCGTTCGACGTTCGCGGGGTCATCCGTGGCGATCCGAAACACGCGGTCGAGCTGCCGGTTACGACCTGCCACGTCGTCCACCTGGGGACCCATCCAGATCACCCGTTCGACGCGTGTGCCGTCCGCCAGCGTCCCGCACATCGGGTCACCGATGACTTGCTTCATCGCCGCGATAGCAACGTTGCGCACCGGACTCAGGTCCATTACTCCTCCCGGCGCAACAGCGCTCTACTTCGCCGGCTTCTTGCGCGCGGCCTTCTTCCTCTTTGCGGCCTGCTCGACCTTCTCGACAATCCCGAGATCGAGGTAGAGCTCCACCCTCGATTCATCGAGTTCGTCGCATCGGTCGCCTGGGTTGAACACAACCCGATCACCGCTCTCCGGATCGTCGTATTCGATGTACTTCAGGGCTTGCAGCTGCATACGGCTACGTGACGCTGGGTGCCGGCTCGTTGATCTTCACGGCGATCGACGTGACGCCGTTCCCCTTGGTCTCCCAGGCAATGCCGCACAGGAAGTCACCCGTGGCCGGCGTCGCCTGGTCGTCGTCGACGGCCCCCGCGCTGACGTCCCACAGGACCTGTTGACCCTGAGTGATAACGGCAGCGGAGACCTTCGGGAGGTTGTGGACGCCCTCGACGGCATAGGGGATGGAGTCACCGCTGACGCCCGCCTTCTGCGCGATCCCGATCTTCCCGGTACCGACTACGTCGACGTCGTTGACTGCGACGGTGCCGCCGGCCACGACCGTGAGCGTGGTCCCGCCCTGAACTTGAGTACTCGACATCTCTGTCTCTCCTTCTGTGCGCTCCGTTTCAGCCGGGCGTTACACTCCCGAGGATCGGTAGAAACCGCGGTGGTCGATCACCTTCGCGGCGAAGTCGTGACGGCACTTGATCTCGACACCATCGACGTCGAAACCGACGCGCGACTCGACCATCGGCCCGTCCTCGCCTTCCAGGTAGCCGTACTCGATGGTGTCGACCTGTCCGGGGTCAGCGACCAAGTACCACTGCACGGCGCTGTCGGCGTCGAGGCGGGGCTCCGCGACAACAGTCAGGCGCCCGGCGAAGACGTTGATGTTGCCGGCAGCGTCCGCGAGCATGTTCTGGCTCACGAACTGATCCGCCGTGGTCTCGAGCGCGGCGGGAACCAGCAGGTAGCTCGCCTGGACGTTGATGTACTGCACCCCGTCCAGGCCTGTCTGCTTCCGCATCGCGGTTCGGCCCGCGCCGATGTTCGCGACGCTGATCGCGCCAGTGCCGATGTTTCCGTGCGCGGCGTCGAAGAGCGCCACCGCATCGCCCATCGTCGGGTTCGACAGGAAGTGGGTGTAGACCGTGCTGGACTCCAGGTCCCGCGCGCTGCGTCCGAACAGCTCCGGGATCCGCGAGAAAGCATCGAGGTCGTCGTTGATGATCGCTTGCCGCGTGATCGCGAACACGCGGCCGTAGGTCGTGAGCTGGTAGGTTTCCCGGCCCTCTCCGATCGTCCCGTGGGTGAACTCAGCACCCTCGACGACCTCGAGGAGCTGCGGCGCCTCTCCCAGCTGGTTCCGCTTGACCGTCTTGAAGTCCGGCAGCGTCACACGCCGAGCGAGCACTTGGAAGGTCCGAGGCGCCTCCTCGTAGGCAGCCCGCAGGGTCTTTCCGGCGGCGTCGGCGAGGATGAACGGGAAGTCCGACGTCGAATGCTGCCCGGGAGCGCGCGTGTAGCCGAGAGCGATGCCCGCGATCTGCATCGGGGGAAGGCCGGCGGCCCGCACGCCCACAGCCTCGACGCACTCTTCCGCCATGCGCAAGAGGCGCATGTTTCGGTATTCTCCCCCGTCCAGATCGATGTCCTTGAACTCGGCCCGATCCGGGTTCTTCTCGGCCGCTGCCCGAATCGTGTTGATCGAGCTGGTCTTGTTCAGAAGAGCGGCGATCATTCCGCGACGGCGCTTGTCGCGCTCGTCCTCACCGGGTACGGGCACGATGCGTTGAGCTCCGTCTCCGGGACCCTCGGTGTTCCCAGCGTCATCGGCGAGCTTGTCGATGACTCGCTTTCGGGCTTCGTTCGCGGACACGCCGTCCTCGACGAGTTCGTCCGCGAAGGCGTCGTCGAGCTTGGCCGCGCGCACGGACGTGCGGATCGCCGCCTGGCGCTCACGCTCTTCCTTTGCGCCGGCTTCCCTGGCCTCTGCCTCACTGGTCGGCGGTGTGGTGGCGGGAGTCTGCTCGTCGGCCTTGGTGGGCGTCTGGGCGGCCTCCACCTTCTCGTCTTTCCGGGTCTCGTCGCCCATGTCCTCTTTCTCCTGCTCGTTGCGCGTCACCAGGACGCACGGATTAAGAATCGACGGCTCGGCGCGAACCTTCGCGCCATCGTCGGCGCCCATCGGAACCATCGAGATCTCGAACGGTTCCCAGTCGACCGCCTCACGTTGCGGCATCTGCCCATCGGCACCGGTCGTTTCCTCGAACTTGTAGACTCGGTATCCGACGCTCACGTTCCGGATGATTCCGTCCTTGATGTCTCCCCAGATCGGCTCGACGTCTGCACGCTTCGAGAAGCGGACCGTCGCTCGGCCCTCTCCCGACTCGATTTGCGCGGTACCCGGTTCGACCACACCGAGCTGATCCGTCAACGACCACGCGCTGTGAGCGTTGAGTAGCGGCGCGGAGTTGTTCAGCCTCTCCAAACGCACCGCGTCCTTGTCCAGCGACAAGACCTCGAGGAAGCGCTCGCCCTTCATCCAGTCGTAGCGCTCGACGGCGGCGCCGGTGGAGAAGACGAGCTCGACGGTTCGGTTTTCTTCGTCGACGCTGTCGACGGCCGCACGAATCGCCAGAGGGGGAAGGTCGATCGTCGAGGTCTTCGGATCCCGATCCATGAGCGCACGAATACCGCGTAGTCGGGTTCCTCGGGAAGGACGCTCAGCGCGAGCTGTCCTCTATTGTCCTCGCCTGCTCCCTATTGCCCCATGTGCGCCTATCGCGATCCGTCGCCCGTAGGTCTTCGCGTCGTTCTCACGGATCCGAATCTGGCCATCCGGCAGGCGCGTCGCGGGCAGGTCGCCGGATCGGACTCGCCGATACACAGTTTTGACGTGCAGGCGCCAATACTGGGCCACTTCGACCGCCGTCAGCCACTCGCGCGATGGGCGGGTGGCTCTATCTTGTAGGTCCTCGGTCTTGATCATCTACGAAGCATGATCCCCGTTGCTCCCAAGATCCTGGAGCAGCTCGGCAACACGGTAGTCGGGCAGCTCATCCAATAGCTCCCGCAGGCGGGCGTCGGGGTCGGCCGGTGTGCCCGGAGACGTGTGGAGCTGCCCAGCCTGCGTCATCTTGCGGGCATCCGAATCGATGATCAGGCCGCGCTCATCGAGCTGCTGCATATCGCTCTCGTACCGGTCGAGGAACTGCTCAAAGCTCCAGCCACGCTCGCGCACTGCCTCCGACGGGGTCATGATGCCGGCGCGGACGTTGCGCGCCACGGCGAGCCCTTCGTCCTTGGGGTCGATCATGGCCATGGGCGGCGGCGTCCAGCCGGTTGACGGTATGACGGGGCCGCCCATGATTTCCGCCATCTGCATCGCCCACGCCCACGTCCGATTCAGGAGCTGAGGTACCAGCATCCGCCAATGCCACCCGTCCACACGGGCGCGGTGCCTGAGCCGCGACATCCGGGCAGCCGAGAACGGAAGCTCCGTGTAGTCGCCGGTCATGTCCTCATAGGTCACACCGATGCCGGAAGCGATCTCCCGAAGCGTGACCTGGACGTAGTCCGGGTAGTCGCGGACGCTCGGCGGCTGGAGGGTTTCTACGGTCGCGCCCATCGGAAGGTGCTTGATCAACCCGGGCTCGAGCATGTCGATGTCCGCGTTGTTGGGGTCTTCGTCACCGATCCTAGTCGCCGACCCCTCGATGTCGGTAACGAACGCAACGAGCGCGGCGGCGGTCTTCTGCTTGATCACCGTGGCGTCGGCGAACTCGTCGAAGTCGTTGAACCGCAGCAAGACGGGAGCGAACCAGCTCGCGGCCCGAACCTGCCCCGGGCGGTCCGGCCGGTACACGTGTGCGATTTCCGACGCAGGAACCCGGACCGACGAACCGAAGTGGCTGATGTTGGAACCGGACCCCGGGTGCTCCCGGAAGAGCCAGTAGCCGACCCGGCGCCCGATCGCATCGAATTCGACACCCCGAATCACACGGCGGCCACCTTCGAGGGGCCCGTGCTTGCTTGAATCGATGAAGTCCGGCTCGAGGACTTGCAGCTGGAACGGCAGGGGCAAGCCGTCGGAGAGACGGCGGACTCGCCGGCGAACGAGACACTCTCCAGATTCGACGACCGTGCGCATGACGAGATGCTGGATACCGGCGAAATTGCACTGCCCGTCCGCGTCGCAGGCGCTCGTCTCGGACCACTCCAGCCACGCCTCGTGCTCCTCGTCCGCACGGATACCCCAACCGACCGTGTCGTCGACGATCGCCTGGAGAGCCGACTGCGCGTGGCCGTTATTCCGCACCAGGTGTCGCGCTGCGTCCCGGACCCGCGAGAGCGACGCTTCGGAAACAGCGTTCGCGTCTCCGCCTGGGCGCCGCCATCCTTGGGTCCGACGGGAGACGTTTCCTGCGTCGTAGTGTCTGGCGAGCACGCTGCGAACGAACCGGCTGCGAAGCCGTGCGAGCTCCCACCGAGGGGAGAGCCAGCCTATCGCACGATCGAGCCGACTGCGCTTCACGTGCCCTTGCGGTAAGCGGCGAACCTGTGGGTCGGTGTGCTGTTCAGGCGCCGCTCCATCTCGGAGAGGAGCTTCAACCTCTCCTCGAGCGGCTCGAACTCCACATCCCGATCTCCCTCGCGCATGCGGCGAATGCCGCTGGCCGTGGTGGTCGCGAGGTCGTCGCGCTCGGCTTGGGTCCAGTCCATTATCCCACCCCATGGTCTCGGACCCCCATCCGATGACGCCAGCATACTTGCGGCATCACTTCCGACGCAACCAGCCCTCCCGTCGAGGAATGAACGACTCCTTCTCCACCGGTTTTTTCCTTGCCGGCTGCCTCGAGGTCGTGAGCTTCCGAAGCCGTAACAAGAACTCGTCGTTGCTATGGATCATCTTCCGCATGGCATGGATTGCCAGCACCATGCAGTCGAGAGCCTCGTTGCGCCGGCGCACGACCTTCCACTCCTTCCGCGGCACACCCTTGTGAAACCGCTTCACCTGGACCTCGCTGGTCAGTTGCTCTACGAGCTCGTGGTCTACCCAGTCGGCGATAGGAATGTGCACGCACCCACGGTCACCCACCGGCTTCGCCAGGCGCTTCATGAACAGCTCCTTCGCCTGGTCGACGCCCACCCAATGCAGTTCGACGTTGCGGCCCTTGTGCCGGCGCCGCCGGGGGCGGCTGAGGGCGCCGATGATGGGTTTGTCCTCGCCGGCCTGGCCCTTGGTCGCAAAAACGTTCCTCCCACGGCGAGCGAGGCAATAGTCGTACACGTTGTCGGTTCGGTGACCTCCCGAATCGATGCTCGTCGCCTCGATCGACAGGTGTGCTCCAGTGGCGTGGGCGTACTCTAGCGCCAGCAGATCGTCGAGCTTGTCCCACACCAGGAGCTCCGCAGGATCGCCCTCGAGCACCCGGTGGTCGACCAGCCAGGATTCCTCGTCGGGTCCCCAGCCAACGACCAGGCACTCGAGACGGTCATCCTGAGTATCGACTCCCATCGTCAAGAGGCACGCGCCGTCGGGGATTGCAACGCCCTCGCCGTAGTCCTCGCAACGCTCCAGAAGGTCACCTTCAAACTTTGGTCCCGCATCGATGGCATAGGGCTCACCGAGAGACGTGTTCTCCCACGCCTGCATGTCGAGGAAATCCCCGGTCTCGAGCTTCTCGTGGGCCTTCAAGAACATCGAGACGACCTTCTCCAGCGAGGACGTCACGCTGTACAGCTCGGAGAGATGCATGCTCACGATTTCCGACTCGTCGCGCTCCGGGTTCTCCGCGATCCACTCCCCGTATTGCAGGATCGCCTTCCTCTCGACGTCGTCGATCGCATACCCGCACTCGGGGCACAGGAGGCGAGCTGTGCGCGGGTCTCGATTCTCAAAGTCCACGTTCGCCCAGAGCAGCCGATGCATGAGCCCGCAGTCGGGACAGGGGACATGAAAGTACCGCTGGTCTCCACGCCTGAACCACGAGTGGATGGGGCCGTCTTCATACTTCGGCGACGAGAGCATCATGATTCGGCGCCGACGGCCGAACGCCGTCGTGCGCTTGATCGCCACCTGGATCGTCGATCCCTCCCCCTGGACATCGGCCTTGTAGCGATCGATCTCGTCGAGCACCAGCAGCCTGATCGAGCGCGAAGCCAGCGACGCGGCAGAGTTGGCTCCGACGATGCCGATGGATCCGCCAATGAACGTCTTCTCGAGCGTCGTGTTCGCCGCGCCTCGAGCGCGCTTGGTGGCAACGGACCTGCGCAGTATCGGACTGGCTTCGATCAGCGTGTCGAGTCGCTTGCGGGCGAACTCCTTCGCCATGGGGTCGACGGTTGGCTCGACGACAAGAATGTCGCACGGGTCGTGGGCGATGTGGTACGCGACGACGTTTGTCGCGGTGGCCGTCTTGCCCCACTGCGACGAGCCCATGATGACGACGATTTCGACACCAGGCTCGTGGAACGCGTCGAGAATCCCGCGTTGAAAGGGCGCGTAGTCCGTTCTCCAGTTGGCGCCTGCCAGCGGGCCGTTCGTGACCTTGAGCTCCTGGTCTGCGAACTGGGAAACCGTCAACTTGGGTGGCGGGGCGAAACCACGGCAAACGTCGCGGGCGAGCTCGGCGGCGGTCGTCATCGCTTCTTTCGTGTCGCCTTCTTCTTGCCGCGGGCCTTCTTGGCGGTCTTGGCCTTCCGCTTCGTCGAACGCTTCCTGGCCGGCTTCCGCTTCGTGGTGGACTTCTTCTTCGCCGGCTCGTCGCTGATGTCGGCGTCAAGCTCGGCCAGCTCCGTCAAGACCTCACGCATGAGTTCGTCGAGGACAACCTCGACAGCGCTCTCCCCCTCCATCACAGCGACGCGGTGTATGCGATCGGCGGAGTGAACGGGGATCGTCAGCAACCGAGCCCGGACCGCCGAGACTACTTTCGACCAGGTCCTGCGAACGTCGTCGACGTGCAAGAGCTCGCCGGCCTGAACGAGGAACTTCTGCTCATTGAGCCGGGCCTGCCAGTGCTCCTTCTCCGCGCGGGCCCGTTCAAAATCGATCACCCCGCTGGTCTGTCGGGCCTCCTCGCGCGCGTCGAGCCAAGCCCGGCACTCGGACGCTCGGTACCGGTGAGGAACGCCCGGGCTACCGGGAACGGCAACCGGCATTCCCGCGGCCTTCCACTTCTCGATCGTCTGCGGGTGGGTGTCCAGCTCCTTGGCGATCTGCGCCCTCGTCAGCAGATCCTCAGCCGCCTGAGCCATAACCCATAACCCCTAGAGCGTTCATAAAAACTGGCGGTTTTTTGCGCCGCGCGCCCCCGCTTACAGCCGCCGGCCAGAAGAACCTAACGGGGGCGGGGGGTGCCAGGCCCATCATCTGCCGCGCCACCCAACGAGGTCAGCGATCGTGTCGAGGATTCCCTGCGCTTCTGGCGCACCAGATGCGGACACACCACTCGGATGACCTTCCTCGCGGTACAACGGCATGGCTGTCTCGGCTCCACACACGAGTAGAAACTCGCGACGTTCACCTTCGATCGTCAGCGAGATCCCGACCGGCGGTGCTTCCCGATCGAGGTCGTAGAAGAGAGCCGATCCGTCGTTCATCCGTAGCGAGATCAGCATGAGAAAGACGCCGATTCGAGGCCGATTGTTGTTGACACGTCTGTACCCATTGGGTACAATCTAAGTGTTGATGGAGGGGGCGCCGATGGTTCGGTGCTAGGGACTTTGGACCCCCGGTAGCCGGTTCGATTCCGGTCGCCTCCACACCCCAAAGCACAAAGCGGCCAGCCGCTCGAAGCGGCTGACCGCTGGGACTTTGGACCCCCTGAATCACCACCAGCGTAACACCATGAGCTCACGCAAGGTAGAGGAACCGTTGGCCGGATTCGATGCGCCGCGGCCGGAGCTAACCGCTCTCGATCTCGCTCGCTGGCGGCGCCATCACCGCGTCTCGCAGAAGCAGCTTGCCGCGACGCTGGGGGTACGACGTCACACGGTCGCTCGATGGGAGACCGAGGAGCGACGGATGCCCGGTCGCTGGCTGTGGGTTGTGTTGCGAGCTCTCGACGAGCATCCTCATTTCTGGGTCTGCACGGAGTGCGGGCACGAAGGCCTCGAGGTATCCGAGAGCCACGGCAGCTTTCAGGGCGCACGCCACACGTTGACGACGTACATCTGCCCCGATTGCTTCTCGCGCGGCTACACGGCGTAGAGCTCAAACCGCTTCAATCCTCCTCCGCCGTCCGCTCGGTGAGCTCCGGGAAGCACTCCCGTGTCGCCTGCTCCACCGCCAGGCCGTCGTCGCGCGGCGCCTCACTTGCACGTTTCGCTCGGGGCTGCGTCAGGATTCTCCTCGCACAGCAGCCCCTTCGGCTGGGTCGGGGCAGCGCAACTCGACTGCGCAGCCAGCAGCGGCGAGACGAGCAACGCGAGTACGACGAACCTGATGACGATCTTCATGCCTGCTCCTTGTTGGGGTTCACGGTTTCTTCCTGGTCCTCGAACTCGGGGCAGCTCTCCCCCGTCGCCTGCGCCACCTTCGGCCGCAGCTCGCTCGACGGGATGCCCCAGCTGATGGCGACGACCGCCTGCAGCATCTGACCCCAGAGCCGGCAGACCTTCCGGTGCGCGCAGCGATCGCAGGTCCTGATGCTCATAGCCCCGCCGCCCTTGCGCGCTCGAGCTCGGCGCGCGCCTTCCCGCAGAAGCCAGCGCCGTAGAGCTCGGCGATCTGGACCTGGATCAGGTGGGTCACTACCTCGGTGCGCGAGATGCCGAAGATTCCGAGAGCGACGAGCTGGTCGATGAACGGAACCAGGCGCTCCGGAATCTCGATCGACGTCGTGGGCTCGGCGGCGTAGGCCATTCGCTCAGAAGTTGCAGGACGAGTCCCACACCGTGTGCGGGTTCACGAGGACCTCGACGTCGCGGGCGATGTCGAATCCGAAGAACGGTGTTTCGTCGCCGTCGGCCAGGGACTTAGCCGTCATATAGGGCTTGTAGGCGACAGCCTCCGTCCACAGCACCGGCCCCTGCGGCAGCGACGTCACCTGCCAGACGCCACCGAGCGAATCGAGGACGACCGCCTGCACGTAGGTGGGCCCGAACTCCGGCCCCTCCTGGCATCGGACGTGCGTTACCTCGAGCTCCTCGTAGACGTCGTCACCCCAGTACGGCAGGCCCCAGAGCGCCGGCGCGCCGTTGCCGGCGTGTAGCCCGCCGAGCCCGTCGAGTACGTAGTACGGCTGAGGGCCTGGGGGTTGCGGGTCTTGTGCGACGGCCGGCGCCGTCAACACGAGCGCCAGGAGCACCAACATCATTCGCTTCATCTGCTTCCTCCGGTCAGTAGGGTCCGGCGTTGACGACGGCCGGGTGGTTGCTTGTTTCGGTGCAGACGCGGGCGTATCGGCCGTTCGCTTCGACCGACTCCCGGATATCCAGAGCGGGGCCGGTGAGCGCTTCCTCGGCGTCCGACAGGCGACGGCGCAGGTGGAACACGCCGAGCCGCGGGTTGAAGTCCTCCCACTCCCGCGCGCCTCCGACGCCGAACAGGGCCCTGCGAGCCCGCTTCCGCAGCCAGGCCTTCGTCGCTCTATGTCCGTCCCGCCGCTGAACGCTCACGTGCCAGACCGGCCCGCCGAATCCCATCTCGATTCACTCCCAGCCCGTGTTCACGGTGAGGATCACCGAGAGCTGGCTGTCGAGTCGGTGGAAGCGCGGGCGCATGGTCTCGCAGGCGAGCCGGCAGTGGTTGGCGATCGCGGTGCGCTGCATGCTCGTCATCGGTCCGCGTCCCGATGCTTGTCGAGCGTCGCGACGACTTTCGCGAGCTCATCGTCAGTCAGGATGAACTCGCCGTCAGGCACGGAGGGGGTCCGGACCACTAGTGTGAGCTTGGGGTCACGGAACAGCTTCCTGATCTCCTCCAGGTGCCACGAGACCTGATCGGATACGCGGCCAAGATCGACGGCAGTCACGGCCGCTCCTCATCGGCGTGAGACGCCAGGATCCAAGCAAGCGCTGCCCACGCTGCGGTTCCGTCAAGATCTCTCTGCCAGATATTCACGAGCGCGGGTGGAATGCACAGGATCCAGAAGACGTCTCGGAGGAGCACCCGCCACGGAGGCCATCTCATGTTGTGATACCCGCGGTGCTCACCGACCCTGTCCTGCGTTGAAGGCTTCGTAGCGCTGGAGGAAATCCCGCTCGAAGATCTCTTTCCTCGCCGGGTCCGTCTGTCCGATAGCCGCCCGTGCCACGGAGACCAAATCGAGAAGATCGCGCATCGTCGCGGGCAGGACGGTCAGGTTCCAGTCGTCCTGATTCGCAACCTCTCTCAAGTCCGCGATCCGATTGCTCATCCGGTGCCCCTCCACGAGATCTCGAACGCCTGGCCGAGCGTCAGCTCCTCGATGTGGTATCCGGTGAAGATCTCCTCGTCGTCGAGCGCCAGGTTGCAGACCTGCTCTCTGGCTTGCTCTTCGGT
>CBDCGW010000002.1:0-10124 GCA_965216935.1 Acidobacteriota bacterium
CTACTCGAAGCAGTGGCTCTCGGCCCCCGTCACGGTGTACGTGAAGTCCGTCGGGTCGAAGGGTCGCGAGGGCGTGTCCTCCGTGCGACGATAGGCGGATGCGAGGGAGCCGACCTTGAGATCGAGAGCCGGAAGGCCGGCACTGCCGTTCACGCTCCGTGACCTCCAGGGGGCGACGCACGACCTCGAGCGCTACCGGAACCGATGGCTCCTGATGGTGTTCCATCGGCATCTCGGCTGACTGCCCTGCCGCGAACACCTGTCGCAGTTGCGGCAGCTCGAGCAGCGACTCGTCGAACGGGGTGTCGACGTCTGCGTCGTCACGTTCGACGCAGGTCCGATGGCCGAGGCCTATGTCCGCGAGACGGAGCTCGCCTGGCCCCTTCTCGTCGACAGCGATCGCTCGCTCTATCGGGGGTACGGAATGGAGCGGGGGTCCACCTGGAACATCTATGGACCGGCCGCCATCCGCATCTACCTACGACTCCTGCTACGCGGCCGCTCGCTCATAGCGCCCGGCACCGACGTGCATCAGCTCGGCGGCAACGTGCTGATCGATCCGAGCGGAATCGTGAGGTTCCACCACGTGAGCAAGGGACCCGCCGATCGGCCCGCGGTCTCGACCCTTCTCGACCCCGTCGGCTGATTGGCGCGTCAGCGCGACAGGACGAGCGTTCGACCTCCAGTCCGGCTCGGTCTACTCTCTCTCCATGGAGATCGACCCCGCAGAGCTGGAGATTCGCGAGCGCTACAAGCTGCTCATCGGAAACATCGTGCCGCGTCCCATCGCCTTGGTCTCGACCGTCTCGCCGGACGGCGTGCCGAACCTGGCTCCCTACTCGTTCTTCAGCGGCGTCGGCTCGAATCCGATGACACTGCTGTTCTGTCCGGGCACCCGGCCTGACGGAACCGACAAGGACACGCTGAGGAACGCGCTGCCACTCGATCAGGGCGGCGTCGGGGAGTTCGTGATCAACCTGGCGACCGAGAGCTACGCTTCCAGGGTCGCGGCCGCCGCCGAGGGCCTTCCCTACGGCGAGAGTGAGTTCGACCTGACGGGCCTCACACCTGTCTCGAGCGCCAGGGTCCGCCCGCCGCGGGTGGCGGAGTCGCCGACTGCCTTCGAGTGTGAAACGCTCCAGGTCGTGCGCACGGCACCGGGCGAGAAGGGCAGCGGCAACGTGGTGATCGGCCGGGTGGTTCACGTTCATGTCGACGATCGGATCGTCGACGCGGGATTCCATACGGACCCGGACGGCCTGCGCGCCATAGGTCGGATGGGTGGCACCGAGTACTGCCGTACCCGGGACCGGTTCGATATGCCCCCGGGGCGTGGGGCGCTCGACAGCGGCTAGGGGCGACCTCTACTCCTCTCAGCAGTGAGCCCAGGTCCGCCAGCAGCATTGTCGAGAGTGGTCTCCGCCGCGATCGATCGCTGGACCTCGACCCATTCGGCCGGACCTGGGAGGCCTGGGAGACGGCGCCCCGAGCAGGCTTGTTTCCACCGTCGTCGATCTGGCCCGGTTCGACATCGCACTCGATAACGACCTGATTCTGCGGACCAACAGCGAAGGGCTCTGCTGGGGGAATCCGCTCGACGAGGCCAGCACCGAAGACTCCACGTTCGCCCGCGCTTTCGTGGAGATCTGGCTCGACGAGTGCTCGAGACCGGAACGTAGGATACGCTTCCGCGTCAAACCACCTCTCTCGGAGCCGCTCATGTCTCGACTGTCTGCAGCCAACGCTGGAGTTGTATCTACCCTGATCCTGTCCCTGCTCGCCGCGCCACTCGTGGCCGGCGACTCCTGGACGAGCTTCCGGGGCCCTCGCGGGACCGGCGAAGCACTCGAGGGACTGCCTCCGGGCGAGGGCCCGGTGGCCCTGCGCCTAGCGTGGAAGAAGCCTCTGGGTAGCGGCTACTCGGGGATCTCCATCGCCGACGGGAAGGCCGTCACGGCGTTCACCGACGGCGAGAAGGACATCCTGGTCGCGCTCGACCTGGTCTCCGGGTCCGAGGTCTGGCGCGCGGAGATCGGTCCGATCTATCCCGGCTACGACGGCGCACACGACGGCCCGGTATCGACTCCGGCGATCGCCGGCGGTCGGGTCTTCATGCTCGATCCGGCGGGTCGGTTCGCCGCCTTCGATCTCGGCCACGGCCGCCGGATCTGGAGCACCGACCTGGTGGCGGATCATGGCTCGGGCAAGCTCACCTACGGCTTCGGCAGCTCTCCGCTGGTGGTCGATGACCTGGTGATACTCCTGATCGGCGGGGAGGCCGGTGCGGTGGCCGCCTTCGACGTCTCCACAGGCGATCTGCGTTGGCGATCGATCGAGGACATCGTCGGCTATGGCTCCCAGTCTCCCGTCATTGCGGAGGTCGCGGGACGCCGGCAGCTGCTGGTGCTGACTCGGACCAAGTTGTCGGGGCTCGATCCGGCGGACGGCACGATTCTGTGGGACGTCGAGCACGAGGCGGAGAGAAACGCGATGGGCAGCTCGACGGCGTCTCCGATGCCGATCGGCAACAACCGTGTCTTCGTCAAGTACGACGACCCCGAATCGGCTGTGTTCGAGCTGGTCGAGGTCGATGGCGCCATGGGTGCTGCCCGCGTCGCCACCAGCAAGGCGATGACCCGCAGCTACAGTCCGGCGACGGTCTCGGGTGACCACGTGTACGGCTACACGGCCCGCTTCCTGAGCGCCGCCGATCCGACCAGCGGCGAGATGCTGTGGCGGACGCGAGCGGTCGGAGACGGCTTCATCATCTCGATCGGAGATCAGCTCGCGATCATCCAGAAGACCGGCACCCTCCATCTGGGTAGCGCCAGTCCCGAAGGGTGGACGGAGGCGAGCCAGGTCGATCTGTTCGAGGACCTCGCCTGGACTCCGCCGAGCTACCACGACGGCGCGATCTATCTGCGCAGCTTCGGCGAGATCGCCCGGGTCGATATCGTGCGCGAGGCGCCTCAGCGGATCGCGGCGATCGGCTTGCCTGCCGCTCTGGCAGGACTGGCCGAGCGGGTGCAGGATGCCGACGATCCGCCAGCGGTGGTCGACGAGTTCCTCGACGGCCGGTCGCTGCCCCTCGTCGACGGCGACGAGGCGATCTTCATCTGGCGCGGAGAGGCCGACGACGTGGCGGTCGCCGGCGACATGATCGGCGCCCGGCGCGAGGAGAAGATGGAACGTCTCGAGGGTACCGATCTGTGGTGGTGGGCGACCGAGCTCGACTCCCGGGCCCGCGTCAACTACCTGTTCTACACCGACTATGAACCGAGCGTCGATCCGAGCCACGACCGGGTCGTCAAGTCGACACTTCTGGCGCCCGACATGAACTTCACCTTCGGCGATCCCAGCAGGGGTGTCGAGATGTCGTGGTTCGCCATGCCCGAATGGCCCGGTTTGGCTGCCTCCTCGGAGGAGCCCGCGAGCCGCGGCAGCATCGAGTCGATCGAGCTGTCCGTCCAGCCCGCCGCCGCGGAAGGCGAGGAGGCGCCGGAGCCCCTGCCCGTTCCGACGACTGTCTGGTTGCCGCCCGGCTATGGGACCGGCGACGACCGCTATCCGGTGGTCTACGTGATCAACCCGGAGGCCCTGGAGGCCGGCGATTGGGCGACGGCGCTCGATCGCGCGGTGGGACGCTCCGTCGAGCCCCTGATCGTGGCGTTTCTCCAGATGCCCCAGGCACAGGGCCTGCAAGGGGCGCTCGCCGGACAGGTGGTGCCGCAGATCGACGAGCGATTCCGTACCCGGCCCGACCGGGACTCGCGCGCTCTGGTCGGGATGGCGTTTCCAGGATTCTCGGCGACGCTGACCGCCTTCGCCGCATCCGACACCTTCGGGGCGCTGGGAGTTCAGAGTCTGTGGATTCTCGAAGGCGGCATGAAGGAGACCATCAAGAACGTCGTCGGTCAGAAGAACTCCGAGAGCACGCCGATGCGGATCTATCTCGAGTGGGGGCGTTGGGACACGGTGAGTCCGCACGAGGGCGTCGACTTCAGACAGTCTTCGAAGTGGGCCTGGGACTATCTCGAGGAGCTGGGCTACGAGCCGATGGGCGGGGAGGTATGGGACAGCGGCGACCACGCGAGCTGGCGCAATCGCACCGGCGTCATGCTGCAGGCGCTCTTCCCGATCGGGGATTCCGAGAGCGAGCTCGAGATCTGGCAGACCGAGGCGCGGTAGTCGACGCCAAGCGAGCGCCAGCCTCCCCGAAACTGCTAAGGTGCGTTCCTGAAGTGACTTAGCCGACACTCTTCGGCGCCCGGCGTACAACAGGCTCTCGACCTCCGAGTGAACGCCACCCCGCAGTAACCCCCTGTCTACCGCTGTTGTGTGGGAAGGACAACGGTGGCCGTGCGCCGTCAGGACGACGTCCATGCGCCCCGGAGAAGCTCATGAACGCTTCAACCAAGGATCAAGGACCCACGAACGAAAAAAGACCTGTCGACGGGTTTGCACACTTCAACCTCGACCCGCTGCTCCGACGAGGCATCGCCGCGTCGGGCTTCGTGGAGCCGCGACCGATTCAGACGCAGACGATTCCGGCGGCGCTCGACGGCCGCGACGTTCTGGGGCTGGCTCAGACCGGCACGGGCAAGACGGCGGCGTTCTCGCTGCCCGCGCTCGAGCACATCCTGGCACAGCCCAAGCCCGGTCCGAGGATCCTGGTGCTGGCACCGACCCGCGAACTGGCGGCCCAGATCAGTGTCGAGATGAGCGACCTGGCGCGTTTCACGCGCATCAGGGTAGCGACGATCTTCGGCGGCGTCCCGGTGGGGCGACAAAGAACGGCACTGCGGGCGCGACCGGAGATCATCGTCGCATGCCCGGGCCGTCTGCTCGACCTGATGCAGCAGGGCGACGTGCGCCTCGACAACATCGAGACCGTTGTCCTCGACGAGGCCGACCACATGTTCGACATGGGCTTCCTGCCCGACATCCGACGCGTTCTCGCGGCGCTGCCGGACGATCGGCAGAACCTCCTCTTCTCGGCCACCATGCCGCCCGAGATCCGCAGTCTCGCCGATCGGGTCCTGCGCTCACCGCATGTCGTCGACGTGGCGCACAGCCGTCCGCTGTCGACCATCGAGCACGCTCTCTACCCGGTGGACAGCACCCGGAAGCTGCCGCTGTTGCGACGTCTCCTCGAGGGGCGCGAGTTCACCTCGGCCATCGTCTTCACGCGGACCAAGCACCGCGCCAAACGTCTCGCCAGACAGCTCGAGAAGAGCGGCCACAGGGCCGTCGCTCTGCAGGGGAACATGTCCCAGGGTCAGCGCGAGCGGGCGATGAAGGGGTTCCGCGAGCACCGTTTCGACGTCCTCGTCGCGACCGATATCGCGGCCCGCGGTATCGATGTTCAGCAGGTCTCCCACGTCGTCAACTTCGATATGCCCAACACGGTCGATGCCTACACCCATCGCATCGGTCGCACTGGGCGCTCCGACCGGGAGGGCAAGGCCTACACCTTCGTGACCGCCGAAGACCATGACCTGGTGGCCCAGGTCGAGAAGCGACTGGGCTCGGCGATCCAGCGGCGACAGGTTGACGGTATCGAGTCGATCCCGTTTCCCCATGCCGAGCGGGGCGGTCCGCCCTCCAAGGCAGCGCCGAAGGACGGGCGGGGGACCAGGCCGAGGAGCCGCGACCGGCGCCGGAGGCGCTACCGCAGGGCCTCCTGACCGCCGGATCTACTTTTCGACGACGTACCAGTTGTTCTGGATGTCGTGCTCCAGGCGATGGGTCTCGATCGAGCGGAAGCCCGCACGCCGGAGGTACTCGTGGGTCGTCTCCTCGCCCCACATGGCGCCGAGGCCCTCGCCGCCCTGGGCCAGTGAGACGGTCATGCAGTGCATGCAGGAGATGGTGTAGAGGAAGGTGCCGATCGGGTGGTCGACGTCCTTGTGGACGTGGCTGGTGCCGCTGATGTCCTGCATCAGGTAGACGCCGTCGGCACGCAGTGTCCGGTGGATCCCCTTGAGGACGTTCAGTGGCTTCGCCTGGTCGTGGATGGCGTCGAACGTGGTGACGAAGTCGAACGCCTCGGGATCGGCGGTTTCGTGGAAGTCGCTCAGATCGATGGCGACGAACTCGATGTTGGAGAGCCCTTTCTCGGCCGCCCGTCCGCGAGCCGCCTCGGTGGCCTCTTGCGACAGGTCCATGCCGACGAAGCGGCTGCCGGGAAAGAGCTCGGCCAGGCGCGTCAGGATCCGTCCCTGCCCGCAGCCGGCATCCAGGACACGGATTCCCTCGCTCAGGCGGTCGGTGAGTCCCGGAGCGAGATCGAGGATGTGGGACTCGAGCGACGAGAGAACCGACTGCCCGCTGTCCTCGGCCATCACCTCGTGGAAGCGGGGGAACTTCTCGTAGGGGACTCCGCCCCCCTGGTGGAAGCACTCGACGATGTCGTCCTCCACCTGGCCCAGGATACCGATGTACTGCCCGAAGACGGCGATGTTGTCCGCCGCGGCGGCTCGGGTCAGAAAGGCCGCATGCTCCGCCGGGAGCGAATAGCGGCCGGTCTCGGGGTCGATGTCGACCACGCCTCCGGTCACCATCGCTCCGAGCCACTCGCGAACGTAGCGCTCGTTCAACCCGGCGCGCTCGGCCAGATCGTGCGAGGTGGCGGGCGGCATCTCGCTCATCACGTCGAACAGTCCGGTGCGGTGCCCGACGGAGACCATCAGGCACAGGGCGCCGTTGTTGAGCGTGTCCATCAGCCCTTCGGCGAAAGACTCGGCCTTCTTCTCATCGAAATCCGTCGTCATCGATCGGCTCCTTCGAACTTCGTCGTTGGGTGATGCCGAGGGATGGTAGCAAGTCCGTGCCGATGTGGCGGCGGACAGGAACGCCTCTGGAAGGCCGGGTCCGTGTAGAGTTGGGCTTTCCATACAAGGAGGTTGGTCATGGAGCGCTACCCGTTGCTCGTGGTGGTCGTGCTCGTCGCGGGGCTGGCGGCGACTCCCGTCGAGGCGCAGTTCACGGACGAGGAGTTGGCCGAGAGACCGGCGCAGGAGGAGTTCCTGGCGACGGCGGAGATCGTCGCGTCCGAGCAGATGGAGCAGTCGGAAGGGGTCACGCGTCCCTGGGTGCTCACGTTGAGTGACGGCGGCGGTGAGACGCGGGCTGTGTGGAAGAACGTCGTCGGGCGCAAGGGCGGTTTCTGGGAGTGCTGGAAGTGCGAGATCGCCGCCTACCGTCTCGACAAGTATCTCGGCGTCAACGCCGTGCCGCCGGCCGTCGAGCGACGCTTCAAGAAGGAGCCCGGCGCTCTGGTGCTGTGGATCGACCACTGGATCAGCGGTCGCGAGAAGCAGGAGGACAAGATCGCGGTTCCCGGACCGAAGATCTCCAACTGGAACGGTCGGACGGCGATGCAGCGTGCCTTCGACAACCTGATCGCCAACGAGGATCGGCACCTCGGCAACGTCCTCATCACCGAGGACTGGCGGGTCATCCTGATCGACCATACCCGGGCCTTCCGCTCGACCAAGAAGTCGATGAAGAAGCTCGAGTACGGGGAGGACAAGCCGATGAAACGGCTCCCGAGGAGCTTCGTCGAGAAGGTGAGGGCGCTCGACGAGGCGACGCTTCGCGAGGTCGTCGAAGAGTACCTGACCGACGCCGAGGTCGAGGCCGTGCTGGCTCGACGGGTGCTGCTGCTCGAAGCGATCGAATCGCAGGGTACCTACCTGTACGACTGAGCCTGGCGGGCTTTCGACGCCCCTGGCTCGAAGGCCGCTTTTGGGCGATACTCGCGCCCTGATCTGCGCCAGGAGCCCGAGCAATGCCCTCATTCGAATGCACGGTCTGCGGTAGCTCGTTCGACGTTCCGCAGTCCGCTCTCGACAAGTACCGGGGCTGGACGCCCCGATACTGCCGCGAGCACTCGCCGAAAAAGAACAAGCAGCGGGCCGCGAAGCCGGCGAGGCGTCGACGGACGAGCTCGGCGAGCCGCGAGGAGAACCTGCCTCTCGCCCAGGTGCTCGAGAAGTACACCGAGGGTCCGGCGTCAGGCGTCTTCACCGACGGTGGCTCGCATCCCAACCCGGGTCCCGGCGGCTGGGGCATGGTCTGGGTCGAGGACGGCGAGATCCGTGAGCAGGCTCACGGTCACGATCCGGATACGACCAACAACCGGATGGAGATGACCGCACTGATCGCGGCCTTCGATACGCTGCCGGAGGACACCGAGATCACGGTCTACAGCGACAGCCGACTGTGCGTCGACACGATCACCAAGTGGGCTCCGGGTTGGGAGCGCAATGGTTGGAAGCGCAAGGGCAACCCACTGGCAAACCTCGATCTGGTCAAACGCCTGCTGACGCTCTATCGCAGCCATCCGCACTGCCGTCTCGAGTGGATCGCGGCCCACGACGGCAACCGCTGGAACGAGTACGCCGACAGCCTGGCCAGTGCCTGGCGTCGCGACGAGCTCTGAGGTATCCGGTTTCCCCGCGATGACGCGGCGTTTCACTCGCTCTGCTGGGTGACTGGCGTCGAGCCTTCGGCGAGGCAGATTCTTCCGCCCGGGTAGTCGACGGTGAGGACGAAGTACTTCAGCAAGCCGTTGCCGATCAGGGGCTGAAGCGCCTCATCGAACCTCGTACGGCCTCCGGGTGGCGGGGGTTCGGCGACGGGCTGGCACAATAGTCGCTCGGATGAGCGGATCGACGAGTCGCGACGGAGGCCGGCCGCTTCAGGGAGCCGGTGCCGCCCTGGTGTCGGCGACCTTCCTGGGGACGCTGTCGACGTTGGGCGACTGGATCTGGGCCGAGTTTCTCCGCGATGGAGCCGTGCTGCCCGGCGTGATCCACGGACTCGTGGTGTTCGCCGCGTTGGCGCTCGTGCTCGGGTGGGCCGCGGGCCGGCCGGGAGCGACCCGTTTCCTTCTTTTGCGCCTGCCGGCCGCCGGTATCGCCCTCTCCGCGTTGTTCTATCCGTTGGCGTTCGCCGTCGGATACCTGCCGGCGCTGATCGTCACCTGGATCCTGATGTGGCTGGTGCTCGTCGTCTTCCTGCAGCGAGCGCGAGGGGAACGCGAGGAGCCGAGGGTGACAATAGGCAGGGGTGTCGTGGCGGCGGTCGTCTCCGGACTCGCCTTCTGGGCCATCTCGGGAATCTGGACCGGCGGAGCCGCGGCCTCGACCGGATACGCGGTTCGCTTTCTCTTCTGGACTCTCGCCTTCCTTCCGGGCTTCGCGGCCCTTCTCCTGCGCCGCGAGGAGTGAGCCGTGCCGCCTGACGCCGCCAGCCCCGGGGCTGCTCCCGGACTCGACCAGGAGGATCGCCGAGTGAGGCCGCTCGCCTGGGTCGCGCTGGGGGTGGGCGTCGCCTGCTGGGAGATCTTTCTCCGCCTCGACAGCCGTGCGGTCACCGCTCCGACCAAGATCTGGCTCCTGCCACTCCTCGGGTTGACGGTCGTTCTGGCGACCGTCGTCGTCGGTGGTCTGGTCGAGAGTCTCGGTCGTCGATTCCTGCCTGCCGGTCTCGCCCACCGGGTCACCCGGTCCGCCCTTCCGCTCGCGGCGGGAGCACTGTTCGTAGCGGAGTTCCTGGGTCTGACGCACTACCACTCGCCCGAGAGCCAGCGATGGTGGCCCGTGGTCCTCCTCGCCGGCCTCGGTTTCGGCCTCCTCCTGCGATGGGGAACCCGGTCGAGGACCGGTATCACGAGGTCGTCCCTGCGTCCGAGGCCTGGCGGCGCTGGGCAGTCCCGATAATCCTCGGCGGCCCTTGTGGCCGCGGCCTCGCTGCGCGCGGATGTCGCAGGTACCTTGCTCCGGGCCAACAGCGTGGCGGGGCGGACCGGCGATCGCGAAACCTCTCCGGTTCCGGGTGGCGACCGAGAGGCCGTGCGTGAGCGCCGTCGCGGCGATGAGACTGTCCTTGACGGGCATCGATCGTCCCTGGCGGCGCAGGTCGGCCAGGAGCCGGGCCCAGCGAAGGCCGGTTTCCGGCTCCCACGACAGGCAGTGGAGACGACCGACTCCGGCGTCGAACCACTCCTCGAGGCGCTGTCTCTTCCTGCCCTTCGGCAGCAGGAGAATCCCGTACCGGAGCTCGCCCAGAATCACCGGATCGATGGCGAGCTCGGCCCGGTGGCGCTCGAGCCAGTC